>JANNFE010000220.1:0-14519 GCA_031379415.1 Betaproteobacteria bacterium | reverse complement strand
CGCGCCCTGCTGGCCTGGGCGCAGCCCGGCGACGTGGTGGTGCTGCCGGTGCACACGCGCAGCGTGCGCGAGGCGCTGGCAGCGGCCCTGTCGGTGTGAGGGCGCGGCGGCAGCCATCGCCACAAGCCGGTGCTTGCGCACGGCGCGCGCCAACGGTGCCGCGGTGTGCGCCACGCGGCCAGGTCTCGCGTCACGTCCGCAACGTCGGTGGCTTGCATGGAGCGCCGCTCCGGGTGTAGATTTGGAATATCACAATGAAAAGATTCCAAATGACAGGCTTGATCGCCAAAGAAGCCACGCCTGCCTATAGCCGGCCGCCGGTGGAAGCGGCCGGCGTGCTGGCCACGGCCACGGCGCGCGCGGCGGCCTTGCTGGGCCTGTCGGGTGCCGCGCTGGCGCGCGTCATCGGCCTGAGCGAACCCACGGTGTCGCGCCTGCTGCACGGCCGCCGGCCGCTCGACCCGGCCACCAAGGAAGGCGAACTGGCGTTGCTGCTGGTGCGCATCTACCGCTCGCTCGATGCGCTGGTGGGCAACGACTCCGCCCGCCGCCTGGCCTGGATGAACACCCATAACACCGATCTGGGCGGCATTCCACGTGAGTTGGTACTTACAGTTCAGGGCTTGGTCATGACCCTGGCCTACCTCGACGCCCAGCGCGCACCGGCGTGAACGCCGAAGTGCCGTGGCCGGCCGTCGGCTTCGAGGCCGCGGCCGAGTTGGCGATGGACGCCTGGCGCGGCGTCGCAGCGCAACAGGTGGTGGCGACCTTGCGCCTGGTGGACACGCTGCAAGAGCAGTTGCTGTTGGAGCAGATGCTCGAAGCGAGTCAGCCGGCCGCAGCCGCCCCCGACAAACCAGCCCTGCTGACCCAGCCCTTCCGCGTGCGCTCGCCCACGGCCAGCCGCTTCCGCGGCGCGGGCGCGCCGGGCGTCTGGTACGGCGCCCAGACGCTGCGGGCGGCCGCCGCCGAAGTGGCCTACTGGCGCTGGCGCTTCCTCACCGCCAGCGAGGGCCTGCGCGAGCAGGCCCTGTTCACCGAACACACTTTCTTTCGCGCCCGAGTCGCCGGCCCGGCACTCGACCTCCTGTCGCCGCCCTGGCTGGCCCTGCGCGAACGCTGGACGCGCGACCGCGACTACACGCCCACCCAGGCGCTGGCCAGCGCTGCCCGCGCACGTGGCCTGCAGTGGCTGCGATACGAGTCGGTGCGCGACCCCGGCACGCCTTGCGCGGCGGTCCTGCAGGTCGACGCGCTGCAGGCGCTGGATGCGGCCAGCCTGCAGTCCTGGCACTGCAAGACCACGCATCAGCACGTGATGCTGGTGCACAGCCAGCAGCGCCACGAATGGCGCTTCGCGGCCTGAGCGGGTGTGAAGCCTAGGCCGGCACGGCGTCCCAGGGTGCCGTCGTGTGATCGGCCGCGGCGGCGGGCAGCGGTGAGATCGCGCCGGGCGTCTGCTGCAGGCCGCCCAGGGCTTCCACCAACGCCGGCAGCAGCTGGCGCAGTTCACCGGTGGTGATGGCCACGTCGGCGTCGAAGCCGTCGTCTGCCTGGCCAGCCGTCGTGCCGGGGCCTTCCAGCGCCACGTCGAGCAGCTTGATCTTCTTCAGCGTCAGCGCCTCGGTCAGCACGAAGCTGACGCGGCCGTTCCAGGTCAGCGCCAGCTGCGTCGGCAGCTTGCCTTGCTTGATGTGCTCGGCCACCTCGGCGATGTCGAGCGTGTGGCGCGCATAGCGCACGGCAGCCTTCTCGCTGTCGGGCTGCTTCAGTTCGCAGTCGCGGTCGATGCTGAAGCCGGCCGGCGCTTCCTGTTCGCTCAACCAGGTGGCCATGGCGGTGGCCGGTGCCAGCTGCGTCTGCAGCAGGCTCAGCTTGCAGCCGCCGGCCAGCAGGTCGAGCAGCCGCGTGACGACGGCGTCGGCCTTTTTCGCGCTGGCGGCGCCCACCAGCACCAGTTGCGCCTGGGCGTCGACCCAGACCAGGGTTTCGGCGCGCTTGGGAAAAGCGCGCGGCAGCAGGGCTTGGATGACCTGCTCCTTGAGCTCCTTGACGCGCTTGCCCTTGGGCCGGCGGCCGGTGTCCTTCTCGATCTGGTCGAGTGCGGCTTCCACCTGCGTCTTGACCACACCGCCGGGCACCGCCTTGGTCTCGGTGGCCAGCTTCAGAATGAGCTGGCCGCCCACGCTTTCAGCGAGCGCGCCGTGTTTGTCGCCGCGCGGTGCCACCCAGCCGGCCGACTCAGGCTGCGAAGCCCCGCACTCGACGAAACGCGCGCTGCCCAGGTGTTTCTCGAATTCACTCAGCGTGGGCGGCTCCCAGTGGTCGATGCGGTAGACAAGGGCGTTCTTGAACATGGGTGAGGTGTGGCACTGAGCAGGGGTGGGGCGCGGATTCTAGGGACTCAGGGCTTGTCGACGCGCGGGGCCAGGCTGCTGTTGCCAGCCCTGTTCAGCGCCAGCTGGCTGATGCGGCCGCTGGCGTCGGCCAGGAAGGCGCGGTCCTTGAAGCGCGCGTCGGGCAGGCGCCTGAATTCGGAGGGCTTCACCGCCGATGCCAGTTCGGCCCGCAGACCCTCGAGTTCGCCGTCGAGCTCATCGCCAGGGCCCCGCCCTGGCGCACGATGTGCATCGCGCCATAGCCCGGGTGTTCGTACTCGCCCACGTAGTCGTCGAGTGCGAAGTCCGGCCGGGTGCCCGGCTTGCCGGCGTTCACTTTCTGCTCGCGCGGCGCCTAGCCCTTGACGTACGGGTCGCGGAAACGCGTGCTCCAGTCCACCGGCGGCAGGCCCAGCAGGCGGTCGATGACGGCATAGCGGATGACACCACGCAGGGCGCCGCCACTGACGTTGACCGTGGCGTAGACGCCCACGTCGCGGCCCGGCACGAGACCCAGTGTGTTGCTGGCGCCTTCGAGCTTGCCGCCATGGTCCACCAGCGTGTGGCCGCGCTAGGCGGTGACGAACCAGCGCATGCCGTACTGCGGGTTGCTGCGCTCGGGCCACAGGCGCGCGTCGGGCAGTACCTTCTTCCCCGTGGTCGTGGCGCGCAGGTCGGCCGTGGAGATCAGCGTCTTGCCCTGATAGCTGCTGCCCGCGGCCCGAACGGCCGCGGCGAAAAATCGCTTCATGGCAAGGAGGCTGAAGACTGCGAAGCCGCCAATGCAGCGAGCTCAGCCGTAACGGGGCAGCCCTTGCGACAAACGCTGCACGGCCTGCTCCAGGCGCCGCTGGCGCGTTTCTTCGCGCTTGGCCTCCAGCACCCATTCCAGGTATTCGCGGCGGTGCGTGGGCGACAGGGCGTCGTAGTGCGCGCGTGCCCCAGGCACGGCGGCCAGCGCGGCGGCCAGGTCAGCGGGCATGGCCGGCAACGGTTTGGCCAGGCGCGGCTTCTTCGGCGCGGGTGACGCTGCCTGCTGGGCATCGATGCGCGCCGCGGCGGCGCGCACCAGGGTCTTCATCTCGCGCGGGCCGGGCAGGTCGGCGCGCACCGTGACGCGGCCGAACTGGCCCATCGCTTCACGCTCCTTGCCGGTGGCCACCACCTCACCGCCGTGCCAGAAGCCGAAGGCGCAATGCGCCTTGAAGGCTGCCAAGTGCGCCAGCGGGCGCCCGCCGAGCACGAAGAAGGGCATGCCCCACTTGATGTCCTCGTGCACATCGGGGCAAGCCTCGTGCACACACTTGCGCAGGTAGGCGAGCAGCGGTTGTGCAAAAGGCGCGGCGCCTTCGATGTAGGCATCCACGCGGGCGTCGGTCTGGGCCATGGCAGTTCCCGGTGTCGGAATCAGACGCGAATGTAGATGCACCGCCGGTCCAGCCACCCCGCGACCAACGCGCAGACCGCCAGGTGGGCGGCCGCCAGGAGCCGCGAAACACAGGTGATGCAAGTTCATGAACGGTTCCTGAGGAAAGGGGGTCCGGTCAGGCTCGGGCGCGCCGGGCATGCCTTCTGTGCGTCGCCGCACGGCACCCCCGCGGCTGCGGGGCTGCTGCCCCCGGTTCAGGGTAGGCGCACGATGGCCTGTTCACCCAGACGGCCGATGCGGTCCACCGCCTGCACCAGCACCGCATCCGCGCCGACGGCATCCACCACGCGCTCTTGCGCCGGCAGCACGGCAAAGCGCCAGGCCCCGCCGACACGCCGCCACACGGCCCAGCGCCGCGCCGCTTCACCGGCCGCGGGCTGGATGTGCACGCGCGGCGCTGCCACCTTCAGCAGTGGCGCCGCCACCGTCGGCGCCTGCAGCCAGGGCGTAGCGGGCACCAGCGCCGGCTGCGCGTAGGGGCCCATCTGCAGCAGCGGCGCCAGTCCTTCGCGGTCGGACATCAGCGCGGCCATGCTGAAGTGGATGTGGCCGGTTGCTGCGGGCCGCCTGCGCTGCAACTCGATCTGCTCGATGAACTCGCGCGCCGGCCAGGGGTTGCTGGCCGCCTTCACCTGGCTCGTGAAAAGGCCGGGCCAGACATGGCGCTGCTGCGGGTTCGTGGCCAGCCAGTAGTCCAGCAGCACCGGGAACTGCTGCCCTTCGCGTGCGATGGGCCAGTACAGCTGCGGCGCCCAGTAGTCCAGCCAGCCCTGCTCCAGCCAGCGTTCGGCGTCGGCATACAGCTTGTCGTACTGGCTGAAGCCGGTGATGCCGGCCGGCCGCCGCTCGGGCTTGCCCAGGCCGAAGGGGCTGATGCCGAAGCGCGCCGCAGGCCGCGTTTCGCGCACGGTGCGGTGCAGCGCCTGCACCAGCTGGTCGACGTTGACGCGGCGCCAGTCGTCGCGGGCCAGCGCGCCGCCGGCCAGCTGGAAGCGCGCCCAGGCCTCGTCGTCGGGGAAGGGCAGGTCGGCGCCACCGGCCTGCACCGGGTAGGGATAGAAATAATCGTCGATGTGCACGGCATCCACGTCGTAGCGGCGCAGCAGGTCGGCCACCACGGCCAGGGTCTGCGCGGCGGCGGCAGGCTCGCCGGGGTCCATCCACAGCATGTCGCCGTAGCGCTTCACCGCCGCCGGCTGGCGCACGCCGATGTGCGGCGCCACGAGCGGGCTCTTCGCCGATGAATGGCGCGCGCGGTAGGGGTTGAGCCAGGTGTGCAGCTCGAGGCCGCGGCGGTGCGCTTCGTGCACCCAGAAAGCCAGCGGGTCCCAGGGCGCTTCGCCTTTCAGCCAAGGCGCGCGGCCTTGTTCGCCGCTGAGGTACTCGGTCCACGGCTCCAGCGTCGACGGGTAGATGGCATCACCGGCCGGCCGCACCTGCAGCACGATGGCGTTCAGCCCGAGCTGCCGCGCGCGTTCCAGCAGCGCCAGCGCCTCGCTGCGCATCACTTCGGCGGGCAGGCCGGGTTTGCTGGGCCAGTCGATGTTGTTGACGGTGGCAACCCAGGCGCCGCGGAATTCGCGCGGTGCCGGTGGCGGCAACTCGGACGCTGGCAGGGCCGGCGGCGCCAGGGGAGCAACGGGAGCAAGAACCTGCTGCGCGGGTGCCGCGGCCGGCGGCAGCACGCTCGTCTCGCAACCCGCCAGCCACGCCAGCGCGGCCGGCGCCAGGGCGCGGCGTCTCACCGGGCCTTCTTCGCCGCTTCGACCTCGGCCTGGTAACGCTCGTAGGAGGTGGCTGCGCTCTTGTCGCAGCGCGCGCGCTCGGCCATGTCGGGGATCTTGCGGCACTCCTGCTTCTGCCATTCCTGGCCGACGGCATAGAGCTGCGGGGAACTGCAGGCGGAAAGGCCGAGCCCGAGGGCGGCCATGACAAGTGCGGTACGCATGGCGTTCATGGTACTTCGGGCCGTTGCAACAAAAAGTGATGTTCGCGGCAGGGCGCACCGCGGAACAGCGCGGCCTGCGTGGCGACAGGGGCGAAAGCCAGGCGCTGCAACAGCTGCACCGAAGCCAGGTTCTCCACGTCGGTGATGGCCACGATGCGCCGAGCCGGGGTGTGCGCGAATGCAATGGCAACGGCCAGGCCCACGGCTTCGGCCGCCAGACCTCGCCCCTGCGCGCCGCGCGCCAGGGTGAAGCCGACCTCCAGCGACACGCCGTCAGCCGCCAGGTGCAGGCCGATGTCGCCGATGAGGCCGTCGTCGCCAGCGTCGGCGATGGCGAGCTGGAACCAGGCTCCCGGCGGGCACCACGGCGCGGCGGCCATCTGCTGCAGGAAGGCGGCGGCTGCTTCATCGGCCATGGGCTGCCAGCCCTGCCAGCGCCCCAGCCCGACGTCGCCGCGGTAGGCCTGAAACCGCGCCAGGTCGCTGCCGCGCAGCCGCCGCAGCTGCACCCGCGCGCCGCGGCGCAGCCAGGCTTCGGTCATGGTTCGGATGCGGCCGGCGCAGGGGCTGTCGGCAAGGGGTTCGTCAGCACCCACAGGATGGCCGCGCTCTCGGCGTCGGGCTGGCCGTCGTAACGCGCGGGGCGGTAGCGCATCTGGAAGTTCATCAGCACACGCTCGGTCTGCTTGTCGAGCATGCCCGTGGTTTCGACCGCGTAGCCGTGCTGGGCCAGCGTCTTCTGGAACCAGGTGATGTCGGGCGGGTTGGCTTCGAACACCTCACGCCGTGCGGCCACGCGCGCGGCGTCGGGCCAGGGCGGCGTGATGCCGAGGTCGGCGAACAGCTTCCAGGGGAAGGTGGGGCCGGGGTCTTCCTTGTACGCAGGCGTGACCTCGCCATGGCCGAGGATGCGCTCGGGCTTGATCTCATGGCGCCTGACGATGTCCTTCACCAGCGGGATCAGCGCGTCGATCTGCGCCTGCGGGAAGGCGAGGTAGACGCGCTGGCCGTTGGGCGTGGTGATGAAGCCGGGGTGCACGATCTCGATGCCGATGCTGCTGCTGTTCAGGCGCTGGTTGGGCCCCCAGGCGCTGGCGCCGGAATGCCAGGCGCGGCGGTTCTCGTCGACCAGGCGGTAGATCTTCGGTGGCTGTTCGTCGCTGAGCAGGTAGTGCGCCGACACCTCCTGCTGGGTGAGGATCTTCATCGAGTTCGGGAAGTTGGCCACCGTGTAGTGAATGACGAGGAAGAGCACGCGGCTGTCCTGGCCCTTGGCGCTGCGCGTGGCGTCGATGGGCACGCCGCCTTCGGTGGCCGTGGGCGGGCCGCTGGCGCAGCCGGCGACAACCCAGGCGAACGCCAGCGCGCACAACAGGCTGGCCAGGCGGGCGGTCGTCGGTGTCATGGCGCCATCTCGGTAGCCGCAAAGCCGCGATTCTGCCGCCCGTACCATCGCGCCATGTCGTCTCGCCCCTGGTACCCGCTCCTGGCCGGCCTGCTGGCCGCCAGCCTGGCCGCCACGTCGGCGCAGGCGCAGGACGCCCTGCCACCCGCCGTGAAGGCTGCGCTGGCCCGCATCGAGGTGCCCCCCGAAGCGCTGGCCGCGGTGGCGCTGCCGCTGGGCCACCGCGCGCTGCCCTGGCGCCACCGCGCCGACGAAGCCATGCAGCCCGGTTCGGCCATGAAGCTGGTCACCGCCGTGGTGGCGCTGGACCGCCTGGGCGCCACGCACCTGGGCCGCACCAAGCTGCTGAGCGCCGCACCGCTGGAGGCCGGCGTGCTGCAGGGCGACCTGGTGCTGCAAGGCGGCGCCGACCCCGACTTCGGCCCCGCGCCGCTGTGGCTGATGCTGCGCGAACTGCGCGCGCAGGGCGTGCGCAGCATCGAAGGCGACCTCGTGCTCGACCGCCAACGCTACCGCCCCGAACGCCTGGACGTGGGCGCGCCACCCTTCGACGAAAGACCCGAGGGCTGGTGGAACGTGATCCCCGATGCCCTGCTCTTCCAGGGCGGCTTGCAGGCCGTGGAACTGCGCGCCGACGCGGCGGCCGTGGCTGCGCGCATCGTGCCCGCGGTGCTGGGCCTGCGCATCGACGCCAGCGCGCTGCGCCTGAACGAGCGCCCGTGCAGCGAGTGGGACGCCGAGTGGCTGCCGCCGCGCAGCAGCGAAGACCCGTTGCTGCCCGGTGGCGTGCTGGTGCAGCCGCAGGGTGGCTTTCCGCGCCATTGCCGGCGCCTGGAAGAGGTGCAGTTGCTCGACCGCTCGCGCCACATCGGCCTGGAATTCGCGCAGGCCTGGCGCGAGCTGGGTGGGCAGTGGACCGGCCAGGTGCGCGAGGCCGCCACACCGGCCGGCGCGCGCCTCCTCGCCGAGCGGCGCTCGCGCCCCTGGGGCGAAGTGCTGCGGCCGCTGATGAAGACCTCGGACAACACGCTGTCGCGCCTGCTCTTCCTGGAACTGGGCGTGCCTGGCATGGCCGCCGCGCCCGCCGCAAGCACGCTGGAGCTGGCGCGCCAGGTGGTGCCGCGCTGGTTCGCCGAACGCGGCATCGCCGCACCGGGGCTGGTGCTGGACAACGGCTCGGGTCTGTCGCGCAGTGAGCGCATCACGGCCACCACGCTGGCGCGCCTGATCGAATGGGTCTGGCACAGCCGCCTGGCCCCCGACCTGCTGATGACGCTGCCGGTGGCCGGCGTGGACGGCACGCTGCGCAACCGCATCAAGGACAGCCCGGCCACCGGCGTGGCACGCCTGAAGACCGGCACGCTGCGCAACGTGGCAGCGCTGGCCGGCGTGGTGAACGACCCGCGCGGCCGGCCCTGGGCGCTGGTGCTCATGATCAACCACGACATCGGCGCGGGTGCGCGGCCGGTGCTCGACGCCTTCGTCGACGACTTCGCGCGGCGCGGGCCCTATCGGCCGCGCGGCCTGTCGCGCGGGCAGCACTGAAGCGGGGCGCGGCCAGCCCCCGTCAGGAGGCTCAGGCCAGCAGCCGCTCGGGCGCCAGGTAGGCCTTGCGGAAGGTCTCGAAGTCCACCACGTCGGCGGCCTCGATGGCCTTTTGCCTGGCCACCGAATCGCGCGCCATGGTTTCGAAGGCGGCCTGCTGCTCGGCCGGCCAGGGCAGGGCCAGCAGGTGGTTGCGCGTCTGCTCGCTCTGCGCCTGGATGAAGGCGGTGTGCGAGCCGCCGAAGTCGCGCTGCATGGTGGCCAGCGCGCGCGCCGACGACAGCTCTTCCGGGTCAGCCAGCGCGGCGTTCGCCGAAGCCAGGGCTTCGGCATGCGCGCTGCCACCGTGCGCGGCGTCCAATGCGGCGGCGATGGGCGCGCACTGCGCCAGCAGCTCGGCCGCCCAGTCGCCCAGTCGCATGGGGCGGCCGTCGCGTTCCAGTTCCAGCCCTGGCTCGCGGCCAAAGGCTGCGGTGCGGTGCTGGTTGCGGCCCAGCGCGGCAATCTCTTCGGGCGTATCGGGCGGGCTGTCGTGCAGCAGGCAGTGCAGCAGGAAGATGTCCAGGAAACGCATGGTCATCGCCGTGATGCCCACCGGCACGAAGGGGTCCAGGTCCATGCAGCGCACTTCGATGTATTCCACGCCGCGTTCGCGCAGCGCGTGCAGCGGCCGCTCGCCGGGGCGGATCACGCGCTTGGGGCGGATGGTGCCGTAGAACTCGTTCTCGATCTGCAGCAGCGTCGTCGCCATCTGGTTGTATTCGCCACCCAGGTTGCGGATGCCGATGGCCTCGTACGGCGCATAGGGCTGCGTCAGCGCGCCGTGCAGCGATTCGGCATAACTTTCCAGGCTGTTGTAGCTGACCGCCAGGCTGGCCTGCGCGTCGCTCTGGTAGCCCAGGCGGCCCATGCGCAGGCTGGTGGCGTGCGGCAGGCCCAGAGAGCCGGAACCCGCGCCCGCATCCAGCGGCTGCAGGCCGTGCTCGCGTTCGGCCACGAAGCTGGAACACACCGCCGGGCTGGCGCCGAACAGCCACAGCAGCAGGAAGGCATGGCGGCGGAAGTTGCGGATGAGCGCGAAATGCTCTTCGTTGGACAGCCCGGGCAGCGACCAGTTGTAGTGAATGCCGCTGATGGTCTGCATGCGCCGCCCGTAGCGGTGCGACAGCCCCATGCGGTAGACGCTCTTGGCGCGCCCGATGTTGCTGCTGCCGTAGCGGCCGAGCGGAATGGTCTCGTCGGTGGGCAGGCCGCAGGGCATGCTGCCCACCCACAGGCGTTCTTCGCTGGGGCCATGCGAAGAATTCGCCAGCGTGCGGTAGACGAACTGGTGCACGCGGGTCAGCTCGTCCAGGCAGGCTTCCACGCTGGCGTGCACGCCGGTGATGAGCTCGAGCTGGCTTTCGCTGTAGTCGGTGGTGATGTGCGCGTGCGTCAGCGGCGCGCCCAGGGCGCCGGGGTGCGGCGTGAGCGCGAGCGACCCCGAGGGCAGCGAACGCAGGCTCTCCTTTTCGATGCCACGGCGCATGCCGAGCAGGCGCTCGGCGCTCAGGCGGCGCAGGCCGTCTTGCAGGGTGGTGGCAGGGCTCATGCGCGGGCTCTCTTGGGCGGGTCACAGGGTCGGCAGGGGCGCAAGGGTAAGCGTTCAGGCACTTTCGTGCTCGCGGCTGGGCAAAGCCTGGACGAACGCCGGGTCCCGGACTTCGGTCAGGGCCGGCCGGTTATCCTGCCGCGCCCCCCAACGATGCCACCACCGCATGCCCGTCTGATGAAACGCCGCCACGTGATCCTGGGCAGCCTGGCCGGCGCCGGCGCGCTGGTGCTCGGCTGGAGCCTGCTGCCGGCACGCCAGCGTCTGCTCACCGGCCAGCCGCTGGCCACCGCGGCGGGCCAGCAGGCGCTCAACGGCTGGCTCAAGCTGGGCGCCGACGACACGCTGACCATCGTCATGGCGCGCAGCGAGATGGGCCAGGGCGCGCACACCGGCCTGGCCATGGTGCTGGCCGACGAACTCGACGCCGACTGGACGCGTGTGCGCATCGAGCCCGCACCCATCGACCCGATCTACTTCAACCAGGCCAGCGTGGTGGACAGCCTGCCCTTCCACCCCGAAGACAACGGCGCGCTCAAGCAGGTGGCCGGCTGGCTGACGGCCAAGACCATGCGCGAGATCGGGCTGATGGTGAGCGGCGGCTCGTCGAC
This sequence comes from Betaproteobacteria bacterium, assembly GCA_031379415.1. Lineage (GTDB taxonomy): Bacteria > Pseudomonadota > Gammaproteobacteria > Burkholderiales > Burkholderiaceae_C > Rubrivivax. The sequence continues at coordinate 3,612 of JANNFE010000220.1, read as the reverse complement.
CATCAAGGACCTGTGGCTGCCCATGCGCCATGCCGGCGCCTCGGCGCGCGCCATGCTGGTGGGCGCGGCGGCGCAGGCCTGGGGCGTGCCGGCGGGCGAAGTCACCGTGGCCGCGGGCGTGGTGGCCCATCCGTCGGGCCGCACAGCGCGCTTCGGCGAACTGGCCGCGCTGGCCGCGCAGCAGCCGCTGCCGCGCGAACGGCCGCTGAAGACGGCGGCCCAGTTCACCCTCATCGGCAAGCCACTGCCGCGCATCGAGGCCAGGGCCAAGGGCGACGGCAGCGCCGGCTTCGGCCTGGACGTGCTGCAGCCCGGCATGCTCTACGCCAGCGTGATGATGTGCCCCACGCTGGGCGGCAAGCTCAAGGCCCACGACGGCAGCGCGGCGCTGAGGCTACCCGGCGTGAAGCAGGTGCTGGCCGTGCCGGGCCTGGCCGGCGGCACGGCCAGCGTGGCGGCCATCGCCGACACGCCCTGGCATGCCATGCAGGCCGTCCAGCGCGTGGTGGCCACCTGGGACGAAGCCGTGCCCGCGGCCAGCTTCAGCAGCGCGGCTGCGATGGACGCGCTGGCCCGGACGCTGGACACCGACGAGGGCTATGCCTACTTCAAGAGCGGCGATGTCGATGCCGCGCTGAAGGGCGCGGCCAAGCAGATCAGCGCCGAGTACCGCGCCCCCTTCCTGGCCCACGCCACGATGGAGCCGCAGAACGCCACCGTGATGTTCAAGGACGGCCGCGCCACCGTCTGGGCGCCAACGCAGGTGCCCGACCTGGCGCGCCGCGTGGTGGCGCAGGCGCTCGGCATCCCGCAGGACCGGGTCGACGTGCAGGTGCAGCTGCTCGGCGGTGGCTTCGGCCGGCGGCTGGATGTGGACTTCATCGCCCAGGCCGCGGCCATTGCCAAGCATGCGGGCGGCGCGCCGGTGCAGACCTTCTGGACGCGCGAGCAGGACACGCAGCACGACTTCTACCGCCCCGCCGCAGTGGCGCGTTTCAAGGCCGGGCTCGATGCGCAGGGTCGGCTGGTGGCCTTGAAGGCGAGCTCGGCTGGCGCCTCGATCACGCACCAGGTGCTCGGCCGCCTCTTCGGCGTGCCGGCGGGCTTGTCGAGTCTGGCGCCAGACAAGACGACCGACGAAGGCGCCTACGACCAAGCCTACGAATGGCCGGCGGCGCGCATCGGCCACGCCGTCGTGGCCACGCCGGTGCCGGTGGGCTTCTGGCGTTCGGTGGGCCATTCGCACCAGGCCTTCTTCAAGGAGAGCTTCGTCGACGAAGCTGCGCATGCCGCCGGTGCCGACCCGCTGGCCTTCCGCGCCGCGCTGCTGCAGAAGCACCCGCGCCATCTGAAGGTGCTGCAGCGCGCCGCGGCACTGGCCGGCTGGGGCATGCCGGTGCCACCCGCGCCCGACGGTGCCAAGGCGGCGCGCGGCATCGCGCTGCACCAGAGTTTCGGCAGCGTGGTGGCGCAGGTGGCCGAGGTGTCCATCGGCGCCGACAAGACCATCCGCGTGCACCGCGTCTTCTGCGCCATCGACTGCGGCACGCCGGTCAATCCCAACCTCATCCAGCAGCAGATGGAAAGCGGCATCGTCTTCGGCCTGTCGGCCGCGCTGTATGGCCGCATCGACATCGAAAACGGCCGCGTGAAGCAGAGCAACTTCCACGATGTGCCGATGCTGGCCATCGGCGCCTGCCCGGCCATCGAGACCGCGGTCATGGCCAGCACCGAGCCGCCCGAAGGCGTGGGCGAACCCGGCACGCCACCCATCGCGCCGGCGGTGGCGAATGCGATCTTCGCGCTGACCGGGCAAAGGCTGCGCAGCCTGCCGCTTCAAGTGAGCTGACATGACGATCATCTTGAAGATCAACGGCCAGGCGACACCCGTGCAGGCCGAGCCCGAGACGCCCTTGCTCTGGCTGCTGCGCGGCGAGCTCCACCTCACCGGCACCAAGTTCGGCTGCGGCATGGCGCTGTGCGGCGTCTGCACCGTGCACATCGACGGCGAACCAGTGCGCAGCTGCGTCACACCGCTGGGCGCGGTGGGCGAACGCGACGTCACCACCATCGAAGGCCTGCAAGGCGCCGCCGCGCTGGCCGTGCGCGCCGCCTGGATCAAGCTCGACGTGGTGCAGTGCGGCTACTGCCAGAGCGGCCAGATCATGGCCGCCGAGGCCCTGCTGCGCAGGAACCCGAAACCCAGCGACGCCGACATCGACGCCGCACTGGCCGGCAACCTGTGCCGCTGCGGCACCTACCCACGCATCCGCGCGGCCATCCACGAGGCCGCGCGCGCGCTGGCTGCGGCCTGACGCACACCATGAACCATCGCTTCGTGCCCGTGCCTGGCGCCGAACTCGCCGTCGAATTCAACCACGTCGCCAGCGGCCCGCCCGTGGCCTTCCTGCACGCCGGTGTGGCCGACGGCCGCATGTGGCAGCCGCAGTGGGACGCCTTCGCCGCCAGCCACCCGCTGCTGCGCTACGACCGCCGCGGCTTCGGCCGCACGCGCGTGCTGCAGGCGCAGCCCTATTCACGCAGCAACGACTGCCTGGCGGTGCTGGACGCCGTCGCCTGGCCGCGAGCCGTGCTGGTGGGCTGTTCGCAAGGCGGGCGCGTGGCGCTGGACACCGCGCTGGCCCAGCCCGAACGCGTGCGCGCGCTGGTGCTGGTGGCGCCGGCCGTGGGCGGCTCGCCCGAGCCCGACGACAGCGCGCTCACGGCGCCGGTGCTGGCGCAATCGGCGGCCATCGAGGCCGCCGAGAAGGCGGGCGATATCGACACCGTGAACGCGCTCGAAGCGCGGCTCTGGCTGGACGGCCCCACGGCGCCGCAAGGCCGGGTGGGCGGTGCGGAACGCGCGCTCTTTCTGGACATGAACGCCATCGCGCTGCACGCGGCCGAGCCGGGCACCGCCATCGAACCGGCCATCGCAGCCTGGGAGCGCCTGGCATCGATCAGCGTGCCGACGCTGGTGCTGTGGGGCGACCTCGACCTGCCGCACCTGCAGGCGCGCTGCGAGACGCTGGTGCAGCGCATCCCCGGCGCGCGCAGCGTCGTGCTTCAAGGCACGGCGCACCTGCCGGGGCTGGAAGCGCCGGCGCGCTTCAATGCCGCCCTGGCCGACTTCCTGAACACGCTATGAAGTCCCTGGGCGCGCGGGCCGACGGCGAGCGTCTGGAACGCATGCTGGCCAGCCCGCGCTGGGCCGGCAGCGGCTTTCGCAATGTCGCGCCCATCCGCCCCGGCCTGCGCGACCCGGCGGCGAAGATGCCCAGTCTGTCGGACTTCCTGTGCGGCGGCACACGCCGCGTGCCCACCGGCCCGCTGCCCGCGCAAGACCCGCGCGACGGCTGGCGCCGCAAGCCCGGCAGCGGCCTGCGCGCCACCTGGCTCGGGCACAGCACGGTGCTGGTGGAAATCGACGGCACGCGCCTGCTCACCGACCCCGTGTGGGGCCGCCGCGCATCACCCTCGCAGCTGGCCGGGCCGAAGCGCTTCCAGCCCGTACCGGTGGCGCTGAACGCCTTGCCGCCCATCGACGCCGTGCTGCTGTCGCACGACCACTACGACCACCTGTGCCACCCCACCGTGCGCGCGCTGGCCAAG
>JANNFE010000189.1:0-21357 GCA_031379415.1 Betaproteobacteria bacterium | reverse complement strand
CCTGGACCTCACGGCCACGCTGGCCACCGGCAAGCCGGTGGCGCAGCGTGGCCTGCTGGCCGAAGCGCATGGTGGGCTGGTGCTGGCGGCGATGGCCGAGCGTCTGAGTGCCGGCACCGCCGCGCGCCTGGCCGGCGTGCTGGACCGTGGCGAAGTGAGCTTCGAACGCGACGGCATCGGCACCCGCTGGGACGCGCGCATCGGCCTCATCGCCTTCGACGAAGGCGGCCCCGATGACCACCCCATGGCAGCCACGCTGGTCGACCGGCTGGCCTTCTGCACCGATCTGCGCGCGCTCTCATTGCGCGACGTGGGCGAGCTCGCCGCCAACGCCACCGACGTGTTGCCGGCGCGCCAGCTGCTGCCCGAAGTGAGTGTGGACGACCGCATCCTGCAGGCCCTGTGCGGCACGGCGGTGCAGCTGGGCGTGGACTCGCTGCGTGCCAGCGTGCTGGCCCTGCGCGCCGCGCGTGCCGCGGCTGCGCTGGCCGGGCGCCGCATGGTGAACGACGACGATGCGATGCTGGCCGCCAAGCTGGTGCTGGCGCCGCGCGCCACGCGCCTGCCGCAGCCGGCGCCTGAAGAAGACGACGACAGCACGCCGCCCGAACCGCCGCCACCGCAAGACGCAGCGACCGACGAGCCGCCGCCCGGCGACCCGCAGGATCAGACCCAGCCACTGGAAGACCGGCTGGTCGACGCCGCGGTGGCCGCGCTGCCGCCGGACCTGCTGGCCCAATTGAAGTCCGGCCTGGGCGGCGCGCAGGCCGGGCGTGTGGGCGCGCTCACGGCGTCACCGCGCAGCGGCCGGCCGGTGGGCGTGCGGCGCGGTGAACCACGCGGCGGTGCGCGGCTGAACCTCATCGAGACCCTGCGCGCCGCGGCACCGTGGCAGAAGCTGCGCCGTGCAGCAGCCGGCGCACATGCCGACCGCATCCATATCGAGGCCGACGACCTGCGCATCAGCCGCCTGCAGCAGCGCGCCGGCACGGCCACGCTCTTCGTGCTGGACGCCTCCGGCTCGTCGGCGCTGCACCGCCTGGCCGAAGCCAAGGGCGCGGTGAACCTGCTGCTGGCCGACTGCTACGTGCGCCGCGACGAGGTCGCCGTGATCGCCTTTCGCGGCAAGGGCGCTGAACTGCTGCTGCCGCCGACACGCTCACTCGTGCGCGCCAAGCGCAGCCTGGCGGCGCTGCCGGGCGGCGGCGGCACGCCGCTGGCGTCGGGCATCGAAGCCGCGCTGCGCCTGGCCGCGCAGGTGCGGCGCAGCGGCGCCACACCCATCGTCGTGCTGCTGACCGACGGCCGCGCCAACATCGCGCGCGATGGTGAACCCGGCCGCGTGCGTGCCGAAGAAGACGCGCTGGCCATGGCGCGCCTGGTGCGGGCAGCGCGGCTCACGGCGCTGGTGGTCGACACCTCGCCGCAGCCCGCAGCCTCAGCCCAGAAACTGGCGCGCGAGATGGACGCGCAATACCGCGCTCTGCCCTACGCCGGTGCCGCCGCGTTGTCGGCCGCCGTCCAGGCCATGCCGCGCAGCGCGCGATGAACGCGCCGCTGCCAACGCCGCTGCATACCCGGCTGGAATGGCGCCGTGACGGCCCGACCTGGCCGCACCACGAATACAGCCGCTTCGTCGAAGCCGCGGGCCAGCGCTGGCATGTGCAGCACTGGCTGCGCCCGGGCGCGCCGCAGCTGCTGCTGCTGCACGGCACGGGGTCATCCACGCATTCCTTCCGCAGCCTGGCGCCGCTGCTGGCGGCCGACTACGAGCTCATCGCGCCCGACCTGCCGGGCCATGGCTTCAGCGGCCCGGCGCCGCGCGGCGGCGCCAACATGCATGCCATGGCCGACGCCGTGGCGGCGCTGCTGCAGGCCCTGGGTGTGGTGCCGCAGGCGCTGGTGGGGCACTCGGCCGGCGCTGCGGTCGCGGTGCGCATGGCGCTGGCATCGCAGGCACCCGGCGTGCGTGCCATCGTCGGCCTCAACGCAGCCCTGCTGCCGCTGCGCGGCCTGGCCGGCATGGTGTTCTCGCCGGCCGCCAAGCTGCTGGCCATGAACCCGATGGTGCCGCACTTCTTCGCCTGGCGCGCCACCGACCGCGCCGTGCTGGCCCGCCTGCTCGACAGCACCGGCTCGATCATCGACGCCGAAGGCACGGCCCTCTATCGCCGGCTGGTGGCCAGCCCGCCGCACGTGGCCGGCGCGCTGGCCATGATGGCGCAGTGGGACCTGGCCGCGCTGGCGCGCGAGCTGCCCGCGTTGCGCACGCCGCTGCACCTGATCGTGGGCGCCAAGGACCGCACCATCCCGCCCGCCGACGCCGCGCGCGTGCAGGCGCTGGTGCCGGGCACCACGCGTGAGGTGCTGGACGGCCTGGGCCACCTGGCGCACGAGGAAGACCCGCGCCGCCTGGCGCAATGCGTGCTGGGCCTGCTGAGCCCGGCGTTCAGCGCTGAGAACGCAGGAAGAGCCGCGACACCGTCTGCGTGACCTCGGCGCGGCGCGCCTCTTCGGCGCAGCGCAGTTCGGCCAGCGCGCCGTGCATCAGCTTGGCGGTGAGGCCACGGGCCAGCGTGTCGAGCACGGCTTCGATGTCGTCGCCCTTGGCCAGCAGCTTGCGCGCGCGCGCCAGCTCGGTGCCGCGCCAGTCGTCGGCCTGCTGGTTGAGCGCGCGGATCAGCGGCACGCTGGTGCGCTGCTCCATCCAGTGGGCAAAGCTCTTGACGCCGGCGTCGACGATCTGCTCGGCGCGCGCCACCGCGGCGTGGCGTTTCTCGCCCGCCGTCTGCACCAGCGACGACAGATCGTCCACGGTGTAGAGGTAGACGTCGGGCAGACGCGAGACCTCGGGCTCGATGTCGCGCGGCACCGCCAGGTCGACCATGAAGATGGGCCTCCGGCGCCGGGCCTTCAGCGCGCGCTCCACGGCACCCAGGCCGATGATGGGCAGCGAACTCGCAGTGCAGGACACCACCACGTCGAAATCGCCCAGGCGCTGCGGCAGTTCGGCCAGGCGCATGGCCTGGCCGCCGAAGCGTGCGGCCAGCGCCTCGCCACGCTCCAGCGTGCGGTTGGCCACCGTCATGGACAGCGGCTGGCGGCTGGCGAAATGCGCGGCCATCAGCTCGATCATCTCGCCGGCACCCACCAGCAGCAGGCGCACCTGGCTCAGGTCTTCGAACAGCTGCTCGGCCAGGCGAACCGTGGCCGCGGCCATGCTGACCGAATGGGCGCCGATCTCGGTGGCGCTGCGCACTTCCTTGGCCACCGAGAAGGACCGTTGAAACAGTTGATGCAAGGTGCTGCCCAGGGTGCCGGCCTGGCCGGCCTCGCGCACCGCGAGCTTGATCTGGCCCAGGATCTGCGGCTCGCCCAGCACCATCGAGTCCAGCCCCGATGCGACGCGGAAGGCATGGCGCGCCGCCTCGCTGCCCTGCACCACGTAGGCATGGTCGGCCAGGCGCGCGCCGCTGGTGCCGCCCTGTTCGGCCAGCCAGTCCAGCGCGGGCTGGGCCAGTTCCTGCGGGTCATTCGCGCCCTCGGCGGCCACGTAGAGCTCGGTGCGGTTGCAGGTGGACAGCAGCGTGGCCTCAGGCGCGGCGCGCTGCAGACGCTCACGCAGGCTGCGCAGCGCGTCACACAGCACCGGCGCCGGGAAGGCGAAGCGCGAACGCAGGTCCAGCGGCGCGCTGTGGTGGTTGATGCCGAGAGCAAGGACTGTCATGCCGGAACCGGCACGACACAAGCGTGGTGCCGGCTCACCCGATTGCGGGGAAGGACTCGTTGACGCCTCTGGTTCATGTCTCTATCCTAGGCCTGTCTCGCCAAGTTGACAACTTGGGGTGACAACCGAGATTGACTGATCCGTTCGACTGACAGGCTCCCCAGCCTGCGCGTCGACACCCACAACGCCCGCCATGCACGGGCAGCAGCTGCCCCCGAGGGCAGAAAGGGAATGCATCGATGGAAACCGTCAACCGTATCGAGCAGGCCCTGCACGCCGCCGTGGCGCTGGGTGAAGGTGCGGGCGCACCGCCCAAGCTGGCCGCGGCACTGCGCCACGCCGTGTTTCCGGGCGGCGCGCGCATCCGCCCGCACCTGTGCCTGGCCGTGGCGCGCGCCTGCGGCGATGCCGACCCCAGGCTGGCCGACGGCGCCGCCGCCGCCATCGAAATGCTGCACTGCGCCTCGCTCGTGCACGACGACCTGCCCTGCTTCGACGACGCGCCGCTGCGCCGCGGCGTGGCCAGCGTGCACGCCGCCTACGGCGAACGCATCGCCGTGCTGACGGGCGACGCACTCATCGTGCTGGCCTTCCAGTACCTGGCGCAGTCGGCCATGCATGCACCGCAGCGCCTGCCGGGGCTGCTGGGCATCGTGGCCACCCGCGTGGGTTCGCCCACCGGCATCGTCGCCGGCCAGGCCTGGGAATGCGAGCCCTTCGTCGCGCTGCCGGCCTACCACCGCGCCAAGACCGGTTCGCTGTTCGCGGCCTGCACCGAAGCCGGTGCCCTGGCCTCCGGTGCCGACCCCGCCACCTGGCAACCCTTCGGCCTGTGCCTGGGTGAGGCCTATCAGGTGGCCGACGACATCCGCGACGTGGCGCTGGCCGTCGAGTTGCTGGGCAAGCCGCAGGGCCGCGATATCGCGCTGTGCCGCCCCAGTTCGGCCACCGAGCTGGGCCTGAACGGCGCCATCGCGCACTTCGACCAACTGGTCGAACGTGCGATCCAGGCCATTCCGCGCTGCGCCGGCGCGCACGCGCTACGCGCGCTGGTGCGCGCCGAATCGGAACGGCTGGTGCCGCAGGCCACGGTGCGTGACGTGGCACTCGCGGCCTGATCTCTGGCCTGAACCCGATTCGATGCTGCAAGCCCGATTGCCCACCACCCCGCCGCGCGCCGGCATGAGCTGGCTCGAACGCTGGCAGGCCTGGCGTGACCGCGTGCTCACCAGCCCCGGCTTCCAGCGCCGCGCCGCGCGCACGTGGTGGATGCGCCCCATCGCGCGCAAGCGCGCGCGCTCGCTCTTCGACCTGGTGGCCGGCTTCGTCTATTCACAAGTGCTGCTGGCCTGCGTGCGGCTGAAGCTCTTCGACATCCTGGCCGAAGGGCCGCTCACCGCCGTTGAACTGCAGCGCCGCCTGGACCTGCCCGCCGACGGCGTGGCACGCCTGCTCGCCGCCGCCGTGGCCCTGGAACTGGTGGACATCCGCAGCGGCAGCCCCGCTCGCTACGGCCTGGGCAAGCTGGGCGCGCCCATGGTGGCCAACGAAGCCGTCAGCGCCATGGTCGAGCACCACGCCGTGCTGTATGCCGACCTGGCCGACCCGGTGGCCCTGCTGCGCGGCCAGGCGTCGCCCGCGCTGTCGCGCTACTGGGCCTATGCCAGCAGCGCCACGCCGGGGCAGCTGCCGCCCGAGGCGGTGAACGAGTATTCGGCGCTGATGTCGGCTTCGCAGCCGCTGGTGGCCGACGAGGTGCTGGACGCCTACGACATCTCGCGCCACAGCTGCCTGCTCGACGTCGGCGGCGGCCAGGGCCGCTTCCTGATGGCCGCGGCCCAGCGCTCGCCGCGCCTGAAGCTGCAGCTGTTCGACCTGCCCGGCGTGGTGCCGGTGGCACGCACCGCCTTCGCCCAGGCCGGCCTGGCCGATCGCGCGGCGGTGTTCGGTGGCGACTTCGTGCGCGATGCACTGCCCACCGGCTGCGACATCGCCTCGCTCATCCGCGTCATCTACGACCACCCCGACGAGCGCGCGCTGGCCATCCTGCGCGCGGTGTACGCCGCGCTGCCGGCCGGCGGCACGCTGCTGCTGGCCGAGCCCATGGCCGGCGCCACCGGCGCGCGCCGCATGGGCGACGCCTACTTCGGCTTCTACCTGCTGGCCATGCATGGCGGCAGTTCGCGCAGCGCAGCGCGCCTGGCCGAGCTCATCACCAGCGCCGGCTTCGAGCAGGTGCGCGAGCTGGCCACGCCCATTCCGCTGCAAGTCAGCGTGCTCGTGGCGCGCAAGCGGCAGGCGGGTGCAAACCCGCGCTGAGCGCCAAAAGCGTAAATCCCGCTTGACACTTTAGGTCGTAAGCCTAAGATGACATTCACAGTACAAAAGCAGGCACCGCCACACCGTCACCCGCACGGAGGCACCGCATGAAGACCACCGCCGTCGTCCTAGAACGTCCAGAACATCTCCAGCTCACGAACCTGCCGCTCACCGCGCCGGGCGCCGCCGATGTGGTGGTGGACATCGAGTTCAGCAGCATCTCCACCGGCACCGAAAAGCTGCTGTGGAACGGCAGCATGCCGATGTTCCCGGGCATGGGTTACCCGCTGGTGCCTGGGTATGAATCGGTGGGGCATGTGGTGGCCGCAGGCCCCGAGGCCAAGCATCAGGTGGGCGAGCGCGTCTTCGTGCCCGGCGCCAGCTGCTACGGCGAAGTGCGCGGCCTCTTCGGCGGCGCCGCCAGCAAGCTGGTGGTGCCCGACGCCAAGGTCGTGCCGCTCAGCGACAAGCTCGGCCAGGAAGCGGTGCTGCTGGCGCTCGCCGCCACGGCCTATCACTCGGTGGCGCGCGGCGGCAAACATGCACCGGCCAGCCCGCCCGATCTCATCGTCGGCCATGGCGTGCTGGGCCGCCTGCTGGCGCGCATGGTGGTGGCGGCCGGCTTCGACGCACCCACGGTCTGGGAGCTGAACCCGGCGCGCGCCACCGGCGCCACCGGCTACCCGGTGCTGCACCCGAACGACGACCCGCGCCGCGACTACAAGGCCATCTACGACGTGAGCGGCGACCCCGCCATCCTCGACAAGGCCATCCAGCGCCTGGCCTTCGGCGGCGAAGTCGTGCTGGCCGGCTTCTACACCGAGCGGCTGAGCTTCCACTTCGCACCGGCCTTCATGCGCGAAGCGCAGATCCGCACCGCCGCCGAATGGCAGCGCGCCGACATGCTGGCGGTGAAGGAGCTGGCCGAGAACGGCCGCCTGTCGCTCGACGGCCTCATTACCCATCACGACGTGGCGACACATGCCGGTGATGCCTACCGCACCGCCTTCGGCGACGCGGCCTGCCTGAAGATGATTCTGGATTGGAGAACGCTGCAATGAGCACGATTCCCGCGGTTGCCACCGTGAAGTTCATGGCCCGCGAACAGCTGCTCGCGGAAGCGGCGATCGAACCGGATCCCGTGGCCACCGGCCCGGTGACCAAAGAGACGCAGATCATCGCCATCTACGGCAAGGGCGGCATCGGCAAGAGCTTCACGCTGGCCAACCTGAGCTACATGATGGCCCAGCAGGGCAAGAAGGTGCTGCTCATCGGCTGCGACCCGAAGAGCGACACCACGTCACTGCTGTTCGGCGGCAAGGCCTGCCCCACCATCATCGAAACCAGCAGCAAGAAGAAACTGGCTGGCGAAGCAGTCGCCATCGGCGACGTGTGCTTCAAGCGCGACGGCGTCTACGCCATGGAACTGGGCGGGCCCGAGGTCGGCCGCGGCTGCGGCGGGCGCGGCATCATCCACGGCTTCGAGACGCTGGAGAAGCTCGGCTTCCACGACTGGGGCTTCGACTTCGTGCTGCTCGACTTCCTGGGCGACGTGGTCTGCGGCGGCTTCGGCCTGCCGATTGCGCGCGACATGTGCCAGAAGGTCATCGTCGTCGCCAGCAACGACCTGCAGTCGCTCTACGTCGCCAACAACGTCTGCAGCGCGGTGGAGTACTTCCGCAAGCTGGGCGGCAACGTCGGCGTGGCCGGCGTGGTGATCAACCGCGACGACGGCACCGGCGAGGCCAAGAAATTCGCCGAGGCCGCCGGCATTCCGGTGCTGGCCACCATTCCGGCCAACGACGACATCCGCCGCAAGAGCGCGAGCTACGAAATCATCGGTCGCCCGGGCACCGTGTGGGCGCCACTGTTCGAAGAGTTGGCCACCAACGTCGCCATCGCGCCGCCGGTGCGCCCGCGTCCGCAGACGCAAGACCAGCTGCTCGGCTTGTTCAGCGCCGAGGTCACGGGCCGCAACTTCAAGATGGAGCCGGCAACGATCTTCGACATGGTGGGCAAGCACGAGATCGTCAAGCCGACCCTTGAAGTCGTCTACGACGCTGCCTGACCCCGTGAGCACCATGGGCGCCAACGATCTGCCGGTTCCTGCTGCGCTTGAAGGCGACGGCCACGGCTGTCACTCGGGCAAGGAAGCCATGCTCGACGCCGCCAAGAGCGCGGGCAAGAGCGAGGTGCTCGCGCAGTACGCCAAGGACTACCCGCTGCCCGAAGGCGCCGGCCCGCACGACCAGCCGCAGAGCATGTGCCCGGCTTTCGGCTCGCTGCGCGTCGGCCTGCGCATGCGCCGCACGGCCACCATCCTGAGCGGCAGCGCGTGCTGCGTCTACGGCCTGACCTTCACCTCGCATTTCTACGGCGCGCGCCGCAGCGTCGGCTACGTGCCCTTCAACAGCGAGAGCCTGGTCACCGGCAAGCTGTTCGAGGACATCCGCGAAGCCGTGCACCAGCAAGCCGACCCGGCGAAGTACGACACCATCGTCATCATCAACCTGTGCGTGCCCACCGCCAGCGGCGTGCCGCTGCAGCTGCTGCCCAAGCAGATCAACGGCGTGCGCATCATCGGCATCGACGTGCCGGGTTTCGGCGTGCCCACGCATGCCGAAGCCAAGGACGTGTTGGCCGGCGCCATGCTCAAGTACGCGCGCACCGAGGCCGAAGCCGGCCCGGTGACGGCGCCGCGCAACGGCATCGCCACCAAGCCCACCATCACGCTCTTGGGCGAGATGTTCCCGGCCGACCCCATGATCATCGGCGCCATGCTCGAGCCCATGGGTCTGGCTGCCGGCCCCGTGGTGCCGACACGCGAATGGCGCGAGCTGTATGCCGCGCTGGACTGCGCGGCCGTCGCCGCCATCCACCCCTTCTACACCGCCAGCGTGCGCGAATTCACCACCGCCGGCCGCCGCATCGTGGCGTCGGCGCCGGTGGGTTACGACGGCACCGAAGCCTGGCTGCAGGCCATCGGGCAGGCCTGCAACATCGGCCAGGCGCACATCGACGCAGCCAAGAACCGCTTCCTGCCGGCCATCAAGGGCGTGCTGGCGAACACACCGATCAAGGGTCGCATCACGCTCAGCGGCTACGAAGGCAGCGAGTTGCTGGTGGCGCGCCTGCTCATCGAAAGCGGCGCCGACGTGCCCTACGTGGGCAGCGCCTGCCCGAAGACACCGTGGAGCGCTCCTGACCTGGAATGGCTGCAGGCGCGCGGCGTGCACGTGCAGTACCGTGCGTCGCTCGAACAAGACATCGCCGCCGTGCGCGAGTTCCAGCCCGACCTGGCCATCGGCACCACGCCCGTGGTGCAGGCCGCCAAGCAGGCCACGATCCCGGCGCTGTACTTCACCAACCTCATCTCGGCGCGCCCGCTCATGGGCCCGGCCGGTGCCGGTTCGCTCGCGCAGGTCATCAACGCGGCCATCGGCAACCGCGCCCGCTTCCAGCAGATGCGCGACTTCTTCGGTGATGTCGGCGGCGGCGACCAGGCCGGGGTGTGGGAAGAGAAACCCGTCATGCGGCCCGAGTTCCGGGCCGAAACCAAGCGCCAGGTCATCAAGCTGATGAAGAAGCGCAAGGCCGAGGAGATGATCTAGATGTACGTCATCGACCACGACCGCGCAGGTGGCTACTGGGGCGCCGTCTACGTGTTCACCGCCATCAAGGGCCTGCAGGTCATCATCGACGGTCCGGTGGGTTGCGAAAACCTGCCGGTGACCAGCGTGCTGCACTACACCGAAGCCCTGCCGCCGCACGAGCTGCCCATCGTCGTCACCGGCCTCGCTGAAGAGCAGCTCGGCCGCGAAGGCACCGAAGGCGCGATGAAGCGCGCGCATGCCGCGCTCGACCCTGACCTGCCCAGCGTGGTGGTGACAGGCTCCATTGCCGAGATGATCGGCGGCGGCGTCACGCCCGAGGGCACGACCATCCAGCGTTTCCTGCCGCGCACCATCGACGAAGACCAGTGGCAGTGCGCCAACCGCGCCATGGTCTGGCTGTGGACGCAATACGGTCTGCGCAAGGTGCCGCAACGCGTGCCCTTCGATCAGCGCCCCGCCGGAGAGAAGCCGCGCGTGAACCTCATCGGCCCCTGCTACGGCACCTTCAACATGCCGAGTGACCTGGCCGAGATCCGCCGCCTGGTGCAGGGCATCGGCGCCGAGGTGAACATGGTGTTCCCGCTGGGCAGCCACCTCGCCGACGTGTCGCGCCTGGTGGAAGCCGACGTCAACGTCTGCATGTACCGCGAATACGGCCGCGGCCTGTGCGAGATCCTCGAGCGGCCCTACCTGCAGGCGCCGATGGGGCTGCACAGCACCACGGCCTTCCTCCGCCAGCTGGGCGAGTTGCTGCAGCTCGACCCCGAGCCCTTCATCCAGCGCGAGAAGCACACCACCATCAAGCCCATCTGGGACCTGTGGCGCAGCGTCACGCAAGACTTCTTCGGCACCGCCAACTTCGCGGTGGTGGCCGGCGAGACCTACGCCCGCGGCATCCGCCACTTCCTGGAAGACGAGATGGGGCTGCCGTGCAACTTCGCGGTGTCGCGCACCGCCGGCAACAAGACCGACAACGAGGGTGTGCGCCGCATGGTGCACGAGAAGCCGCCGCTGGTGATGTTCGGCAGCTACAACGAACGCATGTACCTGGCCGAAGTGAGTGGTGGCTATGGGCCCAAGCCCACCTACATCCCAGCATCGTTCCCGGGCGCCATCATCCGCCGCGCCACGGGCACGCCGTTCATGGGTTATGCCGGCGCCACTTACATCATCCAGGAATTCTGCAACGCGCTCTTCGACGCGCTCTTCCACATCCTGCCGCTGGGCACCGAACTCGACCGTGTCGACGCCACGCCGGCGCGCATCGCCGACAACGACAGCTGCCCCTGGGACGACGACGCGCAGGCTCTGCTGAATCAGATGGTGGCCGCCGAACCGGTGCTGGTGCAGATCAGCGCCGCCAAGCGGCTGCGCGACCGCGCCGAACGCGATGCACGCCAGGCCGGCGAACGCCGCGTCTCGCTGGAACGCATGCAGCGCACGCGCGACGCGGTGCGCCAAGGGGTGGCGGCTTGAAGCGCTGCCCGCAACCGATCACGACCTGCGCCACGGCGCAGGTCACACGAATGTCGCGGCCTCGGCCGTGGCTGCCTTTGCTGCGCAGGCTTGCGCGCGGTTGTGGCCGAGAGGCCAACAGTGAGGAGCAATCCTATGGCTGAAAGAAAAGGCTCGATTTCCGGCCTGACCGACGAGGAAGCCCAGGAATTCCACCAGTACTGGACTCAGGGGTTCATCGGCTTCACGGCAGTTGCCGTGGTCGCGCACATCCTGGTCTGGATCTGGCGTCCCTGGCTCTGATCGCCTGAATAAGGAAACACCATGGCAGGCACCACCAATCAGCCGCTGCAAGGCCTTCTGAAAAACGATTCCAAGACCTTCATGGCGATCTTCGCCGTGGGTTTTGCCGTGTTTCTTGCCATCGCCGTCGTGGCGCAGTTGTTGGGCATGCACTGGCGGTCCTGGCTCCCCGGAGCCGAAGGCGTGAAGTCCTTGACCGGGGGTGTGAAGACTGCGGTCTACACCTTCATGTCGCACTTGAATTAGGAGATCCACTATGTGGAGAGTCTGGCGTTTGTTCGACCCTGTACGTGCCATGGTGGCGCAGGGCGTTTTCCTGTTCGCACTGGCGGCGATGATTCACCTCATCCTGCTGAGCACGCCCACGTTCAACTGGCTCGACGGCCCGAAGGCCCGTGCCACGGTGGCGCAAAACGCGCCAATGCCGGCCAAGCCCTGACGGCACCGGCTTGAACGGGCCGGCTGGCCCGGGCCCCGTGCCCGGGTTGGTCGCCCCCTGAATACGAATCGGCAGGCGCGCCACCAGGTGGCCTGTCGAACCGAAAGGACCATGCGATGGCCATGCTCAGTTTCGAAAGAAAGTACCGCGTCCGCGGCGGTACGTTGGTCGGCGGGAATCTCTTCGATTTCTGGGTCGGGCCCTTCTTCGTGGGATTCTTCGGCGTCACGACGCTGTTCTTCACGCTCGTCGGCACCATGCTGATCCTGTGGGGTGCGGCCAAGGGCGGCACCTGGAACCTGTGGCAGATCAACATCGCGCCGCCCGACCTGAAGTACGGCCTGCGCTTCGCGCCGCTGCTGGAAGGTGGCATCTGGCAACTGGTCACCATCTGCGCCATCGGCGCCTTCGTCAGCTGGGCGCTGCGCGAGGTGGAAATTGCACGCAAGCTGGGCATGGGCCTGCATGTGCCGGCGGCCTTCTGCATGGCCATCTTTGCCTACGTCACGCTGGTCGTCATCCGCCCGGTGCTGATGGGCGCCTGGGGACACGGTTTCCCCTACGGCATCTTCAGCCATCTGGACTGGGTGTCCAACGTGGGCTACCAGTACCTGCACTTCCACTACAACCCGGCGCACATGCTGGCCATCACCTTCTTCTTCACGACGACGCTGGCGCTGTCGCTTCACGGCGCACTGATCCTGTCGTCGACGAACCCGAAGAAGGGCGAGGTGGTGAAGACCTCGGAGCACGAGGACACCTTCTTCCGCGACTTCATCGGCTACTCGGTGGGCATCCTGGGCATCCACCGCCTGGGCCTGTTCCTGGCCATGGCCGCGGTGTTCTTCAGCGCGGTGTGCATCGTCATCAGCGGCCCGTTCTGGACGCGCGGCTGGCCCGAGTGGTGGGGCTGGTGGCTGGCGCTGCCGATCTGGAAGTGAATGGCGCCGCACGCTGAGAATATGAGGAGAAACGCATGATCCAGTATCAAAACCTGTTCACCCAGGTGCAGGTCACCGGCCCGGTGCAGACGGGCGTGCCGCTCGGCCCGCAGAACGAAGCCCGCATCGGCAAACCCTTCTACGTGCACCTGGCCGGCCGGCTGGGCAATGCACAGATCGGCCCGCTCTACCTGGGCACGCTGGGCATCATGTCGCTGATCTGCGGCATCGCCGCGATCAACATCATGGGCTTCAACATGCTGGCTCAGGTGAACTGGAGCCCCATCCAGTTCGTGCGCCAGCTGTTCTGGCTGGCGCTGGAGCCGCCCGCGCCGAGTTATGGCCTGCGCATCCCGCCCATGAACCAGGGCGGCTGGTGGCTGCTGGCCGGCGCGCTGCTCACCACGTCCATGCTGCTGTGGTGGGTGCGCACCTACCGGCGCGCGCGGCAGATGGGCCTGGGCACGCACGTCGCCTGGGCCTTTGCCGCGGCGATCTGGCTCTACCTGGTGCTGGGCTTCTTCCGCCCGGTGCTGATGGGCAGCTGGGGCGAGGCAGTGCCCTTCGGCATCTTCCCGCACCTGGACTGGACGGCAGCCTTCTCACTGCGCTACGGCAACCTCTTCTACAACCCCTTCCACGCGCTGTCGATCGCCTTCCTGTACGGGTCGACGCTGCTCTTCGCGATGCACGGCGCCACCATCCTGGCGGTCAGCCGCTACGGCGGCGAGCGTGAACTGGAGCAGATCGTCGACCGCGGCACGGCCTCGGAACGCGCCGCGCTGTTCTGGCGCTGGACCATGGGCTTCAACGCCACCATGGAGTCCATCCACCGCTGGGCCTGGTGGTTCGCCGTGCTGTGCCCGCTGGTCGGCGGCATCGGCATCCTGCTCACCGGCACGGTGGTCGACAACTGGTATCTCTGGGCCGTGAAGCATGGCGTGGCGCCGGCTTATCCTTCGGTGCTGCCGGCTGTCATCGACCCGGCGACGCTGCCGGGAGCCAAACCATGATCGTGAACCTGAAGTCCATCGCGGCCGTGCTGTGCGCAGCCGCCCTGCTCGGCGGCTGCGAGCGGCCACCGGTCCAGAGCCAGCAGTTGGGCTACCGCGGCAACGGCATGGCCAAGGTGGACAACCCACGCACCTTGGCCAAGCTCAACGCCGCCCAGGTGGTGCCCGACGCGCCGGCCGCGGTGCCGGCCGACGGCCCCAAGGCCAAGGACATCTACAAGAACGTGCCGGTGCTGGGCGAACTGGGCGTGGGCGAGTTCACGCGCACGATGACGGCCATCACCGCCTGGATCGCGCCGAAGGAAGGCTGTGCCTACTGCCACAACCTGGCCAACTTCGCCGACGAGTCGAAGTACACCAAGGTCGTGGCCCGCAAGATGGTGCAGATGACGCAGAAGGTGAACACCGACTGGAACTCGCACCACAACGGCACCGGTGTCACCTGCTGGACCTGCCACCGCGGCAACGCGGTGCCGAGCAACATCTGGTTCAAGGCCACGTCCAACACGCGCACGGTCGGCCTGATGGGCGACGATGGCGGTCAGAACAAGGCCTCGAAGGTCGTGGCCGGCGCCTCGCTTCCCTATGACCCGTTCACGCCCTACCTCAGCGACAACAAGGCCATTGCCGACATCCGGATCAACGGCAACACAGCGCTGCCCACGGGCAACCGGCATTCCATCAAACAGGCAGAGCACACCTTTGCGTTGATGATTCACATGTCCAGCAGCCTGGGGGTCAACTGCAATTTCTGCCACAACTCCAACAGCGGCTTCAAGTCCTGGGACGGTCCGGTGCAGCGGGTCAACGCCTACTACGGCATCCGCATGGTGGGCGAGCTCAACGCGGGCTACCTGACGCCCTTGCAGGGCGTCTTCCCCGCGAACCGGCTCGGGCCTTCGGGTGACGTGGCCAAGGTCAACTGCGGCACCTGCCACCAGGGCGTGAACAAGCCGCTGAACGGCGCGAAGATGGCCAAGGACTACCCGGCCCTGCTGACGGCGCCGGTGGTGGCCACGGTCACCGCAGCGCCGGCCGACATGCCGGCGCCGGACATCAACGGCGTGCTCGGCAAGATCCTGTTCGACAGCGGCAAGTCCGAGCTGGATGCGCCGGCGCAAGGCGCGATCAAGGCTGCCGCTGCGCTGCTGGGCAGCAACCCGGGTGTGAAGATCGCGCTGTCGGGTTATGCCGACAAGACCGGTTCGCCCGACGCCAACCTCGAACTCGCCAAGCAGCGCGCCATCGCCGTGCGCGACGCGCTGAAGGCGGCCGGGGTGGCCGAGGACCGCATCGCGCTGAAGAAGCCCGAGTTCGTGGTCGGCGGCCTGGAGAGCGATGCCCGGAGCGTGGAGATCGTCGCCGCGAAGTGAAGCGCCGTGCCACTGGCCTGATGCCGTCCCGTCCACGCTGGCAGCGCGCATGACTCCGAATGGGGCCCTGGCCCGCCTGGCCGACGCCGGCGGCGCTGCGCTGGTCTGCCCGCCCGGAACGGCCACCCCCGCGGAACGCGGGGCGCAGCCGCCGCAGCAGCAGCAGCCTGGCCCGGTGGCGGCTCTCGTGCTCATCGACGCCCACTCGCGCCTGTGGGCCTGGTCGCGCCTGGTGCGCGGCCCTGGCGCCCTGCGCGGTGTGCCCGGGCTGCGTTTTGCCAAGGTGCTGGGCAGCGGCCACGAGGGCGGCTTCGGCCTCAGGCCCAGCGCCACGCGCCAGGGCCTGTTCTGCATCTTCGAAGACGGCGCGCAAGCCGCGGCCTTCATCGACGCTTCACCTTTCATCGACAACTACCGCCAGCACGCACGCGAACTGTGCAGCGTGATCCTGCGCCCCTACGCCAGCCGCGGCAGCTGGGGCGGCGTCACCCTGCCCGCCAGCATCGCCGCGCCGGCCGCGGGCCCGGTGGCAGCGCTCACGCGAGCCTCCATCCGCCCGCAGCGTGTGGCCAGCTTCTGGCGCATGGCACCGGCCGCGCAGCGCGACGTGGAGCACGCCGCCGGCTGCCGCCTGGGCGTGGGTCTGGGCGAAGCGCCGCTGCTGCGCCAGGCCACCTTCACGCTGTGGGACAGCGCTGCACACATGGACGCCTACGCGCGCCGCGGCGCGCACCTGGAAGCCATCCGCGCCTCGCGCATCGGCCAGCACTTCAGCGAGTCGATGTTCGTGCGCTTCGTGCCCGAAGGCCTGCGCGGCCTGTGGAAGGGGCAGCGCCTTGATTGACGGCGGCACGGCCGTCCGCACGGCAACCCGCACACCGCGCGTGGTGGTGGTGGGCGCCGGCATCGGCGGCCTGGTGTGCGCGCTGCTGCTGGCCCAGCGCGGCCTGCGCGTCACGGTGCTGGAAGCCGCCGCCACGCCCGGCGGCAAGATGCGCCAGGTGATGGCCGGTGGCGCAGCCGTGGACTCCGGTCCCACCGTGCTGACCATGCGCTGGATCTTCGAGCAGATCTTCCAGCAGGCCGGCAGCCGTCTGGAAGACCATCTCACGCTGACACCGCTGCAGCTGCTGGCGCGCCACGCCTGGGGTGGCGCCGGCCAGGGCGACGCGGTGCGCGACCGCCTGGACCTGCACGCCGAACACGCCCGCAACGTCGACGCCATCGGCCGCTTCGCCGGTGCCGCCGAAGCGCGCCGCTTCGACACCTTCTGCCAGGAAGCGCGGCGTGTCTACCGCACGCTGGAAGGCCCCTACATCCGCTCGCCGCGCCCCAACCTGTGGCGCATGATGACCGGCCTGGGCCCGCGTGGCCTGGCCCAGCTGGCGGCGCTGGGCCCGATGTCGTCGATGGCGAGCCTGCTCTCGCGGCGTTTCCAGGACCCGCGGCTGCAACAGCTGTTCGGGCGTTATGCCACCTACTGCGGCGCCTCGCCCTGGCTGGCGCCGGCCACGCTGCTGCTGGTGGCGCAGGTCGAGATGGACGGCGTCTGGTCGGTGCAGGGCGGCATGCACGCGCTGGCCCGGGCCGTGGCCGGCCTCGCAGCGCAGCGCGGCGTGGAGTTCCACTACGACACGCCGGTCGAAGAGATCCTGGTCCAGAAGGGCCGCGCCAGCGGCGTGCTCACGCGTGACCGCCGCATCATCGACGCCGATGCCGTGGTCTTCAACGGCGACGCCGACGCGCTGGCGCGCGGCCTGCTGGGCCCCTTCGTGCAGCAGGCGGTGCCGCCACGGCGGCCGGCCGAACGCTCGCTGTCGGCGCTCACCTGTTCGGTGAACGTGCGCAGCAGCGGCTTCCCGCTGGTGCGCCACAACGTTTTCTTTCAGGACGACTATGCGGCCGAGTTCCGCGATGTCTTCCAACACCACCGCCTGCCGCGCCAAGGCACCGTCTACCTGTGCGCGCAAGACCGCGGCGACAGCGCCGAAGACCGTGCCGCCGACCCCGGCGCCCCCGAACGCATGCTGCTGCTGGTGAACGCACCGCCGAACGGCGACCGCGTTGCCGCAGACCCACAGGAGATCGAGACATGCGAACAGACCAGCCTGGCCCTGCTGCGGCGTTGCGGCTTGAACCTGGACCCGGCGGTGCAGCCGGGCTCGCCGCACTGGGTGCGGACCACGCCACAGGACTTCAACCGCCTCTACCCGGGCTCGGGGGGCGGCCTCTACGGCACGGCGACACACGGCTGGATGACGCTGTTCAGAAGGCCGGGCTCGGCGACGCGTCTGCCGGGCCTGTGGCTGGCCGGGGGCAGCGTGCACCCGGGGCCGGGCGTGCCGATGGCGGCGATGAGCGGCGTGCTGGCGGCCGAGGCGCTGATGGCGCACCTCGCTTCGACCAGCCGGTTGCACCCGGTGGCTACCTCTGGTGGTACTTCGACGCCCTCAGCGACGACGGCCGGCACGGCCTGACCGTCATCGCCTTCGTCGGCAGCGTCTTCTCGCCCTACTACGCCTGGGCGCGCCAGCGGAATGCGCGCTCTGCCAAGGAAGGCGAAGGAGGCACCGCCGACCCACAGAACCACTGCGCCATCAACGTTGCGCTCTACGGCCAGGGCGCACGCCGCTGGACCATGACCGAGCGCGGCCGCCGCTGGGTGCAGCGTGACGCGCGCCAGTTCAACATCGGCCCCAGCCGCCTGCATTGGGACGGCCAGGCGCTGGTGGTCGACATCGACGAAGTGGCGGTGCCGCTGCCGCAACGTGTGCGCGGGCGCGTGAAGGTGTTCCCGCAGGCGCTGTGCAAGTTCGTCACGGCGCTGGACGCCGACGGCCGCCACCGCTGGGGACCGATCGCGCCGTGCTCGCGCATCGAGGTTCAGTTCGAGCAGCCCAGCTTGCGCTGGCAAGGCCATGCCTACATGGACAGCAACGAAGGCGACGAGCCGATCGACACGCCCTTCCGCGAATGGGACTGGGCGCGTTCGCCACTGGCCGACGGCAGCACCGCGGTCATCTACGACGTGCGGCCCAAGAGTGGGCCGGATCGTGTCATCGCGCAGCGCTTCGCGCCCGACGGCAGCGCACAGGCGTTCGAGGCGCCGCCGCGCCAGGCGCTGCCCGCTTCGGCCTGGCGCCTGCCGCGCCACATGCGCAGCGAAGGCGCAGGCACGGCGCGGCTGCTGCAGACGCTGGAAGACACGCCTTTCTACGTGCGCTCCACGCTGCAGGCCCAGCTGCTGGGCCAGAGCGTCACGGCCATCCACGAAACACTGGACCTGCCGCGCGTGGTGTCGACACCGGTGCGGCTGATGTTGCCCTTCCGCATGCCGCGGCGCGGCTGAGCCGGGCATCCTTCCGACTGAGGACACAGCCCCCCGCTGGCGATTGACCTTGCCGCATGGCGCCACGCAGAGTGGCGGCAGCGGGCTGCATCGGGCCTTGCGGAGAGCCAACCCGTGGTCCACGTCCTGTTTCGCCCGCGCGCGCTGGCCGCCAGCCTGCTCGCAGCCTGCCTGGGCAGCGCCAGCGCCTTCGAGGCCTGGGAACATGAACGCATGGGCAACCTGGCCTTCCATCTGGCGCGGCGCCTGCATTGCGAAGGCGCGCCCGCGGCCCAGGCGCCGGCGGCCCAGGCTGCGCGCCAGGCCCAGTGCAACGCACTGGACGTGATGTTCAAGGACCCGCTCGACGAACGGCCGATCCTGAACCCGGCCACCTTCGGCTACGGCACCGTGGTGCGCTGCGTGGACTTCTTCCTCACGCCCGAGAAGATGCTCGCCGGTCATGACGACCGCCTGATCTTCAGCCACGAAGACGGCCAGCAGCGCAGCGCGGGCGGCTCGCGGGCGGCCATCCCCACCAGCGCCGCGCACTTCCTGGGCATCGACATGCACCGGCACTGCGCGGACGGCTGGATCAACCTGTCGGCCACGCAGGCAGCGCACTCGAACCACACGCATTTCCAGGCCGAAATGGTGGCCGCGCAGCACCTCTACCACCGCCTGGCCATCGATGCCAGCCGCCAGGGCCAGGACTTCGGTGCGCTGCTGCTCAACGGCATCTCCGACCACTACCTGCAGGACTTCTTCGCGCCCGGGCACATCGTGACCTTCCGCAGCCACATGTCGGACATCTACGCCAACGCGATGCACGACTCCGTCAACCACAAGGGCGCCTGGCTGCGCTTCGAGCGTCAGAGCCTGCAAGACCTGCTCGATGGCGTGCGCGATGCCGCCCGGCAGGTGCCGCTGACCCAGCGCGTGCGGAACTACCTCGCGCGGGTGGAAGACGGCCCGCGCCGGCCCGACAAGGGTGCTTGCCTGCGTCGCTGCGAAGACCTCGGCAGCGCGCAGTGGCAACAACTCGACGCTGCCACTGACGTGGCCGCACTGTTCGACCTGGTCCTCGGACTGGCCACCGTCGATCAGCGGCTGGGCCTGCGCGACCATGCCCTGCTGCTGCGCGGCGACGGTGAACTCTGGCGCGCGTCGCAGTGGCCGCAGCGCCTGCTGCTGTTGATCATGGACGTCCGCTCCATCCTTGACGTCTTGCAGGCGCACCAGGCCGCCGGCAGCGTGAGCAACAGCTACGACCGACCGATCTGGAAATCGGAACGGCAACGCGACCACGAACGCGCCAACATCGTGGCCTCGCTGGATGGCCGCTTCGCCTACGACTTCATGCTCCTCGGCCGCAACGAGTTTCCCTGGCTGCCCTACACCAAGCGCGCACGCATTGCCGACGTCGACGACCGCCACGACGTGCTCGAGATCGCGGGCCTGGAGGGCTCGCGCCTGTGGCTGCGGCCGGAAGGCCGGCGCGAGTTCGTCATTTCGGCCGGGCTGAACTACGAGGTGCCGCGCTTCGGGCGCCAGCAATGGCGCGAGTCGCTGTCGGTGGAGACACCCGTCGTCGGCTTTGTCAACAGCGGCTTCGCCAAGACCAGTTTCGGCCTGGCCGCCGGCTACTTCCGCACGCACGAAGGCGGCCGCATGGGCTACGGTCTGTCGCTGCGCCCGGCGGTGGTCTTCAGCCAGTCGGAGACCTTCGTGTCGCTGCCCATGCGCTGGTTCCACTATTCCCGCAGCGACGGCAGTTCATCCACACGCCCAGCCTGGGGCTTGCGCATCGACCAGGGCTTCTCCAGCTTCATCACCGTCTACCTCCAGGGTGGCCGCGCGCCTTTCATGCAGGACAACGATGTCATCCGCAGCGGCAGCGCCTTCGGTGCCGGCATCGTGCTGGCGGCGCCGTTCTGCCGCGTTCCACTGCTCGGCCGCATGTGCTACCTGTAGCGCACCCGGCGTGGCGCGCGCACCGACCAGTTGGCCCATGCGCCCCGAGCTTGACTTGGCGCAAGCCCGGCGGACAGGGCGCGAAATCCAATCGGGTCGAGCGCACCGGATGGCCCGGCCCGCGGAGGATGGCGCATGTCGATCACGAGCAAGGGAAACGGCCTGGACCCGCCCATCGGCGTGCGCTCGGGCTCGTGGCAGGCGTGGGCCGTGGCCGTGCGTCCGCGCACGCTGCTGGTGGCGCTGAGCCCGGTGCTGGTGGGCTCGACGCTGGGCTTCGAGCGCACCGGCCGCATCGACTGGGTGGCGGCGCTGCTGGTGCTGGCCGCGGCGCTGCTGATGCAGGTCATCACCAACATGCAGAACGACGTTGGCTACACGGTGCGCGGCGGCGACAGCAGCGGCACGCGCACCGGCCTGCCGCGCGCCACCGCGAACGGCTGGCTGAGCGTGCGCCACGTGCGCCTGGGCATCGTGTTCGCGGCGCTGCTGGCCATGGCCTGCGGCGTGGCGCTGGTGGCCTGGCGCGGCTGGCCGGTGCTGGCCATCGGCACGGCCTCGCTGCTGGCGGCACTGGCCTACATGGGCGGGCCGCGGCCCATCGCCTACACGCCCTTCGGCGAGTTCACGGTGTTCGTGTTCTTCGGGCTGGTGGCGGTCATGGGCTCGGACTGGGTGCTCACCGGCAGCGTGGGCGGCGTCAGCATGCTGGCCGCGCTGGCGCTGGGCGGCCTGGCAGCAGCGGCGCTGGCGGTCAACAACCACCGCGACATCGCACACGACCGGCTGGTCGGCCGCCGCACCTTCGCGGTGAGCTTTGGCGACGCCGCATCGCGCGGCCTGTACAGCGCGCTGTTGCTGGGGCCCTTCG
>JANNFE010000168.1:0-5627 GCA_031379415.1 Betaproteobacteria bacterium | reverse complement strand
CGTCGAAGCGAAACGTGCGAAAAACGAGGACCGTTCGGTATCGCCTGCAAGCCCAGGGTAGGCCCCCTGGGCGCGGCAGGCGATACCGGACGGGACCGTTTTCTCGCGCGTTGCAGCCGACGACCTTCTGCCGCGCAGACTTCTAGCGACGCCCGAGACGCCTGGAGCCCCGCCGATGACAGCCCTGTCCCGCACATCCTCGCCGGCCGCCGCTAACGACGGTGCGCAGGCCAGCGGCGTCGCGCCGGCCGTGGCCGTGTACGCGCTGCTGGTGCTGACGCTGGTGACGCTGTTCGCGCTGGTCGACCGCCAGATCCTGATCCTGGTGTCGGAGACCATCCGCAAGCAGCTGCGCCTGTCCGACCTGCAACTGGGCCTGCTGACCGGCACCGCGGTGACGCTGTTCGCGGCCCTGGCCGCCTACCCGCTGGGCTGGCTGGGCGACCGCTACGACCGGCGCTGGGTGCTTGCCGGCTGCATCGTCACCTGGAGCCTGGCCTGCGCCGCCTGCGGCCTGGCGCAGACCTACCCGCAGCTGCTGGTGGCCAGCGCGCTGGTGGGGGCGGCGGAGGCGGGTCTGGTGCCCATCACCTACGCGATGATCCCCAGCCTGTTCCGCCCGCAGCGGCTGCAGATCGCGAACTCGACCTTTGCGATGGCCACCGGCATCGGCGGCTCGGCCACCATCGCGCTGTGCGGTGCGCTGACCGGCGGTGTCGAACTCGCGCGAGCGCACCTGCCAGCCGCCTTGCAGGCGCTGGAGGGCTGGCGCTTGAGCTTCTTCGCGGCGGCGCTGCCCGCGCCGCTGATGGTGGCGCTGCTGCTGTCGCTGCCCGGGAGGCGGCCGGTGCGCCCGGTGCGGCCCGGGCTGCACGACCAGGTGGCGAGTCAGGTGGCGAGTCAGGTCGCACAGTCGGTGCGCAGCGGCGTCGCGCTGCTGCAGCCGCACCTGCGGGCGCACCGCCGCACCTTCATCCACTTCTTCGGCGGCGTGGGTTTGTCCTTCGTCGGCTTCCATGCCGTGGGCGGCTGGATTGCCAACCTGCTGATCCGTCAGTTCGGGCAGACGCCCGAGCAGGTGGGCAGCGGCATGGGCGCCGCCGGCGTGGCGGGCCTGCTGGTGGGCTTTGCCGTCAGCACCTTTGGCGTCCGCGGCTACGCGGCACGGCTGGGTCCGCGGCTGCCATTGCGCGTGCTGTGGCTGGCCGCGCTGGCCTCGGTGTGCGTCAACGTGGCGCTCATGCTGGCCACCAGCGCCATGCAGGTCTATGTCATCTTCGGCGTGCAGATCGGCTGCGTCACGCTGGGCGGCATGCTGTACGTCACGGCCTTGCAGGGCCTGGCACCGGCGCCGCTGCGCGCGCGCGTGGTGGCGCTGCAGACCATCATCAACAGCTTGGCGGGGGCCGTGGCGGTGCCGCTGGTGGGGCTGGTGTCGGACCAGCTCAAGCACCTGCCCAACGGGCTGATGGTGGCGGCCACGGCGGTGGCCACACCGGTGCTGCTGGTCTCGGCATGGCTGCTGTGGCGGGGCGAGCAGCCCTACGAGCAGACCGCGCAGGCGAATGCGCGGCTGGACGCCGGCGCTTGAAGCGCGCGTCCTGAAGACCAGCGCCACCTGCCGCTGCCATGACATCCACCGCCCCCGCAGCCTTGAGCCCGCCCGCCCCGCTGGATCTGCTGGACCCGCGGCTGCGCGCGCTGTGCGACGCCTACCTCGGCGCAGGCAAGGTGCCGGGTGCATCGGTGGCCATCGTGGCGGCCGACCAGCGCTACCACCACGCCCATGGCGTCAAGCATGCCGGCGGCACGGAGCCGGTGACCGCCGCCACCGGTTTCGACATCGCCTCCTGCTCGAAGGCCTTTGTCTCGGCAACGATCGCCTCGCTGGTGGCCGACGGCCTGGCGGCCTGGGACGACCCGCTCGCGCGCTGGGTGCCCGAGTTCGAGCTCTACGACCCGGCGGTGACGGCCGAGGTGCGCCTGCGCGACGTCTGCGCCAATCGGCTGGGCCTGCCACGCGCAGGCTTTACCGAGTACGGCTTCAAGCCGACGGTGCCCGTCGAGCGCATCCTGCGGGGGCTGCGTCACACCGCGCCCATCCACCTGCTGCGCGACCGCTTCACCTACGTCAACGCTGGGCACACGGCCGCCGCGTTGGCGGCCGGGCGCATTACCGGCCTGGGCTTCCTGCCGACGCTGCGGCAGCGGCTGCTCGAGCCGCTGGGCATGCAGGGCACATCGGGCGGCCTGGCGGCGCGCACCGAGCTGCCCGACCAGGCCGGCTGGCACGTGCGCGACGGCGACGAAGTGGTGCCGATCGAGCCCACCTTCTCCGACTACCACCTGGGCTCGGGCGCCATCGTGGTGTGCGACCTTGACGCGCTGCAGTGGTTGCGGCTGCACTTGAACGGCGGCCTCGTCGACGGCCGCCAGGTGCTGCCGCGCGAAGCGCTGCTGGAAACCCACCGCCCGCACGCCGTGGCCGTTCCGGGCAAGGACATTCTCAGTCTCTTCCCGCCCGACGCCCGCATGGGCGCCTATGCCCTGGGCTGGGCGGTGTCGGACCTGGAGGGCAACCCATTGTTGTGCCACTCGGGCGGTGACCTGGGCGTCACCTCGTTGACGCTGCTGCTGCCGCGGTCCGGCATCGGCATCGCGGTCTATGCCAACGCGGCGAGCAACGGGGTGCTGCCGCTGGCGCATGCGCTGGCTGCCACCTTGCTGGGCCTGCGGCCGCGCGACTGGCTGGCGCACTACAAGGCGGCCGCTGCGGCGATGGCGCCGCCCCGGACGCCCGAGCCTGAAGCAGGCGCGCTGCCCGGGCTGGAGCTGTCGGCCTGCGCCGGCACCTACTCCCACCCGGCGGACGGCGACCTCGTCATCGAGGCCGGGGCCACCGCCCTGCGTGGCCACTGGCCCGATGGTCATCGGATGGCATTCGAGGCCAGACCCTTGGGCGGCCACCGCTTCGCCATCCACTTCAGCGAGTTGCCGACCCGGCTGACGACGGTGGGCTTCTGCATGGAATTCGTGGCCGCCGACGATGCCGCGGCCGAGGCCGTGCTGCACATCGCGCCGGGTGTCACTCGGGTGTTCAAGCGTCGGCTGGCGGTACCGTCTTCGTCATGACGCTGGCCTTCGACATCATCATCTTCGGCGCCGGCATGGCCGGTGCGTCGCTGGCTGCCGAATTGGTCTCGCGCGCCGGGCCGGCGCCCCGCTTGCTGCTGCTGGAACAGGAAGACCAGCCCGGCCGCCATGCCACGGGCCGTTCCGCGGCGATGTTTTTTGAAAGGTGCGGCAACGCCACTTTGCGGGCGCTCACACGCGCCAGCCGCGGTTTCCCGGAAAAGCCACCACCCGGCATTGCCGACGAGGCGCGGTAGCAGGTGCCCATCCTGCGCGGCGACTGGGTGGCCGGCGCGGTGCTGGACGCATCCGCCTGCGACATGGAAGTGGCCGCCCTACGTCGACGAGACGGTTTACTTCAAGCGCGATGCCGGGCAGTTGCTGCTGTCACGCGCCAACGAAGACCCGATGGGGCTCTGCGACGTGGCCCCCCGAGGAACTGGGCATCGCCATCGCGGTGGACCGCTGAGAGACGCTGACGACGGACCGTGTGCAGCGCATCCACCACCGCTGGGCCGGCCTGCGCACTGTCGCGGCCCACCGCTCCCCGGTGGTCAGCTACGACACTCAGGCCGAAGGCTTGTTCTGGCTGGCGGGGCAGGGCGGCTACGGCATCCAGATGGCGGCGGCGCTGTTGTTGCAGAACCCGCTGCCCGCCGCGCAGCCAGCTCGCTTGCGCCGCCAGCGTATGGCCTGCGGCGAGGACGCCGCGGGCGCCGCCGAGCAGGTGTGCGTTCAGGTGCACAGGGTGCTGTGGCGGCTGACAGCCAGTTCCAGTCATCCGGTCGATCAGGGGAATCGCAAGGTCAATGACCAGTTCTAAAGTGCAGCGCCATGGGTCGACGGTGGCTCGAAGGGGCTACTGCCCCAAATGCCGGTCAGGACCTTGCGTCACTTGTCGCAGGGCCGACGCGCTTCGTACCTCTGCAGTTCGATCGGCCGAACGGGGCCGCCGACTCAAGGCGGTGGTGGCACATCTTCCGGTTCCATCCCACCTCCTTCAGACCCACACCGCAGCCAGACCCCAGCGAAAACTGCTGCTTGGCTCAGTTGTCCGAAGCCAAGCCCTGCGCCAGCGCCTCGAACACCACACGGATCCGCCGCGAGGTGCGCAGTTCGCGGTGGGTGACCAGCCAGATCGGGAAGCGCACGGGCGGCACGTCGTCCAGCACTCGGACGATGCCCGGGGTGTCGCGGGCGATCTCGTCCATCATGGCGCCGATGCCCATGCCCTGGCGCACCAGGGCCCAGTGGGCCGTCGAGTGGTCGCAGTAGCAGCTGAAGTTCGCCTCGTCGAGTGGCAGGCCATGCTGGCGCAGGTAGGCCAGGAACCGGCCTGAGCGATCGGAGCCGACGAAGGGCAGGTGGGCGGCGTCTTCGGCGTGGCGCGGATGGCCGTGGACCCTCACCCAATCTTCGGACGCGTAGAAGTTGGCCGCTGCCTCCCGAATCAACTGGGCGATCAGATCGGGCTGCTCGGGCTTGACATGGCGGATGGCGATGTCCGCCTCGCGACGGAGCAGGTCGCTGAGCGCATCGGAGGCGATCACCTCGATGGTGATGCCCGGTTCCTTCTCGCGCAGTTGCCGCACCAGCGGGGGCAGCAGGCAGGCGGCCACCGCGTCGGTGGCCGAGACCGAGACGACGCCGCCCACGGCCTGGGAGCGGCCGGTGGCCGTCAGCCGCAGGGCCTCGGCGGCTGCGCCCATGGCGCGCGCATGTTCCAGCAGGTCCAGCCCGGTGGGCGTGAGCGCCATGGCCTTGCCCACCCGCTCGAACAGGGTCACGCCCATGCGCCGCTCGATGGCCGCCACCTGGCGGCTCAGCGTGGGCTGGGTCAGCCCCAGCTTGCGGGCGGCCGCCGAGAGCGAGCCGGTTTCAGCGGTTTCCAGAAACGCCTTCAGCTGGTTCCAGTCGAGGTTATCCATGCGCCGACGTATATGTTCGCTGCAATTTACCGCAGTTCCTATCGGAACTGCGCATGGATAGCATCCGAGTAGTCCATTGATCGACTGCTTTCACCGCTGCCTATGCCCTCTCCCAGCTCTCCCACCATCGCCCCTCTCGCCCATGCCTCGCCAATCGCCCGTGCTGGTGTACCTGCCGCCCGCAAGGCCCGTTTCTGGGACCGCACTGCGGTCAAGTACGCTGCCGACCCCATCGCGGACATGGCCGGCTACGAGGCCACGCTGCGGCGCGTGCAAGGCCTGCTGTCTGCGGATCAGGACGTATTGGAGATCGGCTGTGGCACCGGGTCCACCGCGCTGCGTCTGGCGCCCAACACCCGCCGCCTGCTGGCAACCGATGTCTCGGCCGGCATGATTGCCATCGCCCGCGAGAAGCTGGCTGCCCAGCCGGTGCCGCAGCTGAACTTTGCCGTCGCCGACGCCGACGCACCGGTGGCAGGTCTTGGCGAGTACGACGTGGTGCTGGCCTTCAACCTGCTGCATCTGGTGACCGATCTCGACCGAGCGCTGGAGTTGGCGGCGCAGACC
>JANNFE010000157.1:0-5876 GCA_031379415.1 Betaproteobacteria bacterium | reverse complement strand
GCTCGGCTACCTGCTGTGGAGCGACGTCATCGTGCCGAACAAGGACGAACTGTTGTACGTGGCGCTGACGCAGGCCAAGGCGATGTTCGACAGCGGCTACCGGCCGCCGACGAAGGCGCTGTTCCCGGTGGCCGGCCGCAGTGCCATCGCCACCATCAAGGGCCAGCTGGCCAACATGCGCGACGGCGGCTTCATCAGCGCGCACGACTTCCACATCAGCACGCTGATCGCGGAAGTCATCTGCGGGGGTGATGTCGATGCGGGCTCGCTCGTCACCGAGGAGTACCTGATGACGATGGAGCGCGACCGCTTCTGCAGTCTGCTGGAACACCCCAAATCGCAAGAACGCATCATGGGCATGCTGCAGACCGGCAAGCCGGTGAGGAACTGATCATGAGCAAACAAGTTCAAGACGCCTACATCGTCGCCGCCACGCGCACGCCCATCGGCAAAAGCGGCCGCGGCTACTTTCGCAACACGCGGCCCGACGACCTGCTGGTGGCGGCGGTGCGCAGCGCGCTGGCGCAGGTGCCGACGCTGGACCCCAAGGCCATCGAGGACGCCATCATCGGCTGCAGCTTTCCCGAAGGCGAGCAGGGCATGAACATGGCCCGCGTGGCCATGGTGCTGGCGGGCCTGCCGCATTCGGTAGGCGGCGTGACGGTCAACCGCTTCTGCGCCAGCGGCCTGACCGCGCTGCAGATGGCTGCCGACCGCATCCGCGTCGGCGAGGCCGACGTGATGATCGCCGGCGGCGCTGAGAGCATGAGCATGGTGCCGATGGGCGGCAACAAGCCGAGCTTCAACCCCGAGGTATTCGCGCGCGACGAGAACGTCGGTATCGCCTACGGCATGGGCCTCACGGCCGAGAAGGTGGCGGCGCAATGGAAGGTGTCGCGTGAAGCGCAGGACGCCTTTGCGCTGGCGTCGCACCAGAAGGCGCTGAAGGCCATGGCGGCTGGCGAATTCACCGACGAGATGACGCCCATCGATGTCGTGGACCGCTACCCGAACCTGGCCACGGGCGAGGTCGGCACGAAGACGCGTACCGTGAACCTGGACGAAGGCGCGCGGCCCGACACCTCGCTGGAAGGACTGGCCAAGCTGAAGCCGGTGTTCGCCGCCAAGGGCAGCGTCACCGCCGGCAACAGCAGCCAGACGAGCGATGGCGCCGGTGCATTGATCCTGGCGAGTGAAGCAGCCATCAAGCGCTACGACCTCAAGCCGCTGGCCCGCTTCGTCAGCTACGCCGCGCGCGGCGTGGCGCCCGAGATCATGGGCATCGGCCCCATCGAGGCCATCCCCGCCGCGCTGCGCTACGCCGGGCTGAAGCTCGACGACCTGGGCTGGATCGAACTCAACGAAGCCTTCGCCGCCCAAGCACTCGCCGTCATCAACACCGTGGGGCTGGACCCGGGCAAGGTCAACCCGATGGGCGGTGCGATTGCACTGGGTCATCCGCTGGGCGCGACGGGCGCCATCCGCGCCGCTACCGTGGTGCACGCCTTGCGCCGCCACAAGCTGAAGTACGGCATGGTCACCATGTGCGTCGGCATGGGGCAGGGCGCCGCCGGCATCATCGAAGCACTGTAGGGAGCATCCGCATGAGCATCAAGACCGCCACGCTGAACGGTGTGGCCACCATCGAGATTGCGCGCCCGGAGAAGAAGAACGCGCTCACCGTGGCCATGTACCAGGCCATGACGGATGCGCTCATCGCCGCCAAGGCCGATGGCGCCGTGCGCGCCGTGCTCATCACCGGCCAGCCCGGTGTCTTCACCAGCGGCAACGACATCGAGGACTTCATGACCCGCGCGCCGGGGCAGGGCAGCGACGCGATGGACTCGCCGGTGTTCCGCTTCATGCGCGCGCTGCTCGACTGCGACAAGCCAGTGGTCGCTGCCGTCACCGGTGCTGCCATCGGCATCGGCACCACCATGTTGCTGCATTGCGACTTCGTGTACGTCTCCGACGAAGCGCGGCTGGCCATGCCCTTCGTCGCACTGGGCCTGGTGCCGGAGTTCGCGTCCAGCCTGGTGGTGCCGCAGTTGATGGGCCACCGCAGGGCCGCTGAAAAGCTCCTGCTCGGCGACCCCTTCACGCCCGAGCAGGCGGTGGATTGCGGCATCGCCAACGCCGTGCTGCCGGCGGCCGAAGTGGTGAACCACGCCCGCCGCATGGCCGAGCGCTTCAATCAGCTGCCGCCGGGTGCCGTGCGCCAGGCCAAGCAGCTGATGCGCGCCCCGCAGATGGAACTCACCCTGCAGACCATCCGCACCGAAGGCGAGATCTTTGCCACCCGCTTGAAGAGCCCCGAAGCGATGGAAGCCTTCCAGGCGTTCTTCCAGAAGCGCAAGCCCGACTTCAGCAAGTTCTGAGGCCACGGCGATGTCGCTGGCCGCCAAGCTCATGCTCACCCCGGTGCTGGTGGCGCAGGCCATCGCCACGCGGGCGCGGCTGCCCAGGCTGCCCGAGCCCGAGGGCACACGGCAAGGCGTGGTGGGCCAGGGCCGGCCACTGCGGCTGCTGATCGCTGGGGATTCCTCGGCCGCCGGCGTGGGCGTGGCGCGGCAGCGGGATGCCTTGGCGCAGCGCCTGGCCCGGCGTCTGGCCGAAGCCGTGCCGGCGCGCGTGAGCTGGCAGCTGCGCGCCCGTTCCGGCCTGACCACGGCGCAGACACTCGCGCTGCTGATGCAGGAAGGCCATGCGCCGGCCGACCTGGCGGTGGTGGTCACGGGCGTCAACGATGTGGTCGATCAGATTCCTTCGCGCAAGGCCGTGGCCGCGCGCGAGGCGCTGGCCAACTGGCTGCGCAACGGCCACGGCGTGCAGCACGTGGTGTTTGCGCCGCTGCCGCCCATCCACCACTTTCCGGGTCTGCCGCAGCCGCTGCGCTGGGTGGCCGGCAACGATGCGCGGCGCCACAACGCGGCGCTGCAGGCATGGGCCGCCACCCGCGGCGACCTGTCCTGCGTGGACATGGACGTGCCACTCAACCGCGGCGTCATGGCCCGTGACGGTTTCCACCCCGGCGAGCCGGTGTATCGCTACTGCGCCAACACCATCGCGCTGCACATCGCCACGCAGGTTTGGCCCACCCTTCATCTGGACTGACATGAGCACACTGCAAGGCAAGACCATCGTCATCACCGGCGCCAGCCGCGGCATCGGCCTGGCCATCGCCAGGCGCGCCGCCGCCGATGGTGCCAACCTCGTGCTGCTGGCCAAGACGGTGGACCCCAACCCCAAGCTGCCCGGCACGCTGGCCAGCGCGGCGGCGGAGGTGCAAGCCGCCGGCGGCCAGGCCCTGGCCGTGCAGACCGACATTCGCGACGAGAACGCCGTGGCGGCGGCCGTGGCAGCGGCGGTCGAACGCTTCGGCGGCATCGACATCCTGGTCAACAACGCCAGCGCCATCAGCCTGACGCCGACAGCGGCCACGCCCATGAAGCGCTTCGACCTGATGTTCGGCGTCAACGTGCGCGGCACCTATTGCTGCACGCAGGCCTGTCTGCCGGAACTCATCAAGAGTGCCAAGGCCGGACGCAACCCGCATGTGCTGAACATGAGCCCGCCCCTTTCCATGAAGGCGCACTGGTTCAAGGGCCATGTGGCCTACACCATGGCCAAGTACGGCATGAGCGAATGCACCCTCGGGCACGCGGCCGAGTTCAAGCCGCACGGTATCGCCGTCAATAGCCTGTGGCCGCGCACGGCCATCGCCACCGCGGCGCTGCAGATGATTCCCGGCATCGATCTGACGCTCTGCCGCAAGCCCGAGATCCTGGCCGACGCGGCGTACTTCATTCTCACCAGCGACAGCAAGGCCACCACCGGCAACTTCTTCATCGACGACACGCTGTTGGCAGAACATGGCATCACCGATCTCGACCGCTATGCTGTGACACCGGGCAACCGGAACTTCATCCCCGACTTCTTCATCGACTGATGCCATGACGCCCCACCTGTTTTCTGCCCGCGCGCTGCTGCTGGCGGCCGCCCTCTCCACGGCGCTGCCGGCCGGTGCCGCCACCATCTTCGGTTCGCTGAAACGTGGCGGCAAGCCGTTGCCGGGCGTGGCGCTCACGCTGGTGTGCGGCAAGACCTTCAGCGCCGGCCAGGCCGACGCCCGCGGCAACTACAGCATCGCCGTGGCCGGCACGGGCAGCTGCACCTTGTCTGCAGACGGCAAGTCCACCACGCTGCAACTGGGCGGCGAGCCGACCCGCTTCGACTTCGAGGTGCCTGCGGCCGACGGGCCACTGAAGCCGCTGTGAAGGGCTGACGCCGATGGCGACCGAGAACAAAGCGCCGCTCGAAGGCATGCGGTGGGTGCTGCAGACGCTGGCGATGCCGATCGCGCTGGTATCGCTGCCGCTGCTGTACCAATGGAAGGCCAGTGAAATCTCGGGCCGGGCCGCCGCCGAGACCCAGCGCCGCGAAGCCGCCGAGCAGCAGTTCCGCCTGTACACCGACCTGATGAGCAAGCGCGAAGAGGCCGACACCACGGTGCGCCGTGGTCTCTTCGACAAGCTGGTCGGCAGCTATCTCGACCCCAAACCCGGCGATGTGGACAAGCGCCTCGTGGCGCTGGAGTTGCTGTCGCTGAACTTCCACGACACGCTGAACCTGAGCCCGCTGTTCTGGGAGCTCGACCGCCAGATCGCTGCGCGGCCCAAGGGCCCGACCACCGAAGAGTACCGGCTGCAGCTCGACCGCATCGCGCAGCAGGTGAAGAACCGCCAGGCTTCGGCGCTGGAGGTCGACGGCGCGCGCCAGACGATGCCGGTGGACTTGCAGTTCGTCGGCGAGGGCCTGGCGCCGCAGAGCCGCAGCTTCAAACTGCCCAGCGTCGCCTCCGAGCCGGGGCCCGACGTGCTGCCGGAGCGGGAATTCACGCTCACCGTGCTCAGCCATGACCTCGCCCACCGGCGCCTGCTGGTGGGGATCAACTGGACCACCAACGACAGCAGCGGCACGCAGGGCGCCAGCTTCTGGGTCGACCCTTATGACTTCCCGCTGACGAACTTCAGCCGCGTCTCGCGCGGCGAACGCTTCGCGCTGGTGCTCGACCGCTACAAGCCCAGCGGTGACGGTGGCCATGCGCGCCTGGTGCTGCTGGTCTTCCCGAGCAGCCGCAGCGGTGCGAAGGACCGGCCCTTCATCGACGACCTCATCGCCCGGCTCGGCCAGAATCGCTCGGGCGCGCCGGCATCGGCCGCGCCGTCGTCGGTGCCGCCGGCATCGGGCGCTGCCAGCGCCAGACCCTAGACCGGCACCTTGCGCGGCTTGCCTTCGTGGTCGATGGCCACATAGGTCAGGTCGGCCTCGGTCACCTTCACCACCTGCAGGTCGGCCGGGTTGCGTTCCGCAAACACGTCCACGTGCACGCTGATGCTGGTGTTGCCGACGCGCGTGACGTGGGCATAGAAACTCAGCAGGTCACCCAGGCTCACCGGCTGCTTGAAGATGAACTGGTTGACGGCCACGGTGGCGATGCGCCCCTTGGCCAGGCGCGCCGGCAGCACCGCACCCGCCAGGTCGACCTGGGCCATGATCCAGCCGCCGAAGATGTCGCCGTTGGCGTTGACGTCGGCGGGCAGCGGCATCACGCGCAGCACCAACTGGCGGTCGGCGGGCAGTTGTTGAGGGGTGGTGGCTTCCATGCGGTTTCCTGTCGGGGCTTGCGTGCCAATGTAGCCGCTGGCGGGGGGCGGAGATAATCCGGCCATGCTTTGGACGCGCAGCGCCGACACCCCACAAGAACGCCAACGAGACCTGGCCCGCCGCCTGCGCAAGCTGGAGCGCCTGTTCCCCGTGCACGACATCCTGGCCGAACGGCTGGACGCGCCGCGCGTGCAGGCCTACTACCGCGA
>JANNFE010000140.1:0-28773 GCA_031379415.1 Betaproteobacteria bacterium | reverse complement strand
GCCGGTGCGGTCCAGGAAGCCGGTGTTGATGAAGGCCACGCGGCTCTTCGCGGCGCTGATGCAGGCCGCCAGGTTGACGCTGGTGCGGCGCTCCTCGTCCATGATGCCCAGCTTCACGGTGCTGTCGGGCAGGCCCAGCATGCGCTCGACGCGGCCGAAGAGTTCGCCTGCAAAAGCCACCTCGGCCGGGCCGTGCATCTTGGGCTTGACGATGTAGACGCTGCCGCTGCGGCTGTTGACGATGGGGCCGCTGTCTTCCAGGTGGCCACGGCGCTGCAGGTCGTGCAGCGCAATGGTGGTGGTGATCACCGCGTCCATGATGCCTTCGGGGATCTCGCGCTCGTCGGGCCCCCACAGGATGGCCGGGTTGGTCATCAGGTGGCCGACATTGCGCAGGAACATCAGGCTGCGGCCGTGCAGGATCACGTCCTCACCGGCGGGGCCGTGGTAGCGGCGGTCGGGGTTGAGGCCACGCGTGAAGGTCTTGCCGCCCTTGTTCACCTCTTCGGTCAGCGTGCCCTTCAGGATGCCGAGCCAGTTGCGGTAGCCCACCAGCTTGTCGTCGGCGTCCACCGCGGCCACCGAGTCTTCGAGGTCGAGGATGGTCGACAGCGCGGCCTCAAGCGCGATGTCGCTGACACCGGCCGCGTCGCTCTTGCCGATGGCAGCGGTGCGGTCGATGTGGATGTCGAGGTGCAGGCCGTGGTGGCGCAGCAGCACCGAGGTCGGCGCGGCGGCGTCGCCCTGGAAGCCGACCCACTGCGACGGGTCAGCCAGCTCCACGCTGCGGCCCGAGGCCAGCGTGACGTGCAGGCGGCCGGCTTCCACCCAGTAGCGGGTGCTGTCTCGGTGGCTGCCTTCGACCAGGGGTGCCGCCTGGTCGAGCACACCGCGTGCGAAGGCGATGACCTGGGCACCGCGCAGCGGGTTGTAGCCACGGCCGCGCTCGGCGCCGCCGGCCTCGGGAATGACGTCGGTGCCGTAGAGCGCGTCGTACAGCGAACCCCAGCGTGCGTTGGCGGCATTCAGTGCATAACGTGCATTCAGGATGGGCACCACGAGCTGCGGGCCGGCCTGCAGCGCCAGTTCGGCATCGACGTTGGCGGTGGTGACGTGGAAGGGCGCCGGCTCGGGCACCAGGTAGCCGATGCGCTGCAGGAAGGCGCGGTAGGCCGGCGCGTCGGCGATCGGGCCTGGATGGGTGCGGTGCCAGGTGTCGACCTCGCTCTGCAGCCGGTCGCGTTCGGCCAGCAGCGCGGCGTTGCGTGGCGCCAGCTCGCGCACGATGGCGTCGAAGCCGGCCCAGAAGCGCTCGGGCGTGATGCCGGTACCGGGCAGCACCTCGTCGTCGATGAAGCGGGCGAGCACGTCAGCGACCTGCAGGCTGTGGATGGATGTGCGCATGGTCATCTCGCTTTCAGGGGGCAGGGTTCTTGGCAGGCGCCAAGCGGGGCAGCAGCTTGAGCACGTCACGCAGGCTGCGGCCGGTGTGGGTGGGGCTGGTGCCCAGGCGGTCCATCGGCGCGCCGCTGCGGTTGACCCACAGCGTGGTGTAGCCGAACCAGGTGGCGCCGATGGCGTCCCAGCAGTTGCTGCTGACGAACAGGATCTCGCGTGCCGGCAGGCCCAGGGCCGCAGTGCCCAAGGCGTAGGCCGCGGGGTCGGTCTTGAAGCGGCGCGCCGGGTGCACGCTGATGACGTGCTGCAGGTGTTCGGCAAAGCCGGCGCTCTTCACGGCCACGTCCAGCATCTCGGGGTCGCCGTTGCTCAGGATGCCGGCCGGCACGCCGCGGCGCTGCAGCTCGGCCAGCACTTCGCGGTTTTCGGGGAAGGCACTCAGGTGGCGGTACTCGTTCATCAGGCGGTCTTCATGGGCCGGTAACAGTTCGAGCCCGAGCTTCTGCGCGCTGTACTGCAGCGCGCTGCGCGTGATGTCCCAGAACGGGCGGTAGTGGTCGCTACCTTCCAAACTGCGTGTGCCGCTCATCGAAACCAGCCGCGTGTATTCGATCTGCTTGTCGCGCCACAGCAGGCTCAGGCGTTCGCCTTGGCCCGGGAACAATTGCTCGGCCAGCATGGCGACACTGTGCACGTCGAAGAGCGTGCCATAGGCGTCGAAAAGAACCCCGCGGACTTTCATGAATGCACTGTATTCGATACGCCCAGCGGCATTAAGTGCTTTGGAAGCGTTGGATTTGTGCATTCGGTATGCATAATCAACGGCCATGGATCGGCTCAAGCAGATCGAGTCTTTTGCCGCCGTGGCCACCAAGGGCAGCCTCACGGCCGCCGCGCTGGCCGAGGGCGTGGCGCCTGCGGTCATCGGCCGCCGCATCGACGCACTGGAAGAACGGCTGGGCGTGAAGCTGCTGGTGCGCACCACCCGGCGCATCACGCTCACGCACGAAGGCAGCGCCTTCCTGGAGGACTGCCAGCGCCTGCTGGCCGACCTGGCCAGTGCCGAGGCCAGCGTCAGCGCCGGTGGTGTGAAGGCCAGCGGCCACCTGCGCATCACCGCGCCGGCCGGCTTCGGCCGCCGCCACGTGGCACCGCTGGTGCCGGGTTTCATCGCCGCGCACCCCGATGTCAGCCTGAGCCTGAACCTCAGCGACCGCGTCGTCGACATCGTCAACGAAGGTTTCGACTGCGCCATCCGCGTCGGCGACCTGCCCGATTCCAGCCTGGTCAGCGTGCGCCTGGCCGACAACCGCCGCCTGTGCGTGGCCACGCCGGGCTACCTGCAGCGCCACGGCGCGCCTGCAGCACCCGCGGAGCTGACACGCCATCACTGCCTGACGCTCAGTTCAGACGCCAGCCAGACACGCGGCTGGGCCTTCCGGGTGGACGGCGAGGTGACGCACCTGCGCCCCAGCGGCCCGCTGGACTGCAGCGACGGCCAGGTCTTGCGCGAATGGTGCCTGCAGGGCCTGGGCATCGCCTGGCGCAGCACCTGGGAGGTGGAAGACGACGTGGCGGCCGGCCGCCTGCTGGTGGTGCTGGAAGACTACGCGGCGCCGCCCAACGGCATCTACGCCGTGTTCCCGCAGCGCAAGCACCTGCCGCTGCGCGTGCGCTTGTGGATCGACTACATCAAGCACAGCTATGGTGACCCGCAGTACTGGGCGGGCGGCGGTTCAGGCGCTTTCGCCGGCTGACGAGAAGAGCTCGATCAGGCGCGATGCGGCGGCCGAGAGGTAGCTGTTGTCGCGGTAGGTGACGACGAGCCGGCGCAGCATGGTGGCTTCCTGCAGCGGCACTTCCTTCAGGCCCGAGCCACCCGGCCGCTGGCCCAGGTGGTGCCGTGAGATGAAGCTGAGCAGCCCGGTCTGCGCGATCAGCGTGGGCAGCATCAGCAGCATGGTGCTTTCCACCTGCACGCGCGGGCGCGGCAGGCGCTTGCAGTCGAAGGCGTGGTCGAGCCAGTCGCGCGTCGGTGCGCCCGGCGGCTGCAGCGCCCAGCGGTAGGCGGTGAGGTCCTTGAGCGTCGGCTTGCCGCTGAACACGGCATGGTTTGCGCTAGCGGCAACGACGATGGCATCTTCGGCCAGCAAGCGCGAGACATAGCCCGCCTCGGCCGTGCCCTCGGTGCCGACCATCATGTCGATCTCGCCGGCGCGCAGCAGCGGCTTCAGTGTGTCGACCAGCGCCACCACCGTGCTCAAGGTGACCTCGGGCGCCTCTTGCAGCAGCCGCCGGGCCACCGGCGGCAGCAGGAACTGCGCTGCCGTGGGCACGATGCCGATGCGCACATGCCCGGCCAGGCCCTGGCCGATGGCGGCGATCTCGCGCTGCGCGTCTTCGACATCGAAGCGCATGCGCCGTGCCCAGCGTTGCAGCACCTGGCCCGCGGCGGTGAGGCGGATGCCGCGCCCGGCCTTCTCGAACAAGGCCGTGCCGCAGTCTTCTTCCAGGCGCCGGATGCAGCTGGTCAGCGCCGGCTGCGTGCGGTGCAGGCGGGCCGCCGCACGCCCCACGTGCTGCAGCTCGGCAATGGTCTCGAAGTAGCGCAGGTCACGCAGGTCCATTGCAAAAGCCTCGTTGATGAATCTGAAGAAACTATCGATTGGACTGTAGACCCCCGGGCGCCAATACTGAAGACCAGAAGACGTCGACAAGCGCCGCGGACCATGCCGCAGGCCGTCACCGACACAACACTGGAGACAACATGCAAGCCTCTCGCCGCCTGCTGCTGGCATTCGCCGCAGCCACCGCAGCCACCCTTAGCCAGGGCGCATTCGCCCAGGCCTGGCCCACCAAGGCCATCCGCATCGTCGTGCCCTTCCCGCCCGGGGGCGGCACCGACATCATTGCCCGCGAGACCAGCCAGCGCGTCGCCAAGGCCACAGGCTGGACCTTCGTCATCGACAACAAGCCAGGCGCCGGCGGCAACCTGGGTGTGGACGCCGTGGCCAAGTCACCCGCCGATGGCTACACCATCGTGCTCGGGCAGACCAGCAACCTGGCCATCAACCCGACGCTGTTCGCCAAGATGCCCTACGACTCGCAGAAGGACCTGGTGCCCATCATCATGCTGGCCAACGCGCCGCTGGTCATGGTCACCGGCACGAACTCAGCGTACAAGACGCTGGCCGACGCGACGGCTGCAGCCAGGGCCAAGCCGGGCCATGTGAACTTCGCCTCGCCGGGCAACGGCACGGTGGCCCACCTGACGAGCGAGATGTTCCAGAAGGCGGCCGGCATCCGCACCCAGCATGTGCCCTACAAGGGCGCCAGCCAGGCGCTCACCGACGTGGTGGGCGGCACGGTCGACCTGTACGTGTCATCGGTGCCCACGCTGCTGGGCCAGATCAAGCAGGGCAAGCTGCGCGCGCTGGCCGTGACTTCGGCCAGGCGGGTGGACGACCTGCCCGAGGTGCCGACCATCAACGAGTCGGGCTACAAGGGCTTCGACGCCGTCACCTGGTTCGGCCTGCTGGCACCGGCCGGCACGCCCAAGGAAGTGATCGCCAGGCTGAATGCCGAGTTCAACAAGGCGCTGAAGGAGCCTGAGCTGAACAAGCGCCTCAGCGACGAAGGCGCCGACCCCGCCGGCGGCACGCCGGAGCAGTTTGCGGCGCTGATCAGGGACGAGATTCCCCGCTGGGGCAAGGTCGTCAAGGAATCCGGCGCCAAGGTCGACTGACCCGCAGACACCTGGCCTTCCGCACCAGCCCGCCGGGACTCGCACCGGCAGCCTAACGACCGAATAGATTGGATATTCAGATGAGTCCAGCCGCTGCTTTGCCCGACGTGATCCGCGACATCGAGCGTGTCCCCGCCGACATCGTCGAGCAAGCCTCGAAATTCCCCTCGTCCATCCTGGCCGACGTGGCCGGCCGGCGCGGTGCGCTCGGCGGCCGCATCCAGCCGCTGGCGCCTTCCATGCGCTTTGCCGGTCCGGCCATCACGGTGGAAGTGCGCCCCGGCGATAACCTGATGATCCACGCCGCCATGGCCATCGCCCGGCCGGGCGACGTGATCGTGGTCGACGGCAAGGGTGACCTGAGCAGCGCGCTCATCGGCGAGATCATGTCGCAGCAGTGCGTGGCGCTGGGCGTGGCCGCGGTGGTCATCGACGGCGCGGCGCGCGACAGCGAAGCCATCCGCGAACTGGGCTTCCCGATGTTCGCCGCCGGGCTGAACCCCAACGGCCCGACCAAGTTCGTGCCCGGCCGGCTGAACCACCCCATCTCCATCGGTGGCGTCAGCGTCAAGCCGGGTGACCTGGTGGTGGGCGACGCCGATGGCGTGACCGTCATCGAGCGCGAAAAGGCCGCCGCGATGCTGCCGCTGGCGGCGGCCAAGGTGGCCGCCGAGACGCAGCGCATCGCCGACATCAAGAGCCGCAAGGCGCTGCGCCCGGGTTGGCTGGACGCTGCATTGCGCGCCGCCGGCGTGATCCAGGAAGGCGAATCGCTGTGAACGTCGTCGAGTCCGCCGGCAAGCCCGCCGTTCTGGTCACCGCGGCCGACCTGGCGCCAGAAGCGCTGGCACTGCTGGGCGACTATCAGATCGTGTACGCCGGCAAGACGCCGACCGAAGATCACATCGTGGCGCTGTGCCGGCGGCATGACCCGGTGGCCATCATCGTGCGCTACAGCAAGGTGGGCGCCGCGGCCATGGCCGCCGCACCCAGCCTGAAGGTCATCTCCAAACACGGCAGCGGCACCGACACCATCGACAAGGCCGCGGCGCAGGCGCGCGGCATCCAGGTTGTGGCCGCGGCTGGCGCCAACGCGGCGGCGGTGGCCGAGCAGGCGCTGGCGCTGCTGCTGGCCTGCGCCAAGTCGGTGGTGGTGCTCAATGAGCGCATGCATGCCGGGCACTGGGACAAGGCCACGCACCGCAGCG
Organism: Betaproteobacteria bacterium; assembly: GCA_031379415.1. Classification (GTDB taxonomy): domain Bacteria; phylum Pseudomonadota; class Gammaproteobacteria; order Burkholderiales; family Burkholderiaceae_C; genus Rubrivivax. The sequence goes on along the minus strand of JANNFE010000140.1, from coordinate 22,422 downwards.
TCGAGCTCGAAGGCCGCACCGTGGGCGTGATCGGCCTCGGCGCCATCGGCCAGCGCTTTGCGAAGATGGCCGACGCCATGGGCATGCGCGTGCTGGGCCACGACCCTTACGCCAAGGACTTGCCGGGCTTCATCGTGGGCGCCAGCCTGGAGATCATCTGGCGCGAGTCAGATGCGATTTCGCTGCACTGCCCGCTGACGGCCGACAACGCCAGGCTGCTCAACGCCCAGACTTTGGCCGCCTGCAAGCCGGGCGTGATCATCGTCAACACCGCGCGCGGCGGGCTCATCGACGAGGCCGCGCTGCTCGACGCCCTGCACTCGGGCCGGGTCGGCAGCGCGGGGCTGGACAGCTTTGCGGTGGAGCCGATGACGGCGCCGCATCCCTTCCATGGCCAGGCGCGCTTGGTGCTGAGCCCGCACATCGGCGGCGTCACGGCCGATGCCTTCGTGAAGATGGGCCTGGCCTCCGCCCGCAACGCACTGGCCGTTTTGAACGCCTGACCGCGACCCAGCAAGCACCGCGGAACCGGCTCTGCCGGGCCGCGGCCCTCAGCCCCCTTGAAGGCGAAGCGCCGCAGGCGCTACCGGGGGTGGGCTACTTCTTCGCCTTTTCGTCGGCCATGCACTTCTTGACGTGGCTGGTCTTGGCCGCGCCGGCCAGCTTCTTGTCGGCAGCGCTCTTCTCGCAGGCCGGGCTGGCGGCAGCGGCGGCACCGCCGGCGTCCTTCTCGCACTTCTTCATGAAGCTGGTCTTGGCGGCACCGGCGAGGGCCTTGCCGTTCTTGTCCACGGCCTTGGCTTCGCAGGCGGCGTCGGCGGCAAAGGCCTGGCCGGCGAACAGTGCGCAGGCAGTGACCAAGGCGGTCAGCAGGGTCTTCTTCATGGGGTGGGCTCCTCGTCCGTGTGGTGGGTGGCTGGATTGCCGCCGTCGATTTCAACAGACCCGAACGACGCCCGGCTAGTGGTGAACGCACGGGAGCGGGTTTGCGATGACCTACATGATGCGGCGCGGGTGCGCCAGCGCTTCGTGTGCGGCATGCAGGCGCTTGACGAGCACGCCGATGAAGGCTTTGTCGAACAGGTGGCGCGTGGCCAGCGAGAGCTGATCCATCGCGTCAGGCGTGAAGGCCACCGTGGTGGCCTGCTGAGCCACCAGCACGTCCACCGTGTGCGTGCGCAGCTCCGGCGCGGGCGCCAGGTAGGCCATCTCGCCCACCGAGGCGCCGGCGCCCAGCTTGGCCACCGCCTTGCCGTCGCGGTAGACCTCCACCTCGCCCTGCGTGACGATGTGGAAGGTGTTGCCTTCCTCGCCCCTGCGGAACAAGGCCTGGCCGAAGGTGTGGCGTTGCCACTTGGCGCGGTGCACCACTTCCCAGAGTTCCACGTCGCCGAAACTCGCAAAAAACTCCAGCGAGCGCAGCAGCGTGAAACGCTCGCTGTCCAGCACTTCCTGCAGCGCGCCGCGCGACAGCATCTTGTCGGAGCCCAGGGCACCCAGCGCCTTGGCGAATTCGTCCCAGCTGCCGGGGCGCAGTTCGCGCTCCTTGGCCAGGCTCTGCTCGATCAGCGCCTGCAGCGCCGGTGGCACGCCCTCGCGCAGCCCCGACAGCGGCGGCGCCGTGCCGTGGTAGATCTGGTGCATCAGCGCCTGCTGCTGCATGGCGTCGAAGGGCGGGCGGCCGGCGATCAGGTGGTAGAGCACCGCAGCCAGGGAATAGATGTCGGCGCGGCAGTCCAGCGCGTCGCCGTCCAGTTGCTCGGGCGACATGTAGGCCAGGCTGCCGACGCGGTAGATCTGCGTGTGCTCCGAGCCCTGGTTGAAGACGCTGCCGAAGTCGGTGACCTTGACGTCGGTGACGTGTTCGCCGTCCAGCACCACCAGCAGGTTGGCCGGCTTCACGTCGCGGTGGATCAAGCCCTGGCGGAAGCAGTAGCCCAAGGCCATGGCGCACTTGAAGCCGATCTCGACGACCTGCGCCAGCGGCAGCAGGCAGTCGGCACGGCAGTAGCGGCGCAGCGTCACGCCGCTGACGTACTCCATCACCAGGTAGGGCGCCTCGGTGTCGGCCACCGCGTCGAGGATCTGCACCACGTTCGGGTGGTTCAGGCGGCCGACGAGCGCGGCCTCGGCGGCGAAGAAGCGCTGCTGGAAGTGCGACTCGCGTGTGTCGGGCAGCACGCCCGGGCGCACGCGCTTGATGGCGACATTGCTGTCGCGGAAGGGGTCGTGGGCGAGGAAGACCTCGCTGGTGGCGCCTTCACCGACCTTGGCCTTGATGCGGTACTTGCCGATGTGCGACGGCAGCGCAAGAGCCTGCGGTTCGGCGGGCGGGGCTTCGGCGTTGGCGAGTCTGGACAGGGGCATGGCGTCGGGTCGCGGCCGGCAAGGCGCGCAGGTGCCGATGGTGGCCCGGCCAGCGCGCCGTGAACCGGCGATGAGGCCGGTCTTCGTGCACCAGTTCGCACGCCGCGCCGTCGGCTCCATCGGGGCGGGCGCCCGGGGGGCCAAACGTAGAATGAGCCGATGATCCAAGCCAAGCAGGAACTGCGACAGGCCTTGCAGGCGGTGCTCGCCGAAGTGGCGGCCGGCGCCGCGGTGGCCGCCCCCGTGGCCGCCTTCGAGTCGCCCAAGCAGGCGGCCCATGGCGACCTTGCCATCACCGCCGCCATGCCGCTGGCCAAGGCGCTGAAGAAGCCGCCGCGCGACATCGCCACCGCCCTGGTGCAGGCGCTGCAGGCGCAGCCCGCGGTGCAGCGCTGGGTGCAGTCGCTGGAAATCGCCGGCCCCGGTTTCATCAACCTGCGCCTGGCGCCGGCCGCCAAGCAGGCCGTGGTGGCCGAAGTGCTGGCCGCCACCGACGCCTACGGCCGCCACGCGGGCACGGGCCAGCGCGTGATGGTGGAGTTCGTCTCGGCCAACCCCACCGGCCCGCTGCACGTCGGCCACGGCCGCAATGCGGTGCTGGGCGACTGCATCAGCAACCTGCTGCAGACGCAGGGCGCCGACGTGCTGCGCGAGTTCTATTACAACGACGCTGGCGTGCAGATCGCCACGCTGGGCATTTCCACGCAGCGCCGCCTGCAGGGCTTCAAGCCGGGCGACGCCGGCTGGCCCGAAGCCGCCTACAACGGCGAGTACATCGCCGACATCGCGGCCGACTTCGCGGCGAAGAAGACCGTGCGCGCCGACGACCGCGCCTTCACCGCCAGCGGCGACGTGGACGACCTGGCTGGCATCACGCAGTTCGCGGTGGCCTACCTGCGCCACGAGCAGGACCTGGACCTGCAGGCCTTCGGCGTGCACTTCGACAACTACTACCTCGAGAGCAGCCTCTACAGCGAAGGCCGCGTCGAAGACATCGTGCGCCGCCTGGTGGCCGCCGGCAAGACCTATGAAGAAGGCGGCGCGCTGTGGCTGCGCAGCACCGACTACGGCGACGACAAGGACCGCGTGATGCGCAAGTCCGACGGCAGCTACACCTACTTCGTGCCTGACGTGGCCTATCACGTGGCCAAGTTCGAGCGCGGTTACGCCAAGGTCATCAACGTGCAGGGCACCGACCACCACGGCACCATGGCGCGCGTGCGCGCCGGCCTGCAGGCGGTGGGCCTGGGCATCCCGCCCGGCTACCCCGACTGGGCGTTGTACAAGATGATCACCGTGATGAAGGGCGGCCAGGAGGTGAAGATCTCCAAGCGTGCCGGCAGCTACGTGACGCTGCGCGACCTCATCGACTGGACCAGCCGTGACGCCGTTCGCTTCTTCCTCATCAGCCGCAAGGCCGACACCGAGTTCACCTTCGACGTCGATCTGGCGCTGAAGGCCGGCGACGAGAACCCGGTCTTCTACGTGCAGTACGCGCATGCACGCATCTGCTCGGTGCTGGGCAAGTACAGCGGCGAGCGCGATTTCGCGGGCGCCGACTTCGCGCGCCTGACCGCACCCAGCGAAGCCGCGCTGATGCTCAAGCTGGCCGAGTACCCCGAGATGCTGACGCGCGCCGCCGCCGAACTGGCACCGCACGACGTGGCCTTCTACCTGCGCGAACTGGCCGCCGCCTTCCACACCTACTACGACAGCGAACGCCTGCTGGTGGACGACCCGGCGCTGGGCCGCGCCCGCATGGCGCTGCTGACGGCCACCGCACAGGTGCTGCGCAACGGCCTGGCGGTGCTGGGCGTGTCGGCGCCGCAGAGCCTGGCGCGCGAAGTGCCTGCCACCGAGGTGGCCGCATGATGGCGCAGCGCGGCGGCTTCGTCATGGGCCTGGTGGCCGGGCTGCTCATCGGCCTGGCGGTGGCGCTGGGCGTGGCCCTGTACATCACCAAGGCGCCGGTGCCCTTCGTCAACAAGGTGCCGCAGCGCACGGCCGAACAAGATACCGCCGAGACCGAACGCAATCGCAGCTGGGACCCGAATGCGCCGCTGGGCAGCAAGCCGGCACGCCCGCTGGCCGCAGCCTCCAGCGCCATGGCGGCGCTGCCGCCGGCTTCGGCGGCTTCGATGGCCAAACCGCCGGCACGCGACCCGGCGGCCATCCTGGCCGGCGCGGCCACGACGCCCGCGGCACCCAAGCCCGCGGTGGCCGACGGTTTCTTCTTCTTCGTGCAGGCCGGCGCTTTCACGCGCAGCGACGACGCCGAGCAGCAGCGCGCCAAGCTCGCGATGATGGGCCAGACGGCGAAGATCACCGAGCGCGAACAGGCCGGCCGCACCGTCTTCCGCGTGCGCCTGGGGCCTTTCGGTACCCGCGAAGAGGCCGACGGCCTGCTGGCCCGGCTTCAGGAACAGAGCATCGAGGCGCAGATCGTGCGCGTCGAGAAACCCTGACAACGCCACCTGGAACTCGGCCGTTGTTGGCAGACTCCACACCGCCTGCTCCAACCTCCCACGAAAGGACTTCCATGAATCGGCGCGACTTCTCCATGCAACTGGCCGGCGCTGGCCTCGGCCTGGCCACTGCCGGCGCGGCGCGGGCGCAGGGCGTGCCAGAAGAGGGCAAGCACTACGTCAAGCTGCAGACCCCGGTGCCGGTGACGCTGCAGCCGCCGAAGAAGGTGGAGGTGCTGGAGTTCTTCTGGTACGGCTGCCCGCACTGCTTCAGCTTCGAGCCCATCGTCACGGCCTGGGCCAAGCGCGCGGCCCCCGACGTGCAGTTCCGCCAGATGCCCTTCGGCTACATCGGCCCCGTGGAACACCAGAAGCTCTTCTATGCGCTCGAAGAACTGGGTCAGCGCGAGGCGCTGCAGTCCAAGATCTTCAATGCCATCCACGTTGACAACAAGCGCCTGAACAGCGAGGCCGACATCACGGCCTTCGTCACCGCCCATGGTGTGGACGGTGCCAAATTCAGTGAAGCCTTCAAGTCTTTTGCCGTGAATACCAAGGTCAGCAAGGGCAAAACCCTGTCGAATGGCTACAAGATCGACGGTGTGCCGGCCATCGGCATCCAGGGCCGGTTCTACACTTCGGCCACGCTGGCCGGCAGCCACGAGCGGGCGCTCGGGGTGGCCGACTTCCTGATCCAGCGCGTGCGCCAGGGCGGCTGACAGCGGCCGGCGCGCCGGCCGCGCCAGGGCGGCGTCATTTCACGAATGACGCCCGGTTTCGGCAGGACTTGTGGCTAGAATGGCCTGCAAGTTCCGTGCCGAAATGATGCCCATTCCCTCCACGTTTTCGCTGATCCTGGCTGTAAGTCTCGGCTTGGGCTGCGTCTCGGCATGGGCCGAGCGGGCCGACCGCAGCAAGCCCATCGTGGTTGAGGCCGACCGGCCTTCCACCTTCGACCTGCAGCGCCAGGTGACGGTGCTCAACGGCAACGCCGTCATCAGCCAGGGCACCATGGTCTTGCGCGCCGAGCGCATCGAGATGCGCGAGATGGCCGATGGCTACCGTGCCGCCAGCGCCATCGGCAGCGCCGGCAAGCCGGCCAGCTGGCGCCAGAAGCGCGACGGTGGCGGCGACGAGACCGTGGAAGGCACGGCCGACCGCATCGAGTTCGACGGCCGCGCCGACACCCTGCGCTTCATCGGCAACGGTGCCGTGCGCCGCCTGCGCGGCGGTGCGGTGGCCGACGAGATCTCGGGCGCCACCATCGTCTGGGACAACGTGGCCGAGGTCTTCCGCGTCGAAGGCGGCGCCGTGACGCCGTCCAACCCCAGCGGCCGCGTGCGCGTGACGCTCACGCCGCGCGCCGAGGTTCCGGCCAGCGCACCCGTGCCCGCCAGCCCGCTGGCGCCCAGCCGCGCCATCGAGGACAAGCGCTGATGCTGGCGCCCTTGCCGAATGCCGCCTTGCCGGTGAGCACCAGCCGCCTGGAAGCCGAACACCTGCAGAAGAGCTACGGCTCGCGCATGGTCGTGAAGGACGTGCACCTGGCCGTGGGCGCCGGTGAAGTGGTGGGTCTGCTGGGGCCTAACGGCGCCGGCAAGACCACCACCTTCTACATGGTGGTGGGACTGGTGCGCGCCGACGCCGGCGAGATCCGCATCGACGGCCAGGCCGTGCAGACGCTGCCCATCCACCGCCGTTCGCGCCTGGGTCTGTCGTACCTGCCGCAGGAAGCGTCGATCTTCCGCAAGCTCACGGTGGCCGAAAACATCCGCGCCGTGCTCGAGCTGCAGCTCGGGCCCGACGGCCGGCCGCTGAAGACGGCCCATATCGACGAATTGCTGAACGGCCTGCTCGGCGACCTGTCGATCGAGAAGCTGCGTGACTCGCCGGCACCGGCGCTGTCGGGGGGCGAACGCAGGCGCGTGGAGATTGCGCGTGCGCTGGCCACGCAGCCGCGCTTCATCCTGCTGGACGAGCCCTTCGCCGGCGTCGACCCCATCGCCGTCATCGAGATCCAGCGCATCATCAAATTCCTGCGTTCGCGCGGCATCGGCGTGCTCATCACCGACCACAACGTGCGCGAGACGCTGGGCATCTGCGACCGCGCTTACATCATCAGCGAAGGCAGCGTGCTGGCCGAGGGCACGCCCACAGAAATCGTGGCCAACGCCGAGGTCCGTAAGGTCTACCTCGGCGAGAACTTCCGCATGTAGCGTGCGCAGGCACAGAAGATCATGAAGCCCTCGCTGCAGGTCAGGCTCTCCCAGCATCTGGCGCTCACGCCCCAGCTGCAGCAGTCCATCCGCCTGCTGCAGCTGTCGACGCTGGAACTGCACCAGGAAGTGGGGCAGATGCTGGAGCAGAACCCTTTCCTCGAAGCCGAGGAAGACGCGCCGCCCAGCCCCTACGACACGCCCATCGAGCGCCAGGCCGCCGACCGCGTGGCCGACCGCACGGCCGACGCCGAAGGGCCATCCGACCCGCCCGACGCCGGTGAGGCCGCCACCGAGATCCGCGGCGACGAATTCGGCACCACCGAGCGCGACGACTGGGAAAACGGCACCGAGGGCGACGACTTCGACGGCATCCGCGAGACACCTTCCTCGTCTGCTGCCAGCAGCGGCAGCGGCAGCGGCGAAGGCGAGGACATGGACCCGCAGGACCGCCGCGCCGGCAATGGCAGCCTGGAAGACCACCTGCGCGCGCAGGTGCTGGGCATGCGCCTGTCGGCCGACGACCACGCGGCGCTGATGGTGCTGATCGAATCGCTCGACGGCGACGGCTACCTGGCCGACACGCTGGAAGACATCGCCGAGCGGCTGGCCGAGATGTTCGGTTTGAGCAACGCCGAAGCCCGCACCGAACTGCTGGAGCGCCTGCAATGCGCGCTGCGCTGGCTGCAGAGCCTTGAGCCCACAGGCGTGGGCGCGCGCAACCTGGGCGAATGCCTGTGCCTGCAGCTCAAGGTGCACCCGCGCACGGCGGCGCGCCAGCTGGCCATGCGCATCTGCACGCAGTACCTGGAACTGCTGGCGCGGCGCGACGTGAAGCGCCTGATGGCGCTGACCGGTTCGGACGAATCGCTGGTGCGCCAGGCGCAGATGCTCATCAAGACCTGCGAGCCCAAGCCGGGCCGGCCCTTCGCGCCAGCCGAGGCGAATGTCGTGATCCCCGACGTCATCGTGCGCAAGACCGGCCGCGGCCTGAGCGTGGTGCTCAACCCCGACGTCATGCCCAAGCTGCGCATCAACGACCTCTATGCCCAGGCCGTGCGCGGCGCGCGCGGCAGCAACGGCCACGCCGGGCTGAGCGGCCGGCTGCAGGAAGCACGCTGGTTCGTGAAGAACATCCAGCAGCGCTTCGACACCATCCTGCGCGTCAGCAAGGCCATCGTCGAACGGCAGAAGGCCTTCTTCACGCATGGCGCCATCGCCATGAAGCCGCTGGTGCTGCGCGAGATCGCCGACGAGCTGGGCCTGCACGAAAGCACCATCTCGCGCGTGACCACGGCCAAGTACATGTCCACGCCGCAGGGCACCTTCGAGTTGAAGTACTTCTTCGGCAGTTCGCTCAACACCGAGGCTGGCGGCAACGCCAGCAGCACCGCGGTGCGTGCGCTCATCAGCCAGTTCGTGAGTGCCGAGGACACGAAGAAGCCGCTCTCGGACAGCCAGATCAGCGAGATGCTGGCCGAACAAGGCATCCAGGTCGCGCGGCGCACGGTGGCCAAGTACCGCGAGGCGCTGAAGATCGCGCCGGCCTCGCTGCGCAAGGCACTCTGATGCCCGCGCTCTTCCTGCCCTGCGCAGGCGGTGTCGAGGCCCTGCTTGCCGACGAGGTGCAGCGCATCACCGGCCTGAACCAGGAGTCCGGTCGCTCACGCGCCCGTGTGGCCGAGACCACGCGGGGCGGCGTGTGGGTCGAAGGCGACGAGCGCATCGCGATGGCGCTGAACCTCGAAAGCCGCCTGGCCACGCGCGTGTTGTGGCCGCTCATCGACGGCCCCTACCGCGACGAGCACGAGCTCTACGCGCTGGCTCGCCGCGTGCCCTGGGAGCACTGGATCACACCCGAGCAGACGCTGCGTGTCGATGTCAGTGCCATGCGTTCGCCGCTGCAGAGCCTGAACTTCGCCGCGCTGCGCATCAAGGACGCGGTTTGCGACACGCTGCGCGAAGTGGCCGGCGCGCGGCCCAGCGTCGACACGCGCCAGCCCGACCTGCCGATCGCCCTCTTCGTCGGCCCCGACCACGCCACGCTGTATGTCGACACCTCGGGCGAGCCGCTCTTCAAGCGCGGCTGGCGCGAGGACAAGGGCGAGGCGCCGCTGAAGGAAACGCTGGCCGCCGCCATGCTGGCCGCCGCCGGCTGGCAGGGCAGACCCGAGGACGGGCCGCTGTTCGACCCCTGCTGCGGCGCCGGCACCATCGTCATCGAAGCCGCGCAGATGGCCTGCGGCATCGCGCCCGGCAGCCAGCGCCGCTTCGCTTTCGAGCGCATGCTGCCCTTCAAGCCGCATGCCGCCGAATGGCGCGATCTGCAGCGCCTGGCCAAGGCACGCGTGCACCTGTCTGCGGTGCCGTTGTTCGGCGGCGATGTGAGCTTCCGCATGACTGACTTCGCGACGCGCAACGCCGAGCGCGCGGGTGTGAAGGCGGCGATCGAGTTCAAGACCGCCGACGCCTTGCAGCGCCTGCCGCCGGTGGCGGCCGGCACGATGATGATGAATCCACCCTATGGCGAGCGCATTGCGCCCAAGGGTCAGGGCACGGCGACGGCCAGAGAGGGCTTCGAAGGCGGTGGCACCTCGGCCGAATTCTTCGGCGCCCTGGCCAGCCACTGGAAGCGCCAGTACCCGGGCTGGACGGCCTGGCTGCTGAGCCCCGACATGAAGCTGCCCACGCTGATGCGGCTGAAGGAAAGCCGGCGCGTGCCGCTGTGGAACGGTGCCATCGAGTGCCGCATGTTCCGCTTCGACATGGTCACTGGCGCCGGGCCCGGCGCCAAGGCTTGAGGTTCAAGGCCTGAGCTTCAGCGCCAGACCGGCAAGGCGTCCACGCGCCTTTCGATCTCGGCCATCATGGCCACGTAGGCCGGTTCGCCGACGCCGCCAAAGCGGCGCCTGAACTCGGGCTCGCTCATGAACTCCGGCAGGTCGGCCCAGGGCGGCAGGATGTCTTCTTCGCGCACGCCACGTGCCAGCACCGCCTGAAGCTTGTGCGGCTGCGCCACGGCCAGTTCGCCCAGCCGCGTGCCGGCGCGGTTGGCGGCCATGTCGTTGAAGCTGAAGCCGCTGCCGCCGCGCGAGTCGGCGATCTCCTTGTAGATGCCCACGGCCTTGGACAGCGGGCCGGTGCTTTCCACCGCCAGCGCCGCCGACACCAGCAGGTGGCGCGGAAAGTCGTCGCGGCCGGCCAGCGTCAGGCGCAGCGGGCGCGCACGCGGCCAGTCGTGTGCCGCTGGCAGCACGGAATGCACGCCGCGGCCGTTGGCGTAGAGCGTCAGCACCAGGATGGCGGCGCGGTTTTCGGCCGCCGCGTCGGCGCCGCCCTGGCTGCGCTGCTGCGCCAGTTGGAACAGCGGGGCGATGAAGGGCACCAGCGACACCGTCCAGCCGGGGCCCTGGCGCACCGCCACTTCGGCCAGGCGCTGGCTGTAGGCGCGCAGGCGTTCCTGTTCGTCGGGCGGCAACAGGGCGGCCAGCATGCGCTGCGCGCTGTCGCCCTGCCAGACATAGACCACCAGCACCTGTTGCGGCGCGAAGGCCACACGCTGCACCAGCTCGGCGGCGAGCTTCAGTTCGTCGCGAAAGCCGGCGCGCGCGGCCGCGTGCAGCGCCAGCCACTCGCCCAGCCAGACGGGCAGCGGCAGCCGGCCGGCCTGCACCTCGGCCACCGCCGGCAGGCCGCCGGTCTGCACCAGGCGCACGCGCAGGTTGAGCCAGCGGCCGAAGGGGTTGGCCGGCAGGTGCACGCTGGCGCGCAAGGTGGCCGCACCGCGTTCGAAGCTCACGCGCGTGGCGGCGTCCAGCAGACGGTGCGCGGCATGGTTGAGCAGCACGTCGACATCGCGTTCGTCGAGCTGCGCCGCGCTCGCGCGGCCGGGCAGGGCGCGCCGCGGGTCGTGCGCCCGCACCAGGTTCACGGCGCGGGCCACGTCTTCGGCGGCGGGTGGCTGGTGCAGCAGCACGGCCGGTTCGCGCTGCAGCGCCGCGGCCAGCGCACCCAGCACGGCCAGCGCCAGCAGCAGCAAGGCCCAGACGGCCAGGCGCAGGATCGACTTCATAGCCGCGGAGTCTGCCATCCGGGCCGCCCCGGCGCCGGCCGAGTACCGCGGCGTGGGCCGCGCCAGGGGCATAATTCCGGATCGCCTTTTCGGAGAGAGCGCTTGGACCCGTCACCTTCTCGGTGACCGTCCGTTCCGGCCAGTTCGGGATGTGACGGTGCCCTGCCCCGCATCCCCTCATGCCGCCCCGCCACCGGGCGTGCCTCGCCGGAAAGCCTCTCATGCTCAACGTCTTCACGCTGGTCAACGGCCGGCTGGTCCAGGAAGAGATCAGCAGCCTGCAGGACCTGGCCCACCTGCAGCCGGTGTGGGTGGATCTGGAAAGCCCGTCTGACGACGAAAAGACCTGGGTGCAGCAGCGCTTCGGCGTCACCATTCCCAGCGACGCGGTGGACGACGACCTCGAAGAATCGGCCCGCTTCTACGAAGAAGACAACGGCGAGCTGCACATCCGTTCCGACTTTCTCATCGACGCCGTGGCCGACCCCGACGCCGACAACGCCGAGCCGGCGCGCAACGTGCGCGTGGCCTTCATCCTGTTCCAGAACATCCTGTTCTCCGTCCACGGCGAAGACCTGCCGGTGTTCCGCCTGCTGCGCCTGCGCGCGCGGCGCATTCCGGCGTTGATCGAAGACGCCAAGGACGTGCTGCTCAAGCTCTACGACGCCGACGCCGAATACAGCGCCGACCGCCTGGAAGGCATCTACGACGGGCTGGAAAAGGTCAGCGCGCGCGTGCTGACGCAGGACGTGAACGACCAGGTGGCGGGCGCCGCGCTGACGGCCATCGCACGCGAGGAAGACCTGAACGGCCGCATCCGACGCAACGTCATGGACACGCGCCGCGCCTTGAGCTTCATGATGCGCAGCCGCATGCTGAATGCCGAGCAGTTCGAGGAAGCGCGGCAGATCCTGCGCGACATCGACAGCCTGGACAGCCACACCGCCTTCCTCTTCGACAAGATCAACTTCCTGATGGACGCCACGGTCGGCTTCATCAACATCAACCAGAACAAGATCATCAAGATCTTCTCGGTGGCCAGCGTGGCGCTGCTGCCGCCGACGCTGATCGCCAGCATCTACGGCATGAACTTCAAGGCCATGCCCGAGCTGGACTGGGGCTACGGCTACCCCTTCGCACTCGGGCTCATGCTGGCTTCGGTGGCTGCGCCCTTCATCTACTTCCGGCGCAAGGGCTGGTTGAGATAGGACCACCCCGAAGCGGGCTGCGGCCGCTTTTCCACCAGGGGCAACGCCGGCGGCTCGGCAAAGCCGGTTCCGCGGCGTTTGCCGGGTGATGTGCTGATGCGCATGCTGCGCACAACTCCGCAGCTGGGCCGATGCGCCGCCGCGTGGTCATCGTGTAACCTCGATCGACGGCGTCAGATGGCGCCGCATGCCGAGGCCCGCCACACCATGCTCACCCCCAAACTGCCGGCAGTTCCCGCCTGCTTGCGCCGCAGCACGTTGCTGGCGGCGGTTCTGGCGGCGGTGCTGGTGGCGTCACCCGCACTGGCGCAGTTCGCCATGGTGCCCGCGCCCGAGTGCAAGCCGCCGCGGCCTTCGGAGACCGATGTCGAACGCGAATTCCGCATCGACGCGGCGCGCCACCTCTACGCGTGCTATCCGAAGCGCATCTTCAAGGGCAAGCTGCCGCCCATGCTGTATGGCGTGATGATGGTCGAGACCGAGCTCGACGCCAGCGGCGCGGTGCTGAACATCAGCGTCGTGCGCAAGCCGGCGGCCGATGAGGTGGCGCCGTGGATCCTGGCCATGATTCGCCGCGCCTCGCCCTTCCCGGCGCCCGTGCGCATGGACGGCGGCACGGTGAAGTACACCGAGACCTACTTCGTCGACAAGTCGGGCCAGTTCCAGACCTACAGCCTGACCGAAGGCCAGCGCTAGGCGGCCATGCGGCGCCGCAGCCAGCGCATCAGGGCGCCCAGCACGGGCAGCTTCTCGTAGAGCTCTTCGGCCACGTCCCAGTAGTCGCGGTGCATGCAGATGCGCCCGTCAGCGGCCAGCCTCAGGTGCGAGCTGCCGCGCACGACGATCTCTTCGCTCTTCGCCCTCTTCGGCCTCTTCCCGCTCTTCAGGCGGAAGATGAAGTCCCACGTCAGGAAGCACTGCTCTCCCTGCGCCACGCGCTCGTGCACGACGAAGCGCGGCTGGTCCAGCGTGGTGTACATGTGCTCGAAGATGCGGCGGATGGCCGGCACACCCTGCACCTCGTTGAACGGGTCCTTGAACGTGCAGTCCTCGGTGTAGATGCTGGCCAGCTGCGGCAAGGTAGCCGGTGACAGCGTCTCGTACAGCGCGACGATGCGCGCCAGGCGCGGGTCGTGACTCACAGCCCCGTCGACCGACGCACCGCCGCGAAGTAAAGACCGTAGGGCAGGTGCCGCATGGCCTTCAACCAGCCCGTGAAGCGCTTGGGAAAGTGGATCTCGAAGTCGCCGTGGCGCCAGCCGCGCAGAATGGCCTTGGCCGCTGCTTCCGGCGAGATCAGCGCCGGCATGCGGAACTGGTTCTGCGAAGTGAGTGGCGTCTCCACGAAGCCCGGGTTGATGACCGAGACACCCAGGCCCAGCGGCTGCAGATCGAGGTACAGCGTCTCGGCCAGGTTGATGAGCGCGGCCTTGGTCGGCCCGTAGGCCAGGCTCTGCGGCAGGCCGCGGAAGCCGGCCACGCTGGACACCAGGCTCACGTGGCCACCGCGGCCGGCCTTGGCCTGCGCCTGCAGATGCGGAAGCACGGCGTCCAGCATCACCAGCGCGCCCTCGTAGTTCACGTGCACATGGCGCAGCGCCACGTCGAGGTCGAAGTCGGTGGCGCGCATGGCCGTGTAGGTGCCGGCGCAGTACATCGCCAGGTCGATGCCACCGTGCACGTTGACGATGCGCGTGGCGGCGTCGTGCATGGCGTCGCGGTCGGTGGCGTCCAGCACCATGGCGTCGCTGCGCGGGTGCTCGGCGACGAAGGACTCCAGCGCCTCGCGCCCGCGCGCCGACACGATGATCCGCGCGCCCGCCGCGTGCAGCGCACTGGCCGTGGCACGCCCGATGCCGGTGGAGGCACCCACCAGCCAGACGGTCTTGCCGGCCCAGGTGGCGATGCGAGGGTTCAAGGACATCGAACTACTTCTGCAGCTTGTAGAACGATAGTGTCACCTCGCCGAGCCTGATGCCGAACTTGCTCATCTGCGCCTTGTTCAGCATCACGCGGTCGTCCATCAGGTACATCCAGTCGTCGAATTGCACTTCGTAGACCTTGCCGTCCACCGGCAGGCTGAGCGTGTAGCGCCAGTTCAGGGCGTTGCCGGCGGCGCGGCCCTCGGCCACGCCGACCACGTCGTCGGCGCGGCCGGTCCAGCGGCCATTGCCTTCGTCGGTCAGGCGCCAGACCCGGCGCTCGGTCTTGCCGTCGCTGTAGGTGAAGCGTTCGTCCAGCGTGCCGGTGTTGCCGGTCCAGCTGCCCGTCATCAGCACCGTGAAGCGGCGCGCCACCTTGCCGGCACGGTCGGTGAAAAGGCCGTGCGCGACCAGCTCGCCGTTGAAGTAGCTCTTGAGGTCGAGCACGGGCTTTTCGCCCGCGTAGTCGGCTGGCGTGGGAGCAGACGCGCAGCCGGCAGCGGCAATGGCCACCGCGGTGGCCAGCAGGGCGAGGCGACGTTTCATGGCGGTGTTTCCTTGTGCAGCCAGAGGGTCCAGAGCAGCCCCGCCGCGCCGAGCTTCAGCACGCAGGGCAGCAGGCAGTAGGCGATGGTCAGCGCTTGCAGCGCCGCGGCGTCGCGCCCGCCGGGGGCATAGCCGAAGGCGCCCAGCAGCGGCAGCGCGATGCCGGCGGCCAGCGCCAGGTTCAACTTGGTGGCGAAGTTCCACCAGCCAAAGTAGGCGCCTTCCAGCCGGCCTGAATGCCCCGCGCGCTGGATGACGCCGGCCAGCAGAGCGCCGGGCAGCGTGAGGTCGGCGCCCAGTGCCACGCCGCTGGCCACGCACACGGCGGTGTAGGCCACCACGTCGCCAGCGCCGAGCAGCGCCGCCCAGGCAAAGGTGACGATGGCCAGCGCCATGCCGGCCAGCCAGGTGCGCGCCAGGCCCAGGCGGGCCACCACGCGCACCCACAGCGGCATGCTCAAGGCGCCGGCCGCGAAGTAGCTGGCCAGGAACAGCGGCTCGCAGGCCTGGGCCTGCAGGCGGTCACGGATGAAGAAGAGCACCAGCGTGGCCGGCACGGCACTGGCCACGCCATTGAGCAGGTAGATCGTCAGCAGGCGGCGGAAGGCCGGTGTGGCCAGCGGCGCGGCCAGGCTGGGCGCAGCCGCAGCGCTGATCTGCGGCCGCGGGGCCTGCATCAGCAGCGCCACGCCGGCCGCGAGGGTGAGCGCGAACACGACGCTGGCCACCGACAGACCGGCCACCGAAGGCAGCACGCTGGCCACCAGCACACCCAGCAGCGCCAGACCTTCGCGCCACGACACGATGCGCGCACGCTGGCCTTCGTCGCCGCCCAGCCGCGCGCCCCAGGCCTGGTGCACGACGCTCAGCACGCTGTAGCTGAGGTAGGTGATGCCCAGCAGCACGGCGCACCACACGAGCAGCGCGTTCGTGCCCTGCACGGCAGGAAAGAACAGGCCGCGGAAGCCGAGTGCGAGCACCAGCGCAGCGGCCACGGCCATCGTCAGGACGCGCCGCGCCGAGTGCGCGAACCAGCCGTCGGCCAGGCGGCCGATCCACGGGTCGGCCACGGCGTCGAGCAGCCGCGCGCCCAGCAGCAGCACGCCCAGCGTGGCCAGTGGAATGCCGAACTCTGCCGCGTAGTGGTTGGGCAGCACCACGTAGAGCGGCAGCGCCACGAAGGCCAGCGGCAGGCCCAGGCCGCCGTAACGCAGGCCTTGCAGCCAGCCGCCGCGCCAGGCGCTGGGCTCCGCCGTGGCGACCGTCACGACGGCTTGCGCCCGAGCAGCGATTCGCGCAGCGCCGGCTCCGAGCTGCGCGGTGACAGCCAGATGCCGAAGAACAGGCGCGCGAAGTCGGGCTCGCGCGCTTCGCCGCGCATCACGCCGTTGACGTAGAAGCGCACGCCGACACCCGGCAGGTTCAAACCGGTGATGCGGTCACCGGCGTTCACGTCGGGGAACAGCTGCTTCATGTTGCCCAGCCAGCGCTCGGCGGCCACGTCGGTGATGTCGCCCTGGCGGCGCATCTCCTTCAACGAGCGCTCGGCGATCTGCGCACCTTCCAGGCTGCGTGCGTACTGCAGTTCCAGCGCCAAGGGCAGGCCGGCCCATTCGCCGGACACGGCCTGTGCGCCCACCCACAGGCGCGCATCGTAGATGTGCAGACCCAGGAAGCGCAGGCGGCCGCTGCCCTGCAGGCGTACGCCACCCAGTTCACCGGCCAGCTCGGGCGGTGCGCCGGCCTGCGGCGGCGTCTGCGCGCGCAAGGTGGTGGCGGGCCACCAGGCCGCAGCCAGCAACAGGGCGCGGCGTTGCGTCATGACGTACGGCGCAGTGTGAACTGCATGACGTTGGTGTTGCCCGTATCGAAGGCGGCTTCGCAGTAGGCCAGGTAGAACTCCCAGATGTGCATGAAGCGCGTGTCGAAGCCAAGCTGGCGCACCTGCGGGTCGTGCTTCAGGAACTGCGCGCGCCAGCGGCGCAGGGTCTCGGCGTAGTCGGGGCCGAAGGCGCATTCGTTGACGACTTCCAGGCCGGCTTTCGCGGCTTCGGCGCGGAAGGCCGCCGGGCTGGGCAGCAGGCCACCCGGGAAGATGTACTGCTGGATGAAGTCGGTGGAACGCAGGTAGCGCTCGAAGAGATCGTCGCGGATGGTGATGGTCTGGATGCAGGCGCGGCCGCCGGGTTTCAGGCGGCTCTTCAGTGCGGTGAAGAAGCTGCCCCAGTATTCGCGGCCCACGGCTTCGAACATCTCGATCGAAGCGATGGCGTCGAAGGGTTCGTCGGTGATGTCGCGGTAGTCCTGCAGGCGCAGCTCGGCGCGTTCGGCCAGGCCCGCGCGGGCCAGCCGCTCGCGGGCAAACTCAAGCTGCTCGGTGGACAGCGTGACCCCGGTGACCATCGCGCCCGCCTCGCCCGCTGCGCATTCGGCCAGGGCACCCCAGCCGCAGCCGATCTCCAGCAGCCGCTGCCCCGGCCGCAGGTCGCATTCGGCGATGGCGCGCCGCACCTTGGCCAGCTGGGCTTCGCCCGTGGGCTTGCTGAAGTCGCCCTCGAAGAGCGCGCTGCTGTAGTTCATCGTCTCGTCCAGCCACAGGCGGTAGAACGGGTTGCCGATGTCGTAATGGGCGTGGATGTTCTTGCGGCTGCCGTGGCGCGAGTTGCGGTTGAGCAGGTGCTTCAGGCGGTAGGCCAGCGAGCCCCACCAGGTGCCGTAGACCATCGTCTCGATGGCATCGCGGTTGGCGATGAACAGCTTCAGCAGCGCCGCCAGGTCGGGGCTGGTCCAGCTGCCTTCGATGTAGGCCTCGGCAAAGCCGATGTCGCCACTCTTCAGCGCCGCCTGGCAGACGCGCCAGTCATGCAGTCGGATGGCGGCGCGGGGTTCGTCGTGGCCGCCCACACCGCCACCGAAGTGGGCCTGCGAGCCGTCGGGCAGTTGCACGTCGAGCGTGCCCACCTTCAGCTGCTTGAGGAGTCGGAAGACCGCACGCGCCGCGGCGGGCGCGGTCTGGGGCAGGGCGAAGGCAGAACGGGTGGAGGTGGTCGTCATGGCCGGATACAGCAGGTCAGGGCGTCGGAGGACAGCGGGGGAAATCAGCGCGAGGTGAAGGCTTGCGGTGGTGCGGGTTTGGCGACGAAAGGCACGCGCTTGCGCCAGAGCTTCAGCGCCTGCCAGTGAATGCGCAGCATCACGCCCAGCGTCATCAGCGGCATGCCGAAGAAGGCCGCGCGTGCGGTCTGCGCGTTCAGCGGCGCGAGTGTGCCGGAGACGCTGGTCTGCAGTAGCGCGCCGGCCTCGTCGTCGTGGTCCACGCGCGCCACCGTGCGCTCGGCGGTGCGCATGAAGCGGAAGCGGTAGCCGCCCTGAACCTGGCAGAAGGGCGAGACGTGGAAGACCTTCTGCGCCGTGAGTTCGCGGCCCCAGGCCAGGTCGGGCCCTGCGAGCAGGTAGCAGTGGCGTTCGCCGAAGGTGTTGTTGACCTCCACGACGATGGCCGCCAGCGTGTCGTCGGCGCGGTGGCAGTACCAAAAGCTGACGGGTTTGAAGACATACCCCAGCACGCGCGGATAAGTGTGCAGCCAGGCTTCGCCATCGGCGTCGTGCACGCCTTCGCTGGCCAGCAGTTCGTCCAGCCAGGCCAGGGCGTCGTCGCGGCCGTCGCCGTGGTCGGCGTCGTGGAAGCTCAGAAGCCCGGAGCGGTTGCGCACGAGCTGCGGCGAGGGCTGCCGGCGCAGGCTGCGCATGGGCAGCATCAGGAAGTAGGTGGCGTAGGCGAAGGCGTGCTCGCGCGGCCGCAGCCGGCGGTGGCGCACCTGGCCAGTGCCCAGCAGCGGGCTGTTCGCTTCGGTCATGCCGCCGCCACCTCGCGTTGAGCGGCCCAGGCCTGCCGCAGCCCGTCGACCACATTCATGGCCGACATCAGGCCGTCCTCGTGGAAGCCGTAGCGCGTCCAGGCGCCGCAGAACCAGACATGCGAGCGGCCCTGCAATGCCGGCAGCGCCTGCTGCGCAGCCACGGCCGCCTGATCGAACACCGGGTGGCTGTAGTCCCAGCTGCCCAGCACCTTCGCGGGGTCGGGCATGCGGGCCGGGTCGGGGTTGAGCGACACCACCACGGGCTGCTGCCAGGGCAGCGGTTGCAGGCGGTTGATGAGGTAGTGCAGGCACACGGCAGCCTGCTCGCGCCCGGTGTCGGCGGCGCGGGCGTAGTTCCAGGCCGCCCAGGCCTTGCGGCGCGTCGGCAACACGGTGGCATCGGTGTGCAGCACCGCTCGGTTCGGGTGGTAGCGGATGGCGCCGAGTACCCGGCGCTCGTCGGCGCTGGCGTCGGACAGCAGGGCCAGGCTCTGGTCACTGTGGCAGGCCAGCACGACCTCGTCGAAGCGTTCACTGCCGGCGTCGGTGACGATCATCACGCCGCCATGGCCTTCGCCGGGCGGCACGCGGCGCACGCTGCGCACGGGTGTGTTCAGGCGCGCGTCGGGGATGTCCTGCAACATCCTGGCCACGTAGTGCTTGGCGCCGCCCTTCACCGTGTGCCACTGCGGCCGATTGGCCACCTGCAGCAGGCCGTGGTTGTGGCAGAAGCGGATCATCGTGGCGATGGGGAAGCGCAGCATCTGGTCTGCGGGGCAGCTCCAGATGCAGCCGATCATGGGCAGGAAGTACCACGCGCGGAAGGTCGGTCCGAAGCCTTGCGCATCGAGGAAATCGCCGATGGGTTGCGCCAGTTCGGCTTCGGCATTGCGCTCGGCAATGGCCGTGGTGAGTTTGTTGAAGCGCAGGATGTCGGCCAGCATGCGCAGGAAGCGCGGACGCAGCAGGTTGCGCCTTTGCGCGAACACGCTGTCGAGGTTGTTGCCGCTCCACTCCAGCCCGTCCTGCCGCGCTTGCACAGAGAAGGACATTTCCGACGCCGCCGTCTCCACCTGCAGTTCGCCGAACAGGCGCACGAGGTTTGGATAGGTGCGGTGGTTGAAGACCAGGAAGCCGGTGTCGACGCCATGTGTCACGCCATCCAGCGTGATGTCGACCGTGTGCGTGTGGCCACCGAAGTAGCTGCCGGCTTCGAAAAGCGTGACCCGCGCCTCGCGCGCCAGCGCATGCGCCGCTGCCAGGCCCGAGATGCCCGACCCCACCACCGCCACGCGCTTCACCGGTGGGGCCTCGCTGCCATCGGCGGGGTGCCGCGATGTGCGGCACCCCGGGATGTAAAGACTGTCGTGCGGCGCCCCGGAGCCAACGAGGGAGGGAGGGAGGAGGAGGAGAGATGCTCCGGGATTGCCATCGGCGAGACCGAAGGTCCGCACGACAGGGAAACTGTCTTCATGCCTGCGCCTCCTCGCGCAGCGGCATGCTGGCTCTGAGGGACGGCGACAGTGAAAGTTCCACCGGGGCGAATGATGGTCTGTAAAGAAGCGCGAACCGACGAGCCGGCAGCGGCGTTTGCGCCTGTGGCAGGAGCAGTGTGGCCATGCGGATGGCTCCTTTGGCGTGACGACATCCGAGCCCATACGACCCGGCCCGGGCTTTGGATGTGAACTGCTTGGTCATTTATCGACCACATGGTAGTCTCCTGTCGGAACGCCGACCAACGATACCCCTGGACATGAGTAGGTCTTGAACGCCCGATGCGCCTGCGCGGCGGTTCTGGCAGGCTAGTAGACCGTGCTGCACCTGTTTGTCCAGGACATGGCAGCGCAAGCTGAACATACCTGCATCGAGTCACGCCGTGAACGACCGCACCCGCCAAACAGCCATCACCTTGTCGATCGCAGCCGTGGAGCGCGACACCGGCCTGTCCAAGGACACGCTGCGCGTGTGGGAGCGCCGCTACGGCTTCCCGACGCCCGATCGCGACGCCATCGGCGAACGCGCCTACACGCTGGAGCAGGTGGACAAGCTGCGCATCGTGAAGCGCCTGCTCGACGCCGGGCACCGGCCCGGGCGCATCGTGCCGCTGCCGCTGGCGGCGCTGCAGGAGCTGTCAGAACAGACGCTGGAGCAGCCCCTGCGCGCCACCGAGGTGGCCATGGGCATGTCCGACGTGCGCGCGCACCTGGCGCTCATCCTCGGCCACGACATTCCGGCCCTGCGCGGCGAGTTGCTGCGCCTGTTGGGGCGCTTCGGCGTGGCGCGTTTCGTGGTGGAGGTCGTGGGGCCGCTGAACACCGCCGTGGGCGACGCCTGGATGCGCGGCCAGATGGAGATCTTCGAGGAGCATGTCTACACCGAGGTCATGCAGGGCGTGCTGCGCCATGCCATCGCCAGCCTGCCCGAAGGCGCGCAGAACGGACGTCCGCGCGTGCTGCTGGCCACCTTCCCTGGCGAACCGCACGGCATGGGCCTGCTGATGGCCGAGGCGCTGTTCACGCTGGAAGGCTGCCGCTGCGCGTCGCTGGGCGTGCAGACGCCACTGTGGGACATCGTGCTGGCCGCCAAGGCCTACCAGAGCGACATCGTGGCGCTCAGCTTCACCGGCTGCATGAATCCCAACCAGGTTGTCGACGGCCTGCAGGAACTGCGCGCCAAGCTGCCGTCCGCGGCCGCCCTGTGGGCCGGTGGCAGCGCGCCGGTGCTGCACCGGCGGCGCGTGCCGGGTGTGCTGCCCATTGCCGCCTTCGACCAGATGACGCCCGAACTGCATCGTTGGCGCGCCGCATCCGCCGCCACCCCAGCCGCGTAGGGGTGGTCACGGGCCCCAAGTTCGGGCCTCGTCCCTAGAATTGAGCCCATGCAACCCGCCAAAGCCATGCTGTATCCCGAACTGTTCAGGCAGCTCGAGGCCGTGCGCTGGAACATGGACCACGACATCCCGTGGGCCAGCTTCGACCCCGCGCGGCTCACCGAGGAGCAGGCGCAGACCGTCAAGATGAACGCCATCACGGAATGGGCGGCACTGCCGGCCACCGAGATGTTCCTGCGCGACAACCGCGAGGACAGCGACTTCAGCGCCTTCATGAGCGTGTGGTTCTTCGAAGAGCAGAAGCACAGCCTGGTGCTGATGGAGTACCTGCGCCGCTTCC
Source organism: Betaproteobacteria bacterium (assembly GCA_031379415.1). Taxonomy (GTDB): domain Bacteria; phylum Pseudomonadota; class Gammaproteobacteria; order Burkholderiales; family Burkholderiaceae_C; genus Rubrivivax. Next base: position 596 of record JANNFE010000140.1, on the reverse strand, counting down.
GCCCCGACCTCGTGCCCACGGAAGAAGAGCTGCATGCCGTGCGCTTCGAGTTCGACCCCGCGCCGGCACTCGAAACGCTGATGATGCATTTCTGCGGCGAGATCCGCCTCAACCACTGGTATCGGCGCGCCGCTGAATGGCACACCGAGCCCGTGATCAAGGCCATCTACGAGACCCTGGCGCGCGACGAGGCGCGCCACGGCGGCGCCTACCTGCGCTACATGAAGCGCGCCCTCGGCAAGTTCGGCGACGAGGCACGGGCCGCCTTCGCCAAGATCGGCGTGCTCATGGCCAGCGCGCGCCGCACCGCGCAGGCGCTGCACCCGACCAACCTGCACGTCAATGTCGACCTGTTCCCGCGCGACACCATTCAAAGCCGCCTGCCCGACCCCGATTGGCTGGAGCAATGGCTGGACAAGCAGATCCAGTTCGACGCCGTCTGGGAAGGCAAGGTCGTCGAGCGCATCCTGCACAACCTGAGCCTGCTGATGGAACGCAGCTTCGCCAGCGTGCAGGAGCTGAATCGCTACCGCAAGGAAGTCACCGCCTCGCTGGCAGCGAAGACGCAGGCCGTCTAGACCGTCTTCGAGAAACCT
>JANNFE010000139.1:0-14519 GCA_031379415.1 Betaproteobacteria bacterium | reverse complement strand
ACGAGATCGATCTCAAGGCGAACGCCGTGTTCGCGCATATCTTCGTGTCGGGCGCGACGACCGGCGCACGGGTCTATCACTGACCGAGATGTCGACGTACTACGGATGTTGGGCTGCAACCACGGAGGGCATCGCTGCCAGCCGGTTCACGGGCAGTTCACCGGACTCGGCAACCACTATCCGAGGCAGCCGGCGCGACGGGGCCACGGATGGGGCCACCCTCGCGGCGAGGTTTTCGTGAACCCGCGCCGGCATTGGCTTACCGGCCGATTGGAAAGTGATGATCGAACATGTGACCGCGTTTCACGGCGTCCGATGAGGTTCCGCAAGCCCCTGATCTTCTTGAAGAGATCAGGGGCTTCTGCTTTTCGGCGCCGGCATCTTCGGCGTTGGCACCAATGGACTCGCTGGCAGCGTGCGTGGTGGCCTGGCAGCGCGCATCGACGCCAGCCTGCGCCATGTTGTGCATGAAAGCATCGACACCGCTTGCGGCGGCCGCCCCGTGCTTCATGTGGTGCGCGTTCTCGTACCGGTCTGGGGCCGCCACCGGGCGGCAAACATGACGCACGAGTCATGTTCTATGTCGCACGCGATGACGACCACCGGCTGCTCGGTGCTGGAGCCACCGCCGCAGGGATCACGGCGAGCGCTTGAAGTGGCTGCGGCTGTAGGTGCTGAAGGGCTTGCCCGGCGGCGCGAGCTCGAAGGTCTCGACGAACTCGTCCTCGGAGATGAATTCGTAGCTCTCGCGCGCCTTCCACGCGTTGCTGAAGTTCTCGAACGACTCGCTCTCGAAGACCACCGCCGCCGACGGGCCCGCCGCCGCGTCGGCGCGGCGGAAGGTGTTGACGAAGCCTTCGACATGGAACTGCCGCAGCACCAGCGTCTTGCGCGCTTTGTCGAAGCTGATGAAGCTCCAGTGTTCGTGCACCTCGCCCTTCTGGTTCTTCTCCTGCGGCGGGTAGGTGGTGACGTTGGTCTCGTGGATGTAGCGGCCGTTCATCACGAAGGCGTAGCGACGGGCGATGCTGCCTTCACCGGCCTGACCCGAGGCCTTGCCTGTCCAGTGGCCGACCAGCCGATGCACGGGCAGCCAGTGTTCGGGCACCGCTTCGGCCGCCCGGGTGCCGTCCGTTGAGAGCGCCAGCCCGATGAGAACTGCTGCTGTGAGTTTCATGCGCAAGCTCCGATGCACCGGCCGGCCACGCCGACCGGGCTGAAGCCTAGCGCAGCCTGAGCGTCGACGCGCCTTCAGCGGCCACCACTTCACCGATCTCGGCCGCCGCCTCGAAGCCATGGCGGCGGAACACCGCCAGCACATCGCTCACGGCCTTGGCGTCGCAGCTCACGAGCAGGCCACCACTGGTCTGCGGATCGGTCAGCAGGGCCTGGTCCACGCCGGCAAACCCGGCCGGCAAGGCCACGTCACTGCCATAGCCGGCCCAGTTGCGGCCCGACGCGCCAGTGACCAGCCCCTGCGCCGCCAGCTCGCGCGCGCCGGGCAACAGCGGCACCCGCGCCCAGTCGATGAGCACCTGCGCCTTGGCGCCGCGCGCCAGTTCCAGCGCGTGGCCGGCCAGGCCGAAGCCGGTGACGTCGGTCAGGGCGTGCACGCCGTCCATCGCCGCCAGATCAGGGCCGGGTGTGTTGAGCTGGGTCGTCGTCGCGATCATCTGCGCATAGCCTTCGGCCGACAGCAGTTCCTTCTTCAGTGCGGCCGACAGCACGCCCACGCCCAGCGCCTTGCCCAGCACCAGGCGGTCACCGGCCTTGGCGTCGGAATTGCGCTTGACCCGCTTGGGGTGCACCACGCCCAGCGCCACCAGGCCGTAGATGGCTTCGACCGAGTCGATGGTGTGGCCACCGGCAATGGGAATGCCGGCCTCGCGGCAGACCGATTCACCGCCTTCGAGGATCCTGCCGATCACCTCGGTGGACAGCACGTTGATCGGCATACCCACCAGCGCCAGCGCCATGATGGGCTTGCCGCCCATCGCATAAACGTCTGAGATGGCATTGGTGGCGGCGATGCGGCCGAAGTCGAACGGGTCGTCGACGATGGGCATGAAGAAGTCGGTGGTGGCGATGATCGCGATGTCGTCGGTGAGCTGGTAGACCGCGGCGTCGTCGGCGGTTTCGATGCCCACCAGCAACTGCGGCGGCACCGGCAGGCGGTTGGTGTTCTTGAGGATTTCGCTCAGCAGTCCCGGCGAGATCTTGCAGCCGCAGCCGCCGCCGTGCGACAGCGAGGTCAGGCGCGGCGAGGGCGTAGTGGGCAGCGGTGCATTCATCGGGTTGTCTCCAGCAGGTCAGCCAGCAAGGCCAGCAAAGTGGCGCGTTCTCGCGCAGGTTCGAACAGGGGTGAGCGGGCTGCGCATTGCGCGCCCAGGTTGCGAAGTATCTGCGGCTCTTCACGGCAGCGCCGCAGAAGGACGACCAGACCCTTTGCATCGCCGGGCTCGAAGTAGCCGCCGTAGCCCGCGCCGAGCATGCCCACGTTGCCGGCAATGCGGCTGGCCAGCACCGGTGTGCTGCTGCGTATGGCCTCCATCACGACATGGGCGCCGCCCTCCATGCGGCTGGGGTGCACCAGCACATGGGCCCGCTGGATGCGCCGCCGCGTGGTGGCGTGGGGCAGGGCACCGAGCCAGCGGTAGTGCGGGCAGGCCTGTTTCGTGGCCAGCGCCTCGCGGCCGAGCGCCGGGTCCAGTGCGGCGCCGATGTGGTCCAGCCGTATGTCCGGCCGCTGGGCCAGCCCTCGCGCGGCTGCAAAGTAGGTCTGAGGCGACTTCTCCTCGCGCAGGTGGCCCACCATCAGCGCGCGCAGGTGTTGCTGCGTCTTGGGCCATGGCGCGCGTGTCGGCGTTGACTGGAAGCAGGCGATGGCCTTGGGCCGGTGCTGGGCCGGCAGATCGTCCACCGCGCGCTCGTGCAGCACGATCAGGCGCTGCGCCACCGCCAGCGAGTGCTGGGCATCGGGGTCGCTGTGGATGTCGCGGTAGAGGTCGGTGCCGGTCAGCACCACGGCCATGGGCCGGGCTGGCCACTGCTGCGCCCAGAGTCGGATCGACTCGGCCGAGCGCCGCGCGTGCAGCGCCAGCATGACATCGGCGGGGTCACCCGGGTCGGCTTGCCAGCGGGCCAGCAGGCGCACTCGATAATCACTTGCCAGCATGCGCGCCCAGCGCCTGGCGGTCTGCCAGTTGCCGTTGTTGGCGTCGGCCAGCGCGGGCGTCACGATACAGAGCAGGGGGCGACGCATGGCCGGGGTTATACCGGGTGACACTGGCAAGGTTGTGGGCGCCGCCGCCGAGGCTGCGCGCCGAGCCGAAGCTGCCGGGCTGGAGGCCGCACTGGTGCGCGGCCGCGAACAACTGCTGGCCCTCTTCGACGGCTTCGAAAACGCGCTCGGCCCCGACCGCCTGCACCTGCACTACGACCCGGTGCTGAACCTGCCGCTCTGGGAACTGGGCCACATCGGCTGGTTCGAGGAGTTCTGGCTGGCGCGCAACGGCACGCGCGCACGGGGCATGGCCTGCGATCCGGCCGGCCCGCGCAGCGCGTCGCTGCTGCCGGGTGCCGATGCGCTGTACGACTCCTCCCATGTTCCGCATCGGCAACGCTGGCAGCTGGCACTGCCAGACCGTGCCGCCACGGGCCGCTACCTGGCCGCGGTGCGTGCAAGCACGCTTGCGCTGCTGCGCCGGTGCGCGCCCGGCGATGACGCGCTGTACTTCTACCGCCTGGTGCTGTTCCACGAAGACATGCACCGCGAGGCCTGGCACTTCATGGCGCAGCAACTGGGTATCCACCTGGGCCCGGCGATGACGGGGGACATGGCGCAGGCGCCGGCCGCGCCCGCCGCGCATGGCGAATGGCGGGTTCCCGCGTCGGAGCTGCACCTGGGCGCGTCGGCGCCGGGCTTCGCGTTCGACAACGAACTGGCCGCCCACCCGGTGGCGGTTGCCAGCTTCAGCATCGATCGGGCGCCGGTCAGCTGGGCGCGCTTTCTGCCGTTCGTGGAAGCTGGCGGCTACCGCAACCGGCGCTGGTGGACGCCTGCGGGTTGGGCCTGGCGCGAACGGCAAGCCGCAGCGCAGCCGCGCCATCTGCGCCGCACGGGCAGCGCCTGGCACCAGCATCGCTTCGGGCTGTGGACGCCACTTGACGAGGCCGCCCCCGCGCTGCACCTCACGGCTTTCGAGGCCGAGGCCTGGTGTTGCTGGGCCCAGCGCCGCCTGCCGACGGAGGCCGAGTGGGAACTGGCTGCCACCCAGGCCCCGGGCCTCGCCCAGGCCTTTGAGTGGGGCCAGGTCTGGGAGTGGACGGCAACGCCGTTTGCGCCCTACCCGGGCTTTGCGCCACACCCCTACCGCGACTATTCGCAGCCCTGGTTCGATGGGCGCCCGGTGCTGCGCGGTGGCTCCTTCGCCACCACGCCGCACATGAAGCACCCGCGCTATCGCAACTTCTTCAACGCCGAGCGCAACGACGTCTTCGCCGGTTTCCGCTCCTGCGCCCGCGCCTGACGCAGTGAAGCGTGCGCTGCGGCACAGGGTCTTGCCGTTCCGGGGTCTAATCGCGCGCACACCACTCCACCCATGCTGCCATGACCCACCTCCTTCGATACCTGTCGCGCTGCGGCGTCGCTCTGGGCCTGCTGCTGGCGCTGGCCACGCAGGCCGGCGCGCAGCAGGTGCTGCGCGTCACCGCCATCCCCGATGAGTCACCCACCGAACTGGCGCGCAAGGCCGCGCCGCTGCTCAAGTACCTTGAAGCCCGGCTGGGCATGAAGGTCGAGTTCACGCCGGTGACCGACTACGCCGCCGCGGTCGAGGCCCTGGTGAACAAGAAGGTCGATCTGGCCTGGTTCGGTGGCTTCACCTACGTACAGGCCGCGGCGCGCTCCGGCGGCAAGGTCATCCCGCTGGTGCAGCGCGAGGAAGACGAGCGCTTCCGCTCGGTGTTCATCACCTCCGACCCGGCCATCAAGGCGCTGGCCGATCTGAAGGGCAAGGACGTGAGCTTCGGTTCGCAAAGCTCCACCAGCGGCCACCTCATGCCGCGCAGCTTCCTGCTGCAGGCCGGCCTGGACCCCGACAAGGACTTCCGGCGTGTCGCCTACAGCGGCGCGCACGACGCCACCATCGCCGCCGTGGCGGCCGGCAAGGTGCAGGCCGGCGCGCTGAACATCTCGGTGTGGGAGAAGTTCGTCGCCGAGAAAAAGGTCGATGAGAGCAAGCTGCGCGTCTTCTTCACCACGCCGCCTTACTACGACTACAACTGGAGCGTGCACGGCGACATGCCGGCCGCGCTGCGGCAGAAGCTCGCCGAGGCATTCCTGGCGCTGGACCGCGCCACGCCCGAAGGCAAGGAAGTCCTTGAACTGCAGCGTGCGACGCGTTTCGTGCCGACCAAGGCCGACAACTACCGCGGCATCGAAGCCGCGGCGCGCAGCGCCAGCCTGCTCTGACCCGCGCTCCGTGAAGGTCGAGCTTCATCGCGTGCAGGCACGCCATGCCGGTGCGCCCAGGCAGGGCCCGGTGGTGCTGCGCGATGTGAGCCTCAGCTTGTCGGCGGGCGAGCAGGTGGCGGTGATCGGCCCCTCGGGCGCCGGCAAGACCACGCTGCTCAACGTCGTGGCTGCCGCCCTCAAGCCCGTGGCGGGCAGCTTGTCCTTCGATGGCCAGGACCCTTGGGCGCAGGGCGTGCGCGCCTTGCAGCGGCAGCGCGGCCGGCTCTTCCTGGCGCCGCAGACACCACCGCTGCCGCCACGCCAGCGCGTGGTGACTGCGGTGCTGGCGGGCCGCCTGCCGGCCTGGAGCCTGGCCACCAGCCTGCGCTCGCTGTTCTACCCCGTCGACATCGCTGCAGCCCACGCCGCGCTGGATTGCTTCGACCTTGCCGACAAGCTGTTTGCGCGCGTCGACCGGCTGTCGGGTGGTGAACGCCAACGGGTCGGCCTGGCGCGTGCGCTGGTGGCGCCGGCCAGCTTGTGGCTGATCGACGAGCCGCTGTCGGCGCTGGACCCGACACGCGCTGAGCAGGCCATCGCCGCCCTGTTGCGACTGGCGCGCGAACGCGGCGTCACGCTGTTCACCACCATGCACCAGGTGGACACGGCCTTGGCGCACTTTCCGCGCATCGTCGGCTTGCGCGCAGGCGTAGTGGCCTTCGACCTGCCCGCCGCCCGGGTCAGCCGCGAGCAACTGGCGCGCCTGTACGAACAGCATGAAGACGAACTGCACGGCGCCGCCGCCGAGACATCGCCACTGCAGCCGCTGCAACCAGCAGTGATGCACTGCCGATGAAGCCGGGCGGTGATGCACTGCCGATGAAGCGGGCAGGTCCCAAGCCTGCGCCCGAGCGCGACCCCGCCTGGCTCGGCCGCGTGTTCTGGGCCGGTGCCGCCATCGCGCTGCTGTGGCCGCTGTTCGTGGCCACCGAGTTCCGCCCGTGGGTGCTGTTTGACGCGCAAAGCCGTGGCCCGACCCTGGCCTTCCTGTCGGCGTTCGTCCCGCCGGCCGGCGATGCCGACTTTCTGCTGATGGTGGCGCGCGAAACCTGGCGCACCGTGGCCATCGCCACGGCCGGCATCACGCTGGCGCTGGTGATCGCCATTCCCGCCACGCTGCTGTCCACCAGAGCCCTGTCGATCTCTGCGCTGTCGGGCCGCATGGCGCCGCTGCCGGCGCTGGCGCGCCAGCTGCTGCACTGGGCCCTGATCGTGCTGCGCAGCGTCCCCGAGCTGGTGTGGGCGCTGATCTTCGTGCGCGTGGTCGGCTTGGGCCCCACCGCCGGTGTGCTCGCCATTGCACTCACTTATGGCGGCATGCTGGGCAAGGTGTACGGCGAGATCCTGGAAAGCGGCGAAGAGCACGCCACGCGCAGCCTGCTGGCCAACGGCAGCGGCCGGCTGCAGGCCTTCTGCTATGCGCTGCTGCCGCAGAACGCCGCCGAGCTGACCTCGTACACGGTGTACCGCTGGGAGTGTGCGATCCGCTCTTCGGTGGTGCTGGGCTTCGTCGGCGCAGGCGGCCTGGGCCAGCAGCTGGACAACTCGACCAAGATGTTCGCCGGTGGCGAGGTGGCGACCATGCTGCTGGTGTTCATCGCGCTGGTGGCGCTGGCTGACCGCACCAGCGCCGGGTTGCGGCGAGGCTTGGCGTGAGCCTGCGGCGCCAGGCGGCCAACGCGCCGTACAAGCTGCCGCCGCCGCTGTTTGATGCGCGCTGCAAGGCGTGCTGGTTCAGTTTGGGCCTGCTGCTGTTGGTCGTGGCCAGTTTCTGGAGCCTGGACCTGCAGTGGCGCGCCTTCTTCTCGGTCCAGGCCGCGGCGAGCATGGCCCGCTTTGCCGGCGAGTTCTTCCCGCCCGACCTGTCCGGACCCTTTGTGCGCAAGGTGCTGGCGGGTGCGGCAGAAACGCTGGCGATGTCGGCACTGGGCACGGTGCTGGCGGCCGGCGCCGGCTTGCTGCTGGCACTGCCGGCCAGCCGCGCCCACGCTGGCGAGCGCGCGTGGGCGCGCGCACCCACGCGTTTGCTGTTGAACGCGCTGCGCGCCATTCCCGAACTGGTGTGGGCGGCGCTGCTGTTGATATCGGCCGGCCTGGGCCCGCTGGCCGGCACGCTGGCGCTGGCCCTGCACACCACCGGCGTGCTGGGCCGGCTGTTTGCCGAAGCGGTGGAGAACGCACCGACGGGGCCGGGCTTTGCGCTGCGCGCGCAAGGCGTCGGCGCCGGCCGCGTGTTCCTGTACGCCACCTTGCCGCAGGTGCTGCCGCAGTTGATGTCCTACACGCTCTACCGCTGGGAGAACAACATCCGCGCCGCCGCCATCCTGGGCGTGGTGGGCGCCGGCGGGCTGGGCCAGTTGCTGGCCTTTCACATGGGCCTGTTCCAGATGGGCAAGACCGCCACGGTGCTGGCCGCCATGCTGCTGCTGGTGGCGCTGGTGGATGCGCTCAGCCATGCGGCGCGGCGTGTGATGACGCGTTGAGCGGTTCACACTCCGGCAACCCACCATCGCGGCCACGGCGTGCCGCCAGGAGCACCCCATGAACACCGATTCCTTTGACGCCATCGTGATCGGCGCGGGCCAGGCCGGGCCGGCCATCGCCGCCCGCTGCAGCCGTGAAGGCCTGCGCACCGCGGTCGTTGAACGCGGCCACTTCGGCGGCACCTGCGTCAACGTGGGCTGCGTGCCCACCAAGACCCTGGTGGCCAGCGCGCGCGCCATCCACGTGGCACGGCGCGGCGATGAGTTCGGTTTCTCCAGCAACGGCGTCACCGTCGACATGGCGCGTGTGAAGGCGCGCAAGGACGCCATCGTGCTGCAGTCGCGCCATGGCGTGCTGCAGTGGATGCAGGGCCTGAAACACACCGAAGTGATCCACGGCGAAGCCCGCTTCACGTCGCCCGGCACGCTGCGGGTTGGCCAGCGCAGCCTGCGTGCACCGAAGATCTTCATCAACGTCGGCGGCCGCTCCGTGGTGCCGGACCTGCCGGGCGTGGACGCGGTGCCTTTCCTCGACAACCGGTCCATCATGGAACTCGACGGCGTGCCCGAGCATCTGGTCATCGTCGGCGGCAGCTACATCGGCCTGGAGTTTGCGCAGATGATGCGGCGCTTCGGCGCGCGCGTGACGGTGGTCGAGCGTTCACCGACGCTGCTGCCGCGCGAGGACGAAGACGTGTCGCTGGGCATCCGCAAGATCCTGGAGGCTGAGGGCATCGAACTGCGCTTGGCTGCCGAATGCCTGTCGCTGCAGCGCCGCGGTGAGCAGGTGGTGGTGGGCGCGGCCTGCGGCGCCGACGCACCGGCCATCGTCGGCAGCCACGTGCTGCTGGCCGTGGGCCGCCGCCCCAACACCGACACGCTGGGTCTGGATGCAGCCGGCATCACCACCGACGAGCGCGGCCACATCACCGTGGACGAGCAGTTGCGCACCAGCGCCGAAGGCGTGTGGGCCGTCGGTGACTGCAACGGCCGTGGCGCCTTCACGCACACCGCATGGAATGACCACGAGATCGTGGTGGCCAACCTGTTCGACGGTGAGCAGCGCCGTGTCAGCGACCGCACGGCCTGCTACGCGCTCTTCATCGACCCCGCGCTCGGCCGTGTCGGCAAGACCGAAACCGAGGTACGGGCCAGCGGCCGCCCGGCGCTGATGGCCACCATGCCGATGAGCCGCGTGGGCCGCGCGCGGGAAGCGGGCGAGACCCAGGGCTTCATGAAGGTGCTGGTCGATGCGCAGAGCCAGCGTCTGCTGGGTGCGGCCATCCTGGGCCTGAACGGCGACGAGGTCGTGCATGCGCTGCTCGAGCACATGGCCGCCGACCAGCCCTGGACCGTGCTCGCGCGCACCATGCACATCCACCCCACCGTCACTGAACTGCTGCCGACCCTGCTGCAGAGCCTGAAGCCGCTGGCGCCCGCTTCATCCAGTCGATGACGATTTCCGGCAGGTCAGGCGCGGCAGGCAACAGGCCTTCGCGCTCGTTGTGGCGGATGGTTGCCACCACGGTGCCGGTGGCTTCGGCAAGGGCACCGATGCGCATGGACGGCTCGCTTCGTCGCTGCCGCCACGCCGCGGGCGCAACAAGCGACCTGGGGCTGGTTGCTTTGCGACAGCCTTCAGCAGTCGATGTCGGCCAAGGGCGCTTCGGCATCGCCGCGGCCGCGGCGCGCGTCGAAGGCCAGGCCCATGGCCAAGGTCTGCGCCAGGCACATCGCGCTGGTCAGCGAGCGAAAGCCCAGCAGTTCGGCGTCATTGACCTGCAGCACCAGGTCGGCATCGCGGGCGATGGGGCTGAGCACGCTGTCGGTGAGCGCCAGGCGCCGGCCGCCGGCCGCTTGCACCTGCTCGCACACGGCCAGCGTGTCGGCGGCGTAGGGCGGGAAGCTGATGGCGATCAGCAGGTCGCGTGGCCGCACGGCGCGCGCCTGTTCGGCGATGGCGCCGCCCAGGCCGGTGATCTGCACCGCCGGCCGGCCGACGCGCGCCAGCGCATACGACAGGTAGGCCGCCACCGCGTAGCTGCGGCGCAGGCCCAGCACGTAGACGTTGCGCGCGCCGCGGATGAGCTGGATGGCGCGCGCCAGCGGCAGCGCCGACGCTTCGTCGCGCAGGTGCGCCAGCGACACCACGTTGGCCTGGCTGAAGGCGCGCAGCAGCGCGGCCGGGTCGGCGGGGTCGTCAATGCCGAGTTCGCCGCCATGATGGCGGATGCGCTCGCGAAAGCTCGGTGCGGCGGCGCGCTGCAGTGGCTCGATGAACAGGCGCTGCAGTTCGGCATAACCCGAAAAGCCCAGTGACTGGGCCATGCGGATGAAGGCCGCGGCCGGAATGCCGGAGCGGGCCGCCACCTGTGCCACCGGGTTCAAGGCCATGTCGTTGGGATGTTCCAGCGCATACAGCGCCGCCTGGCGCAAGCGCGGCGTGAGGACTTCGCCCGCCTCGGCAATGCGCTCGCGCAGCGCCTGCAGCGTCTGCGCCTTGTTCCTGCCGTTGCCGGCCATGTTCAGAAAGCCCGCACCTCGCCACGCGGCACGAAGCGGCCCATGCCCGGGCGGCCGTGGAACTGTTCGCCGTCGACGATGAGCTCGCCGCGCAGGAACACCTTCTCCACCCGCCCCTGCAGCGTGCGCCCTTCCAGCAGCGTGTAGTCGCATTGGCTGTGCAGCGTGTGGGCGTGGATGGTCTGTTTCGCGTTCGGGTCGAAGAGCACGATGTCGGCGTCGCTGCCCACGGCGATGGTGCCCTTCTTCGGGAACAGGCCGAAGAGCTTGGCCGGCGTGGTGGCCGTGAGCTGCACGAAGCGGTTCAGCGACAGCCGGCCCTGCACCACGCCGATGTCGTACAGGCTCACCAGCCGCGTCTCGATGCCCGGCGCGCCGTTGGGGATCTGCGAGAAGTCGTCTGTCCCGCGCGGCTTCTGGTTGAAGAAGCCGCGGTGGCCTTCCTTCATGCAGAAGGGGCAGTGGTCGGTGGCGATGACCTGCAGGTCGTCGTAGCGCAGCGCGCGCCACAGGTGCTGCTGGTCTTCGGGCTTGCGCAGCGGCGGCGTCATCACGTACTTGGCGATCTCGAAGCTGTCGCTGTCGTAGACGCTGTCGTCGAACAAGAGGTAGTGGGGACATGTCTCGGCAAACACCGGGATGCCTTCGTCGCGCGCCGCCACGATGTGCTTGAGCGCCTGGTTCGACGACACGTGCACGAAGTAGATGGGCGCCTCGGCCAGCTCGGCCAGGCGGATGCCGCGGTGCGTGGCCTCGCCTTCCATGATGGCCGGGCGCGTCATGGCGTGGTAGCGCGGCGCGGTGTGGCCGGCTTCCAGCGCTTCCTTGATGAGCAGCTCGATGACGGTGCCGTTTTCGGCGTGCAGGGCCACCATGCCGCCGTCGGCGCCCACCTGGCGCAGCATCTGGAAGATGGCCGCGTCGTCGGCCATCATCACGCCGGGGTAGGCCATGAACATCTTGAAGCTGGTGATGCCTTCGTGGCGCATGGCATGCCGCACGTCGGTCAGCACCTGCGCGTCGACGCGCGTCACGATGCAATGCAGGCTGTAGTCGATGTGCACCTGGGGCTCGGCGCTGCGCTGGGTGCGGGCGATGGCTTCCAGCGGTGAGTCCTGCGCCGTCTGCAGCGCAAAGTCCACCACCGTGGTGGTGCCGCCGAAGGCCGCGGCCTTGGTGCCGCTGGCAAAGGTGTCGCAGGTGGTGCTGGGGCCGACGGTGTTTTCCATGTGCACGTGGGTGTCCACGCCGCCGGGCAGCACGTAGAGGCCACTCGCGTCGATGACCCTCACGTCAGGGCCTACCGCCAGGTCGCGGCCGATGGCGCGCACGACGCCGTCTGCCATCAGCACGTCGGCGCTGTAGTCGTCGCTGGCGGTGATGATGCGGCCGTTGCGGATGACGGTGGTGGTCATGGCAGCACCTCGTCGAAGGCCTGGATCAGGCGGTCAATCTCGGCAGCGGTGTTGTAGTGCGCCATCGAGACACGCACCACGCCTTGCGGGAGTTGCAGCTTGTCGATCAGCCGGCGGGCGTAGAAGTCGCCCCAGCGGATGCCGATACCGCAGCTGTCGACGTGGCGCACCACGGCTTCGGGCGTGATGCCCTCGGGCACGAAGCTGATGGTGGGCACACGCTGGCCGTCGTCGGCGGCCGGGCGGCCGATGATGCGCAGGCCAGGGCGCGTGCGCAGCCAGGCCAACAGCTGTTCGGCAAGCGTGTTTTCGTGCACCTCGAAAGCGTCGAAGGCGGCCTGCATGCGCTGCCGTGGGGTGCCCTTTGAGCCGAGCACGGTGCCCATGCCGCACAGGTAGTCATGGATGCCGATGCAGCCGTAGCTCAGCTCGTAGTTCACGTTGCCCGGCTGCAGCTTGTAGGGCAGTACCTCGGGGCCGATGAACCAGTGGTTCAGGCTCGGCAGCTGCAGCAGCAGTTCGCGCCGGCCCCACAGCACCGCGTAGTGCGGGCCGAAGACCTTGTAGAAGCTGAACACGACGACATCGGCGCCACTGGCCTGCACGTCCACCAGGCGGTGCGGCGCATAGGCCACGGCGTCGACGCAGACGCGGCCGCCCGCGGCATGCACGCGGCGCGAGACCTCGGCCACGTCATTCACCGTGCCCAGGATATTGGAGGCCCAGGTCATGGCCAGCCACTTCGTGCGCGGGCCGAGCAGGGCGTCCAGGTCGGCGAGTTCCAGCGCCAGCGTCTGCCGGTTCGTGTGCCAGACCTTGATGACTGCGCCCACCTCGCGCAGGCGCATCCAGCCGCCGATGTTGGCTTCATGGTCGCTGTCGGTGACGATGATCTCGTCGCCTGGTTGCATGTCGGCACGCAGCGCTTGCGTCAGGATGAACATCAGTGAGGTGGTGGCGCCGCCCATCACCACGGCGTCGTCTTCGGGCGCATTGATCAGTTCGGCCACCGCGCGCCGCGCCGCCAGCACTTTCTCGCCCGCGGCCTGCGACGCGGCGTAGCTGGCGCCCAGCTGCACGCTGCTGGTGAGCAGGTAGTCGCGCACGCGGTCGGCCACGCGGGCCAGCACCTGCGAGCCGCCGGCGTTGTCCAGGAAGACGGTATCGCCGGCCAGCGCGGGGAATTCGGCGCGCACCCGATCGAGGTTCAGTTCAGTCATCGCAGGGCGGCCTTGTGGCGGTTTTCAAAATGCCCCACGAGCCGCACCAGCGGCAGCAGCAAGGCCAGGTAGAGAAGAGCCGCCCCGATGAGCGGCGAAGGGTTGGCGGCCAGCGCCTGCGCTTGCGTGGCCTGCTTCAGCAGATCAGGCATGGCCACCACGCTGGCCAGCGCCGTGTCCTTCAGCACGTTGATGCAGTTGCTGGTGAGCGGCGGCGTCACGATGCGCAGCGCCTGCGGCAGCACCACTTCGCGCATCGTGTCGAAGAAGCTCAGGCCGATGGCGCTGGCGGCGTCGAACTGGCCGCGCGGGATGGCCTCGATGCCGGCACGGAAGATCTCGGCCGTGTAGGCGCAGCCCACCATCGACAGCGACAAGGCCGCTGCCGTGAACGACGAGAAGCGCACGCCGACGAAGGGCAGGGCGTAGTACACCAGCACCAGCAGCACCAGCAGCGGGATGGAGCGGAAGACGTCGATATAGATGCGGGCCAGCGCACGCATGGGCGCCGGCCCGTACAGGCGCAACAGCGCCAGCGGCAGGCCGGCCGCCAGCCCGGCCACGATGCTCACCGCGCCCAGCAGCACGGTCGTCCACAGGCCTTCCAGCAGCAGCGGCAGCGCGCCCCAGAGCACGCGGCCGTTGAAGAAGGTGTCGATCAGGTCCAAGCGTGTCGGTGTGAGCGTCAGCGCTCGCGGCCGGCTGGCCTTACTTCGGCATGTCGAGCACCTTCACCGTGGCCGAATCGGCCGGCGGCAGGGTGCCGAACCACTTCTGGTGCGTCTTGGCGATGAAACCTTCCTTCTTCAGCGTGGTGAGCGTGTCGTTGATCTTGCCGATGTCGGCGAAGGTCTTGGCGAACATGAAGGAGTAGCGCTCGCCGGTGGGAATGCGCGCGGCCACGCGATACTGCGGCTTGTCCTTGATGTAGTACTCCACGGCCGGGATGTCGCTGATGTAGCCGTCGATGCGGCCGGCCGCCAGGTCCAGCATGGCCGGGGCGAGCCCTTCGTAGCGCGAGATCTTGGCGATCTTGTACTTGGCGGTGTTCTCGGTGGCCCAGATGTCACCGGTGGACGCCGTGTCCACGCCCACCGTCTTGCCGGACAGGTCGGTCAGGCCCTTGATCGGGCTCGCCTTGAGCACCGACAGCGACTGGTCGCTGTCGTAATAAGGCTGGGCGAAGGCCAGGGTCTCCAGGCGCTTGGCCGTGATGGTGACCGACGAGATGGCGATCTGGATGCGGCCCGAGCTCACCGCGGGGAACAGCCCGTTGAAGGGGATGTTCTCGATCTTCACCGTGTTGCCGGTGCGCTTGGCGACCTCGTTGACGAGGTCGATCTCGAAACCGACGAACTTGCCC
>JANNFE010000131.1:0-27401 GCA_031379415.1 Betaproteobacteria bacterium | reverse complement strand
GCGGTATCTGGACCGCATCCCCGACAGCCTGCGCGCCACGGACGGCGTGGGCTACGCCGCGCAGGTAGAGCGCGGCCGCGCGATCTTCGCCAGCCAGTGCGCCGACTGCCACGCGCCCGGCAGCCTGCGCGTGGGCCGTGTCGAACCCCTGACCGACCTGGGCACCGACGACGCCCGCCTGAAGGACTTCACGCCGCAACTGGCCGCGGCGCTGAACCAGATCGGCACCCACGAATGGAAGCTGCGCAACTTCAAGGTGCAGAACGGCTACGTCAACAACCTGCTCGACGGCATCTGGCTGCGTGGCCCCTACCTGCACAACGGCTCGGTGCCGACGCTGCGCGACCTGCTGAACGACCCCAAGGACCGCCCCAAGACCTTCTGCCGCGGCAGCGACGTGATCAACTGGAAGGACGTGGGCTTCGACGCCGGGCCGCTGAACCCGGCCGGGCCGGGGGACTGTGGTGCGCTGTTCTTCTACGACACGCGGCCGAAGAAGCCCGACGAGGACACCGGCAATCGCAACGACGGGCACTTCTACGGCACCGGTCTGCCTGCCGCGGACAAGGAAGCCCTGCTGGAGTTCCTGAAGACGCTGTAGGGCGGTGCGCTGGCGCTGACGGGGCTTCGCGTTTGGCGCAGCTCGCGGCGTCTGCGGAACCTGATTCCCCGCTGTCGATGCGGGCGTCGGCTGGGTTCTGCATGCCGCGTACCCCTTGCTCTCGGGGATACCCTGAGGCGCAAGAGCGCCTGATGGCTAACATCCAAGTGAACGGCCGCGAAGCAGGCCGCAGAAAGCGCACTTGATGTTGTCCGCCGACAGGAAAGCAGCGACACCCGGGAAGCCACGCCGCGCAGGATGGCTCGTGGCCACTGCGGTGGTGCTGCTCGCAGCCTGCGGCGGTGGCGGTGGCGGAGGGTCCGACGCACCGTTACCAGCGCCACCGCCGCCGCCCCCTGTCGCGCCGCCGCCGGCTGCGCCTGCCGTGGTGGTTCCTGAACTGCCCGCCAGCGGCACCGCTCTCGCACTGGCAGGCTCGGCCGATGACCCGATCACGAAGGGCAAGTCCTTCAGTTACACGCAGGCGAGCGCGCGCCTGACCGTGACCACGTCGGGCACGCTGATCACGTTCGACGTCATGGGCGACGAACGTCTGAGTGTGCAGCTGGCCCTGCCGGCCCCGGCCACCGACCTCAGGCCTGGTGTCTACCGCAACCTCTCGGGAATGTTCGGCGTCGAGAACGCCGCCGGAAGATTCGGGGTGGCATCGGTGCATCCACAAGTGACGTGCACGTCCAGCAGTTCGGATGTGACCGTGGAGAGCGTCAGCTTTGACGCCGGGCGCGTCTCGGAACTCACGATGAGCTTCGAGCAGCGCTGCAATGGCTTGGCGAACGCGCTCTCCCGCGGGCGCCTGCGCTGGCAGGCCGGCGACGCGACGCGCGCGCCGGGCCCGGTCACCGTGCCCGCAAACCTGTGGCAGCCGCCTGCCGGTGTGCTGCCGGCGAACGGCAACTACGTCTATCTGGAGAGCCAGGCAGGCGACCCCATTGGCGCAGGTCGCACGCAGCTCCACACGCAGGCCGACACCTGGATCTATGTCGAACCGGCCGGACCGCGCATCAAGTTCATCCTGCAGGGCGACCGTTACTGGTTCGGCACCTTCTACGCGATGGACTCACTCTCGCGCCTGGAGCCCGGCTACTACACGGGCCTGCTGTCCAACCTGTGGCGCAACCCGCGACGCGGCGCCGTCGAGTGGGCAGCCGCGAACGAGCGCTGCGGGGGCGACACCCTCGGCTGGATGGCGATCGACGCGGTGAGCTACCGCGGTGACGCCTTGAGCGCCATCGAGTTCCGCTTCGAGCAGCGCTGCGCCGATGGTGCCGCGCCGCCGCTGCGCGGCAAGATACGCTGGGCTGCCGGCGACGCCACCCGCCCACCGGGCCCGCAGGCCGTGCCCGCCGGCCTGTGGAGCCCACCGGACGCCGCGCTGCCGGCCACGGGCAGCTACGTCTATCTGCAGAGCGACACCGGCGATTGGATAGGCCAGGGCCAGACCTTGCTGATCACGCCGAACCAGTTTCCATTCATCCTCTACGAAAACAAGGGCAAGCTGGCCGTGTCGCTGGGCAGCCGGCCAGACCAGCAGTGGATCGGCCACTTCCAGGGCGACTACACGCAGCGGCGGCTGGAGCGCGGCTTCTACGCCGGGCTGCTGGACGTCGTCTTTCGCAACCCGGCCCGCGGCGGGATCAACTGGAGCGGGCAAGGGCGCGGATGCGAAGCAAGTGGCTGGTTCGTGGTGGACGACATCCGCTACACGCGCGGGGTGCTGCGCAGCGTCGACCTGCGTTTCGAGCAGATCTGTCAGCGCAGCGACAAGGCCCTGCGCGGCAAGATCCACTGGGTCACGTCGGATCCGGTGCTGCTGGCCGACGACTTCGTGGACGGCGCGCTGCCGCCGCCTCCGGCACCGGCCAGCACCGAGCCGCCGGGCGACGGCAGGAACTACGTCCTGCTGGACAGCGGTGCCGACGACTTCATCGGCGCCTGGGGGCGCTATCTGTACACCCAGGCCGATGCCCGCATGTCGGTCAGCCTGGCGGGCAACCGGCTGCGATTCGGTGTCCGGGGCCAGGAGCTGTGGGCCGCCGAGTTTTCCGTCGCTGATGCCGCCGCGGGGTCACCCAGCACGGCCCCCATCGCACCGGGGACTTACATCGTCCCGCGCCGGGAACGCATCGACGAGGCCGGGCCGCGCATGGACGTGTCCGCCGAGGCTCGCGCCTGTGACAGCACGCACGGCAGTTTCACGATCGAGCGCATCAGCGTCGCCGGCGGTGCCGTTCAGGCCCTGGATCTCATCTTCGAGCAGTATTGCGATGCCGCCTACCTGCCGCTGCGCGGGCGCATCCATTGGGTGGCGGCCGATCCGACCCAGCCGCCAGGGCCTGTCTGGCCCATCCCCGACGATCTCTGGCGCCTGCCCGAGATCTTTGTCCCGGGCAGCGGCAACTACCTCTACGTGCATGCACCGAGCGGCGAGTTCGTGGGTGGCGGGGTCAGTCGGCTCTTCACGGCACCGCAGGCGGAGTTCTCTCTCCTTTCCAACCAAGGGGAGCCCGTGCAGCTGCGCGTCTACCCCGGGGGCGGCGGGCTCTGGTGGGTGCTCGACTTCGGGCCGCCCTACAGTACCACGCGCCTGGCTCCGGGGCTGTACCCGTTCGCCTCGCGTGCCGTCTTTGGCAACCCGGCATTTGGGCGCATGGCCATCAGCGGTGACTCACGGTCCTGCAACACGCTCGGCGGCTGGTTCGCGATCGACGCCATTGCCTACGACGGCGACAGCATCATCGCGCTGGACCTGCGCTTCGAACAGTACTGCGAGTACGAAGGCCCCCCACTGAGAGGCCAGTTGCGCTGGCGCCGCTGAACGGCTGCGCAGCAAGCCTGCGGGGCGCGCTCGAGCCACGTCAAGCGCCCGCGCCCGCTGCCGAAGACTCGGTCCTGCTGTGGCCGTATTCAGCCGGTCATCACCCTGCCGAACTCCGATCGTTCCAAAGCGCAGCCTTGACTCATCCCATACGACTCACCTCGCCGCCGCCGGAAACCCCGGCAGCTTCCCGACATGCCGCGGGTCATGCTGGATGATGACCGTGGCCTTCAGGTTCTTCTGCAGCTGCTTCATGCGCTGGATGGACGCGATGGTCTGCGCGCGGTCGAAGTTGAAGCCCGGCACGCCTTCGTAGTCGTAGTTCTCCAGGAAGTGCACGGCGTCGCCGCTCAGCAGCACGGGCCCCATCTCCTTCAGGCGCACCAGCAGGATGCTGTGGCCCGGCGTGTGGCCGGGCGCGCGCAGCATCATCACGCTGCCGTCGCCGAACACGTCCTTGTCCGCAGTCTGCGTCTCGACCTTGCGCTTCTCGGCGATCCATTCGGCGAAACCCTTCACGTTCGCGCCGCCCACCGGCGGGTTGGCGGTGATGCCGTCCCAGTCGCCCTTGCCGATCAGCAGGGTGGCGTTCTTCAGCGCCACCAGCTGCCCCGTGTGGTCGGCGTGGAAGTGGCTGATGCCGACGAACTTCACGTCGTCGGGGTTCACGTTCATCTGCTTCAACAGGTCGGCCAGGGGCTTGTTGGTGGCGTTGGGCACCGATCCCGGCAGGTAGCCCGTGTCCCAGACCATGACACCGGCGCTGTGCTGGATGACGTAGCAGCTGTAGGCGGAGGGCCTGGTGGTCTCGGTATAGGCGTAGGTGTCGGTGAAGCGCCGCGGGTCGGTCGAGCCGCTGCCGCAGTCCAGGCGCGTGAGCGTGAGGTCCTGCGCCGCCGCAGGCAACGAGAACAGCGCGCCGGCGCAGGGCGCCAGCCAGAGTGCGAGCTTCATCGTGTCTCCTCGTGTAGGTCCAGGGTGTGGGGAGCGGTGCGTGGCTTGCGCGTCGACGCGCCCGGCCGCGAAGGGTGCCGCGCATTCCTGCCCACCGCACTAGAGCGACCCCGGATGCGTCCCCACCCTTCGGCACCCAACCCCGGGTCTCATTCCGTCGCCAGGCGCCCGTTCAAGGCCGCTGCAGCACCGACACCGTGACGCTGCGCGTATTGGCGCCCAGCGTCGCCGTGATCACGGCATTGAGCAGGCGCTGGTCGCGCACCACGGCAGAGCCCAACAGTTCGAAGTTCGCCGACGACGCACCCTGCGGTATCACCACGCTGGCCGGCACGAATGCGGTGATGTGGGAACTGCCCAAGGACACCACCGTATCGGTCTGCGCCGGTGCCGAAAGCGTGACGGTGCCGGTCGCCGTGCCGCGGTCGCTCACCGTCGTCGGCGTGATCGCCAGGGCCGTCAGGGCCACCAGGCCGGGCTGGGGCACCACCTGAATCACCTTGCCGCCGTAATCCACGATGTAGAGCTCGCCGCTCGCACCTTCGCCGAAGGACGAGATGTTGCCTACGACGCCGCCGGCACCGGCGTCGATCATCGCGGTGATTTCGGTGGTCTCGCTCAGCGTGTGCAACTGCCCGTTGGCCAGCAGCCCGGCATCGATGGCCCAGATGCGGCCGGTGCCGAAGTCGGCGAAGACGTACATGCCATACAGCGGCGAGCTGGCCTGGCGCACGACATAGCCGCCGGTGATGGCGATGCCGAAGCTGTGGTTGTAGCTCAGCGCCGGCCCGATCAGGCCGGCAACCGGAGGATCGCTGATGCCGGGCGTGGCGATCTCGCCTTCGCGGATGCGCCAGCCGAAGTTCTGCCCGCCGGTGCTGGTGGTGCCGATGAAATCCACCTCTTCGCGCTGGCCCTGTCCCACGTCGGCGATCCACAGGTCGCCTGTGAGGCGGTCGAAGCCGTTGCGGAACGGGTTGCGCAGGCCGTAGGCGTAGATCTCGCCGCGTGCCCCGGCCTGGCCGAAGAACGGGTTGTCGGTGGGAATGGCGTAGTTGACCGTGGGGCTGGCGAAGTCGTCGCCATTGATGTTGATGCGCAGCATCTTGCCCAGCAGGCTGTTCTTGTTCTGCGCCTGGTTCAGCGGGTCGTTGCTGCTGCCGCCGTCGCCGGTGGCGATGTAGAGGTGGTTGCTGTCGCCCGGCTTGAAGCCGATCCAGCCGGCCTTGTGGTTGCTGGCGCCGGTGGGCGTCTGGTCGATGCGCATCACCTCGACCCGGGTAGCCGGGTCGGCCGCCAGCGGATTGCCATTGGTGCGGTAGCTGGCGATCACGGTCTGGCTCGTGCTCGGGTCGATGTAGTCGACGAAGAGGCGGCCGTAGCCGGCCGAACCGATCACCGCGTAATTCGGGTCGAACGCCAGCCCCAGCAGCCCGCGTTCGCCGGTGCTACCCACCGAGATCTGCAGGAAGTTGCTGACCGTGCCGCCCTGCACCGCCTTGATCAAACCGCTCTTCTCGACCACGTACAGCGGTCCGCCGGACACCGGCGACGTGGCGTACAGCGGCTGCGTCAGCCCGCCCGCCACCAGCACGGTGTTGAGCGTCTGCGCCCGGCTCACCGCCGCCGCGCTGCAAAGTCCCCATGCCACCAGAGCCGCGAGCACCATCTTCTTCATCGTCTGCCTCCGGGGGAATTTGCAGGCTGGCAAGCTATCACGCAGTCATGACCCCTCCACCCCCTGAACCGGGGGCGTGTGGTGTTACCGGGTGATGCACCGCGAGTTTGATCGACGACAACACGTGTCGCCACTCAAGGGCACGCTTCTTCAAAGCCGCATGTCCAGCGACAGGTTGACCTGCGGGCCGGTCTTGCGCTCGATGCGCGTGTAGTCGCCACCGGCCAGCAGCGTGGTGACGCTGCCGTTGGGCGGGCCGAAGGGCTGGGCGCCTTCGGCCACCGCCAGGCGCATCGACAGCCCCGGGCGCAAGACCCACAGCCCGTAGACATCGACATTGCGCGTGCGCGATCGGCGCTGGGTCTGGTCGAGCGTGAGCAGCGTGTCGTAGGCCGGGTTCAGGCTCAGGCTGCCGCCCACGGTGAGTGGCAGGCTGGTGATGCGCTGGTCGAAGCCGAAGGTCGCCGACCAGGGCTGCTGACCGTCCAGCCGGTTGTCGGGGCCGGGCAGCGCCTGCACGCGTGAGCGGTACAGGTTGAGCGACGCGCGCAGGTTCAGCGTGCTGGCCTTGTCCACCAGGGCCGGCATCAGCTCGCCGGCGCGGCCCTTGATCTCGAGCTCGACGCCGCTGGTGCTGGCCGACGAGAAGTTCTGCGGCTCCGACACCCATCTGGGCACCGTGGCCCAGGGCACCGTGCGCAAGGTGGTGACGTTGCGCATGAGGTCGCTGATGCGGCGGTGGAACAGACCCACGCTCCACATGCCGCCGCCGGCCAGGTACTTCTCGAAGGCGATGTCCAGGCCCGTGGCCAGCTCGGGTGCCAGCGCCGGGTTGCCCACGCGGTCGGGCGCCAGTTCTGTGTTGGGGGCGCTGGTGTCGGTGTACTGGCTGGCCAGCGTCGGCCGCGCCAGCAGCTGGCCGATCAGGGGTGCCTTGTAGCTGCGCGTCAGGCTCGCGCGCACCATGTCGCGGCCCTGGGCGTCGAACTTGTAGGTCAGGTGGGCCAGCGGCGACAGCACGCTGCTGCTGTTGGTCACTGGCGCGGCGGTGCCGCGGCTCTCGGTCTCGATGCGCTCCTGGCGCAGGCCCAGGTACAGCTGCCATTGCGGCGAGATCTCCCACTCGTCCTGCACGTAGAAGGCCGTGCGGCGCAGGCGGGCGTCGAAGGGCTGGCCCTCGAACTCGGGCAGCACCGGCTGGCCCTGCTGGGTGACGGTGCGCCGTTCGCTGCGTTCGCGCGCCTCCAGGTCCCAGCCGGCGGTGAGGCTGTGCGCCTCGCCCAGCAGCAGGCTGTACTTGCCGGCCTGGGTGATGCCGTCGTCCTCACCGCCGCCCACGGCACGCTGGTATTCGGCGCGCTGGCGCAGGTTGGTGGAGTCGAAAGTCCAGCGCCCCTGCTGCACGCCGGCCCGCAGTTCGATGCGCTGGTCTTCGGTGTAGCGGTTGGCCCAGGTCAGGCTGAGGCGGCGGTTCTCCCAGGTGCCGTGCGCCGCCTGGTCGTCGTCCAGCACCGGGTTGCCGGCGATCACGCGGTTGGTGAACTCGGTGCTGTTGTTCCAGTAGCCCTTCTGGAAGAAGCTGGCCAGCGACAGCGTCTGCTCGTCGCTGATTTTCCAGTTCAGCCGCGGCGCCAGGTTCCAGCCCCAGCCCCAGACCTGCTGGTCGCCCGACTGCTCGGCCTGCGCCGGCGCGCCATCGGTGCCGGGCCCGCGGCGCTCGATGGTGTTGCGGTTCTCGCGCCGCCACTCGAACAGCGACACCGGCAGCGACACGGCCAACGCGCCCCGCGATTCGCCCAGCGTGAGGTTGGCGTTGCCCATCGGCCGCCGGCTGCCGTCCGACAGGCCCAGCCGCAGGTCGCGCTGGGAACGGCGCGGCGCCTCTTTCAGGATGATGTTGATGGTGCCGGCAATGGCCTGCGCGCTCTGCTCGGCCGTGGGCGCCTTCAGCACCTCGATGCGCTCGATCTGGGCCGGGCTCAGCTGGTCGAGCGCAAAGCCGGGCGGCATGGGGTCGCCGTTGATCAGGATCTGCGTGTAGCCGGCGCCCAGCCCGCGCATGCGCGGTCCGCCGCTGCCCACGTTGACGCCAGGCAGGCGGCGCATGACGTCCAGCGCGTTGGTGTCACCGTACTTGTCGAGCTCCTCGCGGCCATAGATCTGCTTGGCCGTGCGCGCGGCGCGCCGCAGGTCGGTGGCGCTTTGCCGTGCGGTGATCTCCACGCGCTGTGCGCTGGTGGTCTGCGGCTGGGCGGGGTCGGGCTGCCCGGGACCGGCAGCGTCCTGGGCCAGCGCGGCCTGCTGGCCCACAAGCACTACCAGGGGGCTGGCGGCCAGCAGCGAGAGGCGGCGGGCCCGGACGGCGAGGGGGTGGATGCAGGGCAAGGGGCACTCCAGGTTCGAATCGGCGTCGACCTCGGGGTGGGTGCGCGCGCAGCGATGCTGCCAGATGCCGTGGCGCGGACCGCCGGCCATGCGACATGCTGCCGGCAGCGGGTGCCGAACTGTGCGTTCAGGAGGCCGAACGCCGGAAGTCGCGCCGAGCGGAAAGCGTCACGGGCCAGCCCTGTGGTTCGCTGGCGGCTTCATCGCCTACTGGAAAGCCACCTCGGCAAAACTCCGCAGCTTGCGGCTGTGCAGGCTGCCCGACTGCTTCTGGCGCAGCAGCTCCACCGCCCGCATGCCGATGCGCAGGTGCTGGTCGACCCGCTCACGGTAGAAGTGGTTGGCCATGCCGGGCAGCTTGATCTCGCCGTGCAGCGGTTTGTCGCTGACGCACAGCAGGGTGCCGTAGGGCACGCGGAAGCGAAAGCCGTTGGCGGCAATCGTCGCGCTTTCCATGTCCAGTGCCACCGCGCGGCTCTGGCTGAAGCGGCGCTCGGGGCCGAAGTGGGGCAGCAGCTCCCAATTCCTGTTGTCCGTACTCGCGACCGTGCCCGTGCGCAGGATGCGCTTGAGCTCGTAGCCCTGCAGCTGCGTCACGTCGGCCACCGCCTGTTCCAGCGCCACCTGGACTTCGGCCAGCGCCGGGATCGGCACCCACAGCGGCAGCTCTTCGTCGAGCACATGGTCTTCGCGCATGTAGGCGTGGGCCAGCACGTAGTCGCCCAGCTGCTGGCTGTTGCGCAGGCCGGCGCAGTGGCCCAGCATCAACCAGGCATGCGGCCGCAGCACGGCCACGTGGTCGGTGATGGTCTTGGCGTTGGCCGGGCCGACACCGATGTTGACCATGGTGAGCCCGCTGTGGTCGGACCGGCGCAGGTGGTAGGCCGGCATCTGCGGCAGGCGCGGCGGCGCAGCGCCGAGGTCGTCGCCCGGGCGGGCCGCTTCACCGCTGCGGCGCATGATGACGTTGCCGGGCTGCACGAAGGCCTCGTATTCGCTCGCCGTGTCAGCCATCACGGCGTGGCCGAGCTTGATGAACTCGTCAATGTAGAACTGGTAGTTCGTGAACAACACGAAGTTCTGGAAGTGCTCGGGCGCGGTGCCGGTGTAGTGGCGCAGGCGGTGCAGCGAATAGTCCACGCGCGGCGCCGTGAACAGCGACAGCGGTTGCGGTTCGCCCGGCCGCGGGTCGTGCGTGCCGTTGGCGATGCTGTCGTCCATGGCCGCCAGGTCCGGCAGGTCGAAGAGGTCGCGCATGCGCACGCGGCGCTCTGCACTCATGTTGCCTTCCAGGTGGTCGTGTTCGGCCAGCGAGAAGTGCACCGGTATCGGCTGCGCGCTGGTGCCCACCTCGATGGCCACGCCGTGGTTCTTCAGCAGCAGGCGGAACTGCTGCAGCAGGTAGTCGCCGAAGAGATCGGGCCGCGTGATCGTGGTCTCGAAGGTGCCGGGGCCGGCCACGAAGCCGTAGGAGAGGCGCGAATCGGCGCGTGCCACGGTGTCGGTGCGCACGCGCACGAAGGGGTAGCAGGCGCGCACGTGCTGGCCGTCGTCTTCACCAGCGACGAAGCGGCGCAGGCTCTCGCGCAGATGCTCGATGCTGCTGCGGTAGATGGCCTGCACCTGGGCCAGCGCGGCCTCGGCGTCGTCGTAGCGCGCCGGCGCGATGAAGAGGGGAAGTGAAGTCATGTCGCCTTTTTCCTTGTTGTTATGGGACACGCAATTATCGCGGGTCGGCATGACGCCCGCGGGCTGTCAAAGAATGTAGCGCGACAGGTCCTCGTCGTGCGCCAGGTCGGCCAGGCGCGCTTCCACGAGCGCGGCGTCGATCAGCACCGTCTGCCCGGCGCGGTTGGGGGCGTCGAAGCTGATCTCGTCGAGCAGCCGCTCCATCACGGTGGCCAGGCGGCGCGCGCCGATGTTCTCGGTGCGCTCGTTCACCTCGAACGCGATCTGCGCCAGCCTTTGCACGCCCTCGGGTGTGAATTGCAGGGTCACGCCCTCGGTGGCCAGCAGGGCCTGGTACTGCTTCACCAGGCTGGCGTGGGTGCTGGTGAGGATGGCCTCGAAGTCGGCCACGCTCAGCGAACTGAGTTCCACGCGGATCGGGAAGCGGCCCTGCAGTTCAGGGATCAGGTCACTCGGCTTGGCCAGGTGGAAGGCGCCGCTGGCGATGAACAGGATGTGGTCGGTCTTGACCTGGCCGTATTTGGTGCTGACGGTGGTGCCTTCCACCAGCGGCAGCAGGTCGCGCTGCACACCCTGGCGGCTGACCTCGGCACCCATCGCTTCGCCGCGCGAGGCGACCTTGTCGATCTCGTCGATGAAGACGATGCCGTTGCCTTCCGCCTGCGCCAGCGCGGCGGCGCGGATCTCGTCCTCGTTGACCAGCTTGCCGGCTTCTTCGTCCTGCAGCAGCTTCATGGCCTCGCCGATCTTCATCTTGCGCAGCTTGCGCCTGGGCACGCCGGCCTGCGAAAACAGGCCCTTGAGCTGTTCGGCCATCTCTTCCATGCCCTGCTGGCCCAGGATCTCCAGCGTCGGCCTGGCTTCGGCCACGTCGAGTTCGATCTCCTTGTCGTCCATCGTGCCTTCGCGCAGGCGCTTGCGCATGACCTGGCGCGCCGTGTTGTCGGCCGGCGCGGCCTCGGTGCCAAAGCCGATGCTGCGCGAGTTGCTGCGCTCGTCGCGTGAGTCTCTGGGCATGGGCACCAGCACGTCGAGGATGCGCTCCTCGGCGGCGTCCACCGCGGCGGCCTGCTTGGCGCGCTTGTGGCGCTCGCGCTCTTCCTTGACGGCCACTTCGACGAGGTCACGCACGATGGTGTCGACGTCCTTGCCGACATAACCCACCTCGGTGAACTTGGTCGCTTCCACCTTGATGAAAGGCGCGCCGGCCAGCCGCGCCAGGCGGCGCGCGATCTCGGTCTTGCCCACGCCGGTGGGGCCGATCATGAGGATGTTCTTGGGCGTGATCTCGTGTTTGAGCGGCCCTTCCACCTGCTGGCGCCGCCAGCGGTTGCGCAAGGCGATGGCCACCGCGCGCTTGGCGGCCTGCTGGCCGACGATGTGGCGGTCGAGTTCGGAGACGATTTCTTGTGGCGTCATCAGATTTGTCGTGGTCAAGGGGGCTCCTGGCGCTCAGACTTTGTCGCCATCATGAACGGCAAAGGGAAGAGGGCGGCCATGGAATCGTTGCGGATGGCAGGGCGGGGTATGGCGGGGTTGGCCGTTTGCGCGCTCAGTGCCTGCAGCACGCTGCCGCGCAGCGGGGGGCTGCAGGTGATCGAACTGGAGGCCGTGACGCCCATGGGCGTGGCGCTGGAGGGCGCGGCCTGCACACTCGACAACGGCCAAGCCAACTGGACCGCCAACGCGCCGGGGCGGGTGACCGTGGTCGCTGGCGCGGGCGCGCTGGTGGTGCGCTGCCGCACGGCCGATGGTTTGCAACGCGGTGAAGTTTCGGTGGCAGCGCGCGTGGCGGGTGGTGCGGGAACGCGCGCCCTGGGCGGCGGGCTGATGGGCGGTGCTGCCGGTGGTGCCGTGGGGCTCGCCACCTATCGCACGCGCGGCGACGGCTACAACTTCTCTGGCGTGGCTGCCGTTGGCGGGGCCATCACCGGGGCCTTGTTGGGTGCGGGCCTCGGCGCGGCCACGGGTGACTCGCGTCACGAGTATCCGGAGCGCGTTCGGATCGTGCTGCAAGCGCAGCCCGTCGTGCTGATGCCGCGCTGAGGCCTGGCCGTTCACCCGCCCAACACCTCGACGATGTGGTTCTGGTTGGTGTAGATGCAGATGTCGCCGGCAATTTCGAGCGAACGCTTGACCATCTCTGCAGGTGTCATTTCGGTGTGCGCCAGCAGCGCGCGCGCCGCGGCCTGCGCGTAGGCGCCGCCCGAGCCGATGGCGACAATGCCGTGTTCGGGCTCGAGCACGTCGCCGTTGCCGGTGATGATGAGCGAGGTGCTGGCGTCGGCCACGGCGAGCATGGCTTCCAGGCGGCGCAGCACGCGGTCGGTGCGCCAGTCCTTGGTCAGCTCGATGGCCGCGCGCTGCAGGTGGCCCTGGTGCTTCTCCAGCTTGGCCTCGAAGCGCTCGAAGAGCGTGAAGGCGTCGGCCGTGGCGCCGGCAAAGCCGGCCAGCACCTGTTCGCGGTAGAGCTTGCGCACCTTGCGCGCGCTGCTCTTGACGACGATGTGGCCCAGCGTGACCTGGCCGTCGCCGCCGATGGCGACGAGCGGGCCGCGGCGCACGCTGACGATGGTGGTGCCGTGGTAGTTTTCCATGTATGCCCTGGAAGTGGGGCCGCCGCGCCCCGGCGCAAGGCTCAGACCTTGCGGACTTGCACCTTGGCGTGCTCGTTGATGCCCATGGCGCCGAAGAACAGCGCCACCAGGCGGTGCGTGTCGACGAAGTGCACGGCGCGGCTCTCGCTGCGCTTGGCCAGCACCCAGTTCAGCAGGTCGCCGGCGGCGATGAAGTCGACGCGGATCAGGCGTGCGCAGCTGACGCTGATCACCGGTGCGCTGGTCAGTTCGCTCTGCAGCTTGCCGAGCGTGCCGCTGATGTCGCCGATGAGCTGGCCGGAAAGCTCCACGTGAGCCACCTCGACCTGGCCGCCGCCGTCGTCGGCCAGGTGCGACTCCATGAAGCCGGTGGAGACATCGCTGACCAGTGACAGGTCGGGTTGGCGCGTGCTGGAACCGGAGCTGCTGATGTGCACCTTGCAGCGTGTAGGCTCCCACGACGGCGGGCTCACTTCATAGGTGACGCAGTAGTCGATGGCGGCTTCGTCGAACTGGTCGGGGCGGTTGGCCAGGCGCAGAGCGTCCAGGCGCGTCAGCCAGTAGGCCGGGTCGGCGTCGCGCAGGCCGGTGGGTGCGGCGTCCTGCAACACGGCAAAGAGGCGCTCGCCGGAGAGCCAGCGCTGCTCCAGCGCCTGGCCGCTCCACAGGCGGAAGAGCATGGACAGCTGCATCGCCGCCTCGGCGTCGACATGGCGCAGCTGATGCCAGTCGAAGACCCAGGGCAGCGGCATCTGCAGCGTCTGCGAGCGCAGGCGGGCCACGGCTTCGATGTCCAGGTGCTCGGGTGCCAGCCAGCCCACGTCGCCGTGGCTGCGCGTGGCGCTGGCCGAGCTGATGACGGGCTCTTCGGCCTGCGCATCGGCCACCAGCTTGGGCAGCGAATACCACTGCGGCGCCGACCAGCCGAACTGCTGCGCGTATTCGACCGCCAGGCTCTCGAAGCGCTGCTGCTGGCCGGTGGCGCGATAGAGGTCGAACAGCACCAGCCAGGTCTCGGCATGCTGGCCGCGCGTGCCCTCAGGCCCGGTGATGCGCTGCAGCGCCTCTTCGCACTGAGTGAAATCGGCATTCGCGAAAGCGATCACGGCCTCGTCGAGCTCGGGGTCGTGCTGGACCTCGCTGACTTCCACCGAAAAAGGGCTGCTGAAGGCGCTGGGCTCGCCCGAGACACTGTTCTGTTCGCTCGCCCGCGACGCGCCGTTGTTCAGGCCCTGGCCGGCGCCGTCGAAGGACACGGTGGACAGCGGCGCCAAGGGCGGCAGCCCTCCACCCATTTGCACCGGCGCCGGCGCGGCCGACGGCGGCAGGTTCATCACCGGCAGCGGTGGCGGCGCCAGCGGCCCGCCTTCGACAATGCCGCCGCGGCGCGGCGGCTCCGGTGCGTAGGCTTCGCGCGTGAGCACTGGTGGCTCGGCTGCGCCGCTGGGCGGGGCACCCAGACCCATGGGCCGGCTGCGGCCTGAATGGAAGCCGGCGTCACCGACCATCTGCTGTTCGATCTCGTCGATCTTGGCCTTCACGCCGTCGGGGCGTGCGGTGCCGCCTTCGTGCAGCCGGGCTTCGGAGTCGTCCAGGCGCGACGAGGTACCCAGCGCCGCCAGTTGCTCGGGCGACAAGCCTTCGCGGCGCACGCGGCGCAGCATGTCGAATTCACGCTTGCGCACGAAGTCGTTGCGGCGCTTGCGCTCGATCATGGCCCTGAGTTCGGACTTTTCGAGTTCGAGCTCGCGGTTGTCTTCCTGGCGCGAATTGAGGTCGGTCCAGTCGGTGGCGGGGTTCGCCACGAAGCGCACCACCTTGCGGAAAAAGCTCTCGTTTTCGGCCATGACGCCTAAATGGTACTCCGGGGTCGCGCCGCGGCCGTGTGCACTACTGGCACTTCCCCGCGCCCCGTCGGGCGGGCCGCGATGCCTGCCCATCAAGCGGGCGCCGCGCAGCCGGCTCAGCCGGGCCGCCAGCGCCGCCCCCTGGGGGGAGGCGCCGCAGGCGCTTCGGGGGGGTCTCAATCACCGAACATCTTCTGCTTGAGTTCACGCCGCTGCTGCGCTTCCAGCGACAGCGTGGCCGTGGGCCGCGCCAGCAGGCGCTGCAGGCCGATGGGCTCGCCGGTCTCGTCGCAGAAGCCGTAGTCGCCGCTTTCCAGGCGGGTGAGCGACTGCGCGATCTTCTTCAGCAGCTTGCGTTCGCGGTCACGCGTGCGCAGCTCCAGCGCGTGCTCTTCTTCGATGGTGGCGCGGTCTGCCGGGTCGGGCACGATGGAGGTGTCTTCGCGCAGGTGCTCGGTGGTTTCACCCGCGTTCGACAGCAGGTCGTCCTTCTGCTTCTGCAATTGGGCGCGGAAGAAGTCCAGCTGCTTGTCGTTCATGTACTCGGCATCGGGCATGGCCAGCAGCTCTTCGACCGTGAGTTCACGGCCGGGCTTGGCTTTCCAGGCGTTGGCGAGCTTGGGGTCGATCTTGCGGATGGACTTGGGGATGTCGGCGGTTTCCGTCAACTGCCGCGCAGCGGGTGCGGCCGGGGCGAAGCGGTCGGTGAACCGGTTCATGTACGGGGCCGGCGCCATGGTCGGCAGTTGATTCTGCGGCGCTGTCTTGGCGCTGGGCTTGATGTTGCCGGGTTTGCTGGCGCCAGCGGGCTTGGCAGGAGCCGGCGCGGGAGCCGGCGCGGCCTTGGCGGCCGGCTTGGCGGCCGCCGCTGCGCTGGGCTTGGCGGGTGCGGCCGCTGCCTTGGCGGGTGCCTTGCTGGCGGCCGCTGTCTTGGCCGGTGGCTTGCTCACGGGTACCTCCTCGCCTGCTGTCGGGACAGCCATATCTGGCGGCTGTGTCATCGGGTGCCCCCGCCGATTGCGGGGGTGCCTCTTGCGGCCGGGGGGCCTGCAAGGCGCGCGGATTGTAGCCACGCCCTACAGCAGGGCGACAGGCGGCGGGTGGCGAGGCTGGAATCCATCACACGAGGCACTGTTCCAGGCCTTGCAGCAGCACGTCCTTGGGCAGGTCGATGCCGATGAAGACCATCTTGCTGCCCTTGTCCTCGCCAGGCGCCCACTTCGGGCCCAGGTCGCTGCCCATCAACTGGTGCACGCCCTGGAAGATGACCTTGCGGTCGCTGCCTTTCATGAACAGCACGCCCTTGTAGCGCAGCATCTTGGGGCCGTAGACCTGCACGATGGCGCCCAGGAAGTCTTCCAGCTTGGCGGGATTGAAGGCCTTCTTGCTGCGAAAGACGAAGCTCTTCACGTCGTCGTCGTGGGCGTGGTGCGCCGGGTGGTCGCAGTGTTCGTCGTGGTCGTGGTCATGGTCATGGTGGTGATGACCATGGCCGTCGTCGGCGTTCAGGAACTCGGGGTCGATCTCGAGCTTGGCGTTGAGGTTGAAGCCCTTGAGGTCGAAGACCTCGCTGATCGGCACCTCGCCGAAGTGCACCTTGCGCTGCGGCGCGCGCGGGTTCATGTGCTTGATGCGGTGGATCAGCGCGGCGGTGTCTTCCTCGCTCACGAGGTCGCTCTTGCTGATGAAGATCTGGTCGGCAAAGCCGATCTGGCGCCGCGCCTCCTGGCGGTCATTCAGCTGCTGGTCGCCGTGTTTCGCGTCGACCAGCGTGAGCACGCTGTCCAGCAGGTAGCTCTCGGCGATCTCGTCGTCCATGAAGAAGGTCTGCGCCACCGGGCCGGGGTCGGCCAGGCCGGTGGTTTCGATGACCACGCGCTCGAAGTCGAGCTCGCCCTTGCGGCGGCGCGCCGCCAGGTCGGACAAGGTGCTGCGCAGGTCTTCGCGGATGGTGCAGCAGACGCAGCCGTTGTTCATCTGGATGACCTGCTCCTTGGTGTCGGCGACCAGGATCTCGTTGTCGATGTTCTCCTCGCCGAACTCGTTCTCGATGACCGCGATCTTCTGGCCGTGGGCCTCCGACAGCACGCGCTTGAGCAGCGTGGTCTTGCCGGAGCCCAGGAAGCCGGTGAGGATGGTGGCG
Source organism: Betaproteobacteria bacterium (assembly GCA_031379415.1). GTDB lineage: Bacteria > Pseudomonadota > Gammaproteobacteria > Burkholderiales > Burkholderiaceae_C > Rubrivivax. Next base: position 10,671 of record JANNFE010000131.1, on the reverse strand, counting down.
GGGATCAAACCCCGGTTGGGAACATTCGACATGGCGGCTCGGTGTAGCGCAGAGGTGCAGGGATATGGGGGTCGGCGACTGTGTTGCAAGCCCCGAGAGCTGTCAATACGAGCGTCAAGGCGCCGCCCAGGTGCCCAGCCGGGGGAGCAGCGCGCGGTAGGGTGCCAGCAGCAGCGCGGCCATGGCGGCCTTCACGGCCAGGTCGCCGGTGGCCAGCAGCAGCCAGTCCATGTCGGTGCCGGCAAAGGCCAGGAAGAAGAACACCGCCGTGTCCACCACGCTGGCCACCAGGCCGCCGATGAGCGGTGCCTTCCACCAGCTCAGCCGCCGCCAGCGGTTGAAGACGGCGATGTCCATGATCTGCGAGAACAGGAAGGCGCAGCCCGAGGCCAGCGCAATGCGCCAAGGCGCCAGCGCCAGCGACACCAGCACCGCGATGCCGAAGCCCACCCAGGCCACGCGGCGCGCGGCCAGCGGCCCCAGCGCGCGGTTGGTGAGGTCGCTGACCAGGAAGACCAGCGGGTAGCTGAAGGCGCCCCAGGTCAGCCAGTCATTGATGGGGTGCTGCACGAGCACGTTGGACAGCACGATGACGGCGGCCATCGCGGCAATTGGCAAGCGCAGGGCAGCCAGGGAGGCCAGGTTCATGGGCATAGGGGCAAGGCACGAAGGGCGCGCATTGTCGCCGCCCGCGGCGGCCGCGCCGCACGGCTCGGTTATTCTTCGCGCCTTCTCCACTGCCGGCACCTGCTCAGTGTCCGAACCTGCGTCTGCAAGGTCCGCGCGCGCCGCTGCAACGCGCGTGGACAAACGGGGCTTCTTCGAGCGCCTGGTCGATCTCATCTCGCCCGGCCCCGACAGCCAGGCTGAACTCATCCGCATCCTGGCCGAGGCCGAGGACAAGGAGCTCATCGAGCCCGAGTCGCGCCTGATGCTGGAAGGTGTGCTGCGCATGGCCGACATGACGGCCGGCGACGTGATGGTGCCCACGCCGCGCATGGACCTGCTGGACATCCAGGCCGACTACGACGAGCTGCTGGCGCTGGTGATCGGCACCTCGCACTCGCGCTTCCCGATCTACGACGGCGAGCGCGACAACATCATCGGCATCCTGATGGCCAAGGACCTGCTGAAGCTGCAACGCGCGCCCGAGCTCAACCTGCGCACGCTGCTGCGGCCGGCCGTCTTCGTGCCCGAAAGCAAGCGCCTGAACGAACTGCTGCGCGACTTTCGCAGCAACCGCAACCACCTGGCCATCGTCATCGACGAGTTCGGCAACACCGCCGGGCTCATCACCATCGAGGACGTGCTGGAAGAGATCGTCGGCGAGATCGAGGACGAGTTCGACGAACAGGAGCAGGAGAACGGCATCTACACGCTGGCCGACGGCACCCACCGAGTGGCCGGCGACGTGACCATCGTGGCCGTGAACGAGGCCTTCGGCACCCTGCTGGCGGAAGACGCCTTCGAGACCATCGGCGGCCTGGTGGCACAGGAACTCGGCCGCGTGCCGCGCCGCGGCGAAGCGGTGGACGTGGGCGGCCTGCGCTTCACGGTGATGCTCACGCGCGGCGGCGCCGTGCGCTGGTTCCGCGTGGCGCGCGTGCCGGTCAGCGAAGGCGCGTCGGAAGGTGGCGACGTCGATTGAGCCCGGGGCTGCGCCGGCTGGGTGAACCCGCCGCGGCGGCCGCCTTGGGCGCGCTGCAGACTCTGGCTTTCGTGCACACCGCGGCCTGGCCGCTGCCGCTGCTGACGCTGGCGGCGCTGGTCTGGCGGCTGGACGCCAGCTCGCCGCGCCGCGCGGCGCTGCTGGGCGGGTGTTACGGCACGGCCGGGCTGTGCGCCGGCACCTGGTGGCGCGACATCAGCATGCACCGCGAGGGCGGCCTGCCGGCGGTGCTGGCCGGAGCGGCGGTGTTTGCGCTGTCGGCGGCACTGTCGCTGTACCTCGCTGCGGCAGCGGCTCTCTTCGCGCGCTGGCGCCGCGGCACAGGCACCGACGCGTTGCTCTTCGCCGCGCTGTGGTTGCTGGCCGAACTGGCGCGGGGCGTCGTCTTCACCGGCTTTCCCTGGGTGGCCAGCGGCTATTCGCAGGTCGATGCGCCGCTGGCCGCCCTGGCGCCCTGGCTGGGCGTCTACGGCATGGGCGCGATGCTGGCCGCGGCGGCCGTGGCGCTGGTGCAGATGGTGGTACGGACGGCGGTGCAGCGCCGCTGGCTGCCGGCCGCGGCCGTGGCGGTGCTGGTGGGCGCCGCCTGGCTGGCGCCGCGCGACTTCACGCAGCCCGCCGGCGAACTGAGCGTGGCGCTGCTGCAGAGCAACGTGGCACAGGACGAGAAGTTCGCCGCCGAGCACATGCCGGAAACGCTCGCCTGGGTGGCGCGCGAGCTGCGCGGCGCCCAGGCCGACCTGGTCATCGGGCCCGAGACCGCGGTGCCCTTGTTGCCCTCGCAGCTGGACGACTTCGCGCCCGGCTACTGGCAGGCGTTGCAGGCGCACTTTGCGTCGCCCGGTCGTGCCGCGCTGGTGGGCGTGCCGCTGGGCGACTTCGAGCGCGGCTACACCAACTCGGTGATCGGCCTGTCGGCGGCGCCCGAGTACCGCTACGACAAGCTGCACCTGGTGCCCTTCGGCGAGTTCATCCCGACCGGCTTCCGCTGGTTCACGCAGATGATGAACATCCCGCTGGGCGATTTCGCACGCGGCGTGCTCAACCCGCCGTCGTTTGCCGTCGGCGCGCAGCGCGTGGCGCCCAACATCTGCTACGAAGACCTGTTCGGAGAAGAACTGGCGCGGCGCTTCATCGACCCCGCCAAAGCGCCGACGCTGTTTGCCAACATCAGCAACATCGGCTGGTTCGGCGACAGCAGCGCCATTCCGCAGCACCTGAACATTTCGCGCCTGCGCACGCTGGAGTTCCAGCTGCCCATGGTGCGGGCCACCAACACCGGCGCCACGGCCGTCATCGACCACCACGGCAGGGTGACCGCCACGCTGCCGCCGCATTTCCGCGGCGTGCTGCTGGCCCAGGTGCAGGGGCGCCAGGGCAGCACGCCGTTTGCTTGGTGGGCCTCGCGCGCCGGGCTGTGGCCGTTGTTGGCCGTGGCGCTGGCCTTGCTGCTGCTCAGCCGCCGTCGCGGCGCTTGACCACGCGCACCACCTGCTCTGCGCCCGGTGCCGGGCCGCAGCCCTTGCAGCCGCCACCGCAGCCGGCTTCGGCCACCGCCTGGCGGCCCACGGCCGCGCGCACGCGCTGGCGCAGCGCCGCCGGCAGCAAGGACCACAGCGCGTAGACGCTGCAGCCCAGCACCAGCAGCGTGGTGAAGAGCAACTGCCAGATCATGTTCAGCCCCCCAGCCACAAGGTGGCGCGGTAGGTGACGAAGGCCGCGGCGTAGGCCAGCACGAAGAGGTAGCCGGCCATCAGCAGCGGGTAGCGCCAGGAGTTGGTCTCGCGCTTCACCACCGCCAGCGTCGACAGGCATTGCGGCGCGAACACGTACCAGGCGATGAGCGAATAGGCGGTGGCCAGCGACCAGCCCTGCGCGATGACCGGCGCCAGCGTCTCGGCCACCGAGTCGCCCGCTGCCGACAGCGCGTACACCGTGCCCAGGGCACCCACCGCCACCTCTCGCGCTGCCAGCCCGGGCACCAGCGCCACCGAGATCTGCCAGTTGAAGCCGATGGGGGCGAAGACATGCTGCAGCAACTGGCCCAGCTGCCCGGCCAGGCTGTACCGGATGGCCGGACCGAGGCTCGGGTCTGCGCCGTCGGGCGGCCCGGGCCAGCTCGACAGGAACCACAGCACCACCATCAGCGCGAAGATGATGCCGCCGACGCGGCGCAGGAAGATCTTGGCCCGCTCCACCAGCCCCAGCACCAGCCCGGCCGGGCTGGGCCAGCGGTAGGGCGGCAGTTCCAGCATCAGCGGCTGGTAGCGGTCTTTCAGCCACACGCGCTTGATGAGCCAGCCCACCGCCATGGCGCTGAGCACGCCGGCCACGTACAAGCCAAATAGGGTGAGCCCGCGCAGGTTGAACCAGCCCACGTCGCGCGCCGGCACGAAGGCGCCGATGAGCAGCGCATACACCGGCAGCCGCGCCGAACACGTCATCAGCGGCGCCAGCATGATGGTGGCCAGGCGGTCGCGCGGGTGGGCGATGGTGCGCGTGGCCATGATGCCGGGTATGGCGCAGGCGAAGCTGCTCAGCAGCGGGATGAAGGCGCGGCCCGACAGGCCCACCTTGCCCATCAGCGTGTCCAGCAGGAAGGCGGCGCGCGGCAGGTAGCCGCTGTCTTCCAGCACCAGGATGAAGGCGAAGAGGATCAGGATCTGCGGCAGGAAGACGAGCACGCCGCCGGCACCGGCCAGCACGCCGTCGACCAGCAGGCTGCGCAGCGGGCCTTCAGCCATATAGGCCGTGATGAAGTCACCGATGCCGGCCATGGCGGCCTTGATGGCGTCCATCGGCGCCACGGCCCATGAGAAGACGGCCTGGAACATCAGGAAGAGCAGGGCGGCCAGCAGCACCAGGCCCCACACGGGGTGCATGACGACGACGTCGATGCGGTGCTGGAAGCGGCCGCGGCCGGTGGGCTGGCTGACGGCGGCGGCCAGGATGCGGCGAACTTCGCGCTGCAGCGTGGCGGGGTCGCTGGCCACTGGAGTCGATGCGGCTGCTGCAGCCGCGCCGCGGGGCAGCGCACTGCGGGCCTGCAAGGCCTTGATCAGCGCGGCATGGCCGTCACCGCGCACAGCCACGGTCTCCACGACTTCGCAGCCCAGCTCGGCGGCCAGGCGGAGTACATCGATAACCAAGCCCTGCGCGCGCGCTGCATCGGCCATGTTCAGCGCCACCAGCAGCGGCCGTTGGACGCGGCCGAGTTCGCCGCGCAGCTCCAGCACCAGCCGCAGCCCCATGCGCAGGTTGGTGGCGTCGAGCACGGCCACCACCAGATCGGGCAGCGCCTCGCCGGCGCGCTGGCCGCGCAGCACGTCCAGCGTCACCTGCTCGTCGGGCGTGGCCGGCTGCAGGCTGTAGGTGCCGGGCAGGTCGATGATGGCGGCGCTGTGCCGGGCGTCCAGTTTCGCCACGCCGAGCTTGCGCTCGACCGTGACGCCGGCGTAGTTGGCCACCTTCTGGCGCGCGCCGGTCAGGCGGTTGAAGAGCGAGGTCTTGCCGCTGTTGGGGTTGCCCACCAGGGCCACGGTCAGGCGCGGTAGCACGGCTTCAGACACGGGCGCCTTCCACCTCGATGCACTGCGCTTCCAGTGCGCGCAGCGCGAACATCGTGTCGCCGACCTGCACCGCCAGCGGCTCGCGCCCGCCGGGGCCGCGGCGCAGCAGGTGCAGCGGCTCGCCGGGCATGAAGCCGATCTCGGCCAGGCGGCGCAGCAGCGCCGCATCGGCGCCGGGTGCGCCACCGCGCAGCGCCTTCACGGTGGCGTGGCTGCCAGACGGCAGGTCGTTCAAGCGCAAGGAGGGCGGCAATTTCATGGGCGGCCCGCGGGGGTGGGCTGCGCTGGTGTTGTGCCTACTCTAAACGGAATGCGAATAATTCGCAATTGAGTTGCGTCAAACCGGCCCGGCGGCGGCACGTCAGCGCCACGTGCCTGAATGCGGGGTCCGCGGCCCCAACTGCGCGCAGGCGCGTGCCGGCGACGCGCCTGCCGGCCTGTGCCGTCGCCGCGGGTACGATGGCTCATGCCCACGCCCGGCGCCGACGCCCCGAGTTTCGAATCGCTGTATGCCGAACTGCGGCGCATGGCCCGGCGCGAGCTCTACAAGGGCGGCCAGGCAGAGCAGATCTCGCCCACCACGCTGTTGCACGAGGCCTACCTGCAGATGTCGGCGCGGCCGGGTCTGCAGTTTGCCGACCGCGCGCACTTCATGGCCTACGCCGCCCGAGCCATGCGCGGCATCGCCATCGACCATGCCCGTGCGCGCGGCGCACAAAAGCGCGGTGGCGGGCTCGACATCACCGCGCTGGACACCTTCGTGTCAGACAACGCCATGGCACCCGTGGACGCGGCGGCCGAAGACCTGGAACACATCGGCCAGGCCGTCGAGCGGCTGGCCGCCATCGATGCGCGCCTGGCCGAGCTGGTGGACCTGAAGTTCTTCGCCGGGCTCACGTTTGCCGAGATCGCGGCGCTGCGCGGCGGTTCGGAGCGCACGGCCCAGCGCGACTGGGACAAGGCCCGCGCGCTGCTGCACGGGCTGCTGCAGGCCTAGAAGTCGCCCGTCAGCGGGATCTGCAGCCCGCGCAGCGTGCGCTCGACATGCGCCAGTGTGGCGGCGGCCGTGGCCAGCGACAGAGACAAGAGGAACAGGGCGGTCAGGGCGTAGGTCATGGCGGGCTTCCTGGATTTGCGGCGCCGCGGGCTGCGGGCCTGCAAGGTGAATCGCAAGCCGGCGCCAGAACACGACACGCGGCGCGCTTGTCGTGTTGCGGGTCAGGTTTGCGATCTCCGCTGCATGGCCTGCGCCTTACGATGCCTGCGCCATCGCTGCCTTGATGAATGCCCACCCCGAGACCCCCGACGCCGCCACCTGGGCCCGCCTGAGCCCTTTACTGGACGAGTTGCTGGACCTGCCGCCAGCGGAGCGGGCGGCCTGGCTGGCCGAGCTGGCGTTGCGCGCGCCGCAGGACACCGCGCTGCTGCGGGGGCTGCTCGAGCGCCATGAAGCAGCCGGCCGCGATCACTTCCTGGCCGGCTCGGCGCAGGGGGCGTCGCCGGCCCCCGCGGCCGGCCCCCGCATGGGGCCGTGGACGGTCGAGGCGCCGGTGGGCGAAGGCGGCATGGCCAGCGTGTGGCTGGCGCGGCGCAGCGACGGCCGCCACGACGGCCAGGCCGCCGTCAAGCTGATGCATGGGCGCCTGCACGGCACCCAGGCGAGCCAGCGCTTCGAGCGCGAGGGTCGCATCCTGGCGCGGCTGGAACATCCGCACATCGCGCGCCTGCTGGACGCCGGAGTCACCGATGACGGCCAGCCCTACCTGGTGCTGGAGCTGGTGCGCGGCAAACCCATCGACCGCTGGTGCGACGAACGCCAGCTCGACATCGATGGCCGGCTGCGGCTGTTCGTCGACGTCGTGCAGGCCGTGGCTGCTGCCCATGCGCAGCTGGTGGTGCACCGCGACCTCAAGCCCGGCAACGTGATGGTCGACGGGCAGGGCCAGGTCAAGCTGCTGGACTTCGGCATTGCGCGGCTGTTGGACGAAGGCGACACCGGTGCGGCGCCTTCGGCCGTGGCCATCACGCGCACCGGCCAGCGTGCCTACACCCCAGCCTGGGCTGCGCCCGAACAGGTGCGCGGCGAACCCGTGTCCACGGCCACCGACGTGTGGGCGCTGGGCGTGTTGCTGTGTCAGTTGCTGACCGGCCGCCACCCCAGCGGGCTGCCGTGGACCAGCGAGCTGACGGCCTGGATGCAGGCTGCGGCGCTGCCCGACATCCAGCGGCCCAGCCAGCTGGCCGGCACGGGCCATGAAGCAGCGGCGTTGGCCGCCGCACGCGGCTTGCAGCCGGCGGGCCTGGCGCGGCGGCTGCAAGGTGAGCTCGACCAGATCGTGCGGCGCGCCCTGGCCGAAGAACCCGAGCGCCGCTACGGCAGCGCGCAGGCGTTGGCCGACGACGTGCAACGCCACCTGCGCAACGAACCCGTCAGCGCGGTGGCCGACACCGTGGGTTACCGCGCCACCAAGTTCGTGCGGCGCAACCGGCTGATGGTCGGTGCGGCGTCGACCACCTTGCTGGCGCTGCTGGCCGGCGTGGCAGGCACGACCTGGCAGGCGCTGGAAGCGCGCGCGCAGCGCGACGTGGCGCAGGCCGCGCGGGCGGAAGCGGTGGCGCAGGCGCAGCGCGCGGTGCGCGAGCGCGATGCGGCAGAAGCCACCGACGAGTTTCTCGGCTTTCTGCTGACCAGCACGCCCGGCAAGGCCGTCACGGCCAAGGAACTGCTGGTGCAAGGTGAAGCCCAGGCGCTGCGTCAGTTCAAGGACGCGCCGCTGTTGCAGGCGCGGCTGCAGCTGACGCTGGCCGGCCTGTACAGCGAGATCGACGAATCCGATCGCATGCGGGCTGTGCTCGACACCGCCCGGCTCGCCACCGACGCCGCGGGCCCCGCCGGCGCGGGGCTGCGGGCGCTGGCCGACTGCATGCGCGCCTCGGACCTGGCCATCACGCCCGATGCGGCGCTGGCTGAAGCTGCGTACACCGCGGCATTGCCCGTGCTGCGCAGCGGACCGCAGGCCGATCCCACCCTGCTGCTGACGTGTCTGAACTTTCGCGCCATGCGCACCGCGCAGGCCGGGTTGCCCAAGGACGCAGCCGATCAGTTCCGCGAGGCGCTGCAGGTGATGGGGTCGCCGCGGCCCGGCCAGCGCGCCTCGTCACTCACGCTGCGGCTGCAGTTGGCCTTTTCCGAAGCCCGCATGGGCAGGCTGGGCGCGGGCATCCAGACGCTGCGCGCCGGGCTGTTGGAGTACGAGCAGATGGGCCGTGGCCATACTGGCGCGGTGGGCATCTGGACCAACAACTTGGCCATCCTCGAGGCGCAGGCCGGGCAACTGCTGGCGGCCGTGGCGTCGTTCGAGCGTGTGTTGGCCCTGCAGGGCCCCGATGTCGTGCCGATTGGCCGCACCAACCTGGCCCAGCACCTGTTCATGGTCGGCCGCACGAAAGAGGCGGTGGACTTGGGCGAGCGCGCCCGTGAGGCGTCGCGCGCCAGCGGCGACCTGTACGCCGTGGCGATGCACGAGTCGGCCTACCTCGGTTGTCCGCGGGCTGTCGGCCGCAGTGCCTGCCGGCAGCGGCGTGAAGACGCTCACCGCCACCTGCAAGGCGTCATGCAGCCGAGCAACCCCATGTTCGCGCGGATGGCGTTGGCCACCGGCCAGGAAGCACTGGCCCACGGTGAAGTCGAGGCGGCCCATGCTGCCTTCGCCAGGTCGTTGGCGATCTTTGACGCGAGCCCGCGTTTCCAGCCCACGCGTACGCTGGCCGCCGCATGGCTGGCGCGAACCGAAGCCACGCGGGGCCGCCATGCGGCGGCATTGGAACGGGTGGACGAAGCGGTGCTGCGAGCTCGCGCCATGTGGTCAGCGGGTGCTGCCAGCGGGCTGACGCACAGCGCCTGGTTGGGCCAGGCGCTCATTGCGCAGGCGGTGGTGCGAAAGGCAGCCGGGCAGGGCAATGCGGCGCGCCAGAGCGCCGCCGAAGCGCTGCCGCACCTGCAGGCCACGATGGGCGCGCTGGCGCCCGAAACGCGCGAGGCGGTAGCGTTTCTGGCGGCGCGCTGAACCCGCCGCGCGTGCCGGCTGCCCCCTATCGGACGCGCATCGGGGCCTGCCGTGGCGGTATTTGGCCGCGCCCTGCGATTGACAGGGTGCAGCGCCTCATTTCGGGGTCGCGCACCGTCAACCGCAGCGAGCCTACCCATGCACAACGTCCCGCCCCTCCGGTCCGTCCCGCGCCCCCGCTTCGCCATCGTGCTGGGCAGCGGCGGCGTGCGCAGCATGGCCGCCCTGGGCATGGTGGAGGTGCTGGTGCGCGAAGGGCTGAGGCCCGACCTGGTGGTGGGATGCAGCGCCGGCGCCCTGTTTGGCGCACTGATCGCCGCCGGGCACGACGCTCAGGAGGCGGTGCGCATCGCCACCACGCTGTGGTCGGCCGAGGTCACGCGCCCGCGCCGCTGGCGCGCCATCCCGCAGATGCTGTGGCCACGCCTGGGCCGTTTCGACGCCGACTTCGCATTGCGTGACGACCGCCTGGTGATGCAGCGTCTGGAGCAGGCCTTCGGCGATGCGCGCATCGAAGGGCTGGGCCTGGCCCTGCGCGTTACTGCCACCGACGCCGCCACCGGCGAACGCGTGGTGTTGCGCAGCGGCAGCCTGGTGCAGGCACTGCGCGCCAGCATCGCCTTGCCCTTCATGTTCGCGCCGGTGCACATCGACGGCCGGCGGCTCATCGATGGCTTCGTGGCCGACCCGCTGCCCGTCGGCGCCGCTGCCGATGCCCAGGCGGTGCTGGCGCTGGGCTTCGAGTCGCCCATGCCGCGTCGCATCGACGGCCCGTCGCGAATGCTGGCGCAAGTCACTTCGGCCCTCACCAACAACCTGATGCAGGCCCGCCTGGCCGAGGCCGCTGCCGGAGGCACGCGGCTGCTGAGTCTGGTGCCGCGTCTGGAGCGGCGCGTGGGGCTCTTCGACACCGCGGCCATGCCCTACCTGGTGGAGGCCGGCCGCCGCGCCACCGAAGCGGCCCTGCCTGCCATCCACGAACTGCTGCGGCGTTCCCCGGAGCTGGCGGTGGCGTAGCCGGCCGCAAGGGTCGGCGCCGCACCGGCCCCGTAAACTCGGCAGCCCGACCTGGTTACGCTTTCGCGCGCAGCATGCTCACCTTCCAGCAGATCATCCTGAAACTGCAGTCCTACTGGGACGCCCAGGGCTGCGCCCTGCTGCAGCCCTACGACATGGAAGTGGGCGCCGGCACCAGCCACACCGCCACCTTCCTGCGCGCCCTGGGCCCGGAACCCTGGAAGGCGGCTTACGTGCAGCCCAGCCGCCGCCCCAAGGACGGCCGCTACGGCCACAACCCCAACCGCCTGCAGCACTACTACCAGTACCAGGTGGTGCTGAAGCCGGCGCCGGCCGACATCCTGGAGCT
>JANNFE010000129.1:0-3703 GCA_031379415.1 Betaproteobacteria bacterium | reverse complement strand
CCGCCAGCCAGGCCAGCGGCACGGCCACCAGCAGCAGCGCCCAACGCGCCCGGCGTTCGCCATGGCGGCGCGCCACGGCGCTGTAGCCGACGAAAGCCAGCAGCAGCGCAGCCAGCGCCAGCGCCTGGCGCTGCGCTGTCGGCATCGCCTGCCAGCGCTCTGTCGTCGCCAGCGCGCGCACCGGCGCCAGCAGGCTGGCGCGCGGCTGCGCAGCCGCGCTGGCCACCGGCGGCAGGCCGCGGCGCAGTTCGGTGTGGCGGCGCAGGAAGCGGTCCAGCGGCACCGAGCTGCCGGCGGCGTCGGCAATCAACAGGTCGACCGCCTGGTTCCACGCGCCCGCCATGGCCATGCCCTCGTCGCGCCACTCCAGGGTCGGCGGTGCGTCGCTGTCGAGCCGGCGCAGGGCCGCGGACCACAGATCCTCCTGCAGCCGCACCAGCACGGTGGTGCGGCACAGCAGCTGCAAGCGCGCGCCGGCCGGCAGCACGGGCGCGGCGCCGCGCGCAGGCTCGCAGCGCCAGCCCACGCCGTTGGGGCCGGCGACCATCACTTTCAGCGCCAGGCGCGTGATGCGCAGTGGCCCCGGGCCGCTGTTCTCGACCTGCGGCGCCCACAGACCATCGGCCCGCGTGTCGTCGAGCCACACACCGGGCGCCTGCTGCTGCAGGCGGCTGCCGGGGCGCAGGGCCTCTTCGGGCAGCGGCGCGTCGCCGGCCGGGGGCAGCAGGCGGAGCTGGCGGCCGAGCGCACGGTCCCAGCGGCCCAGGTCGGGCGCCAAGGGGCGTGTCGAAGCCTGCATCGCGCTGCCGTCCAGCAGGCCGCCGACCGTGGCCTTGGCCGGTGGGCGTTCGCCGGTGAGCTGGCGCGTGTAGACGTCGAAGAGTGCCAGGCGCAGCACGCGCAGACCTTTGCGGTCGTCGGGCTGCAGCAGGCGCCAGGCCTCGGCCCAGCCCCACAGCGCACGTGGGTCCTCACCCACGGCTTGGGCGCGCAGCGCTTCGGCTGGCGGGCGGGCCGGCCAGGGCAGGTCGAAGATCGCCGGCGCGACCAGGCCGCATGCCGCGGCCAGCAGCAGCCACAGCGGCAGCCAGCCGGCCAGCATCAGGCTGCGCACCCGGCTGGCCCGCGGCGGCCGCGAGGTCAGCGCACGCGGCGGCGCGGCGGCTGTGCGCGGCTGCCGCGTGCTGGGAAAACGCGCCCGGCGCTGCGCTTCGACCGCGGCGGCGGCAGCCTGCTCGGCTTCGGCGGCTTCGAGCAAGGGGTGGATGTCGGGCAGCTCCTGCGCCACCACGAGGTGGCTGCAATGCGAGCAACTGGTTTCGCGCCCGGGGTCGAGCGCCGCACCGCAGCCGCGGCAAGACCACACGGCGTGCCGGCCCAGCGTGGTGGGCGATGGCGCCATGGCGTCGTTGCGCAGACGCAGTGAATGGGCCAGGCGCGGCAGGTCCAGCACCACCAGCGCGGTGCGGCAGTAGCTGCAGCTGTCGTCGCTGGCGGCCGCCGCGGCGCCGCAGTTGAAGCAGTGCAGGCGGTGCTTTTCCTGCGCCAGCGCGCGGCGCTCGGCGACACCCAGCGGCCGCACCAGGCCGCGTTCGGCCAGCAGCCCGCTGTGGCTGTGCAGGTGGCCATGGCGCTGCGGGCACTCCAGGGCGGCAAACAGGCCGTAGCGCGTGCGGTTCTGCACCCGGTTCAGCGGCGCGGCGCAGGCCGGGCAGGCCGGGCGCGCCACCGCCGCGTCGGCCAGCGGCCGCCGGCCGCCGTCTTCCATCTCGCGCAGCAGGCGCACCCAGCCCAGGCCGTCGAGCTGCACCGATTCGAGTTCGTCGAACCAGACCAGCCGGCAGCCGGGACAATGTTCCACCGTGATGGGTACCGGTCGGTGCGTCGGCAGGCTCAGCTCGCGCATCGGCGCGGTGCAGCGCGGGCAGGCCATGCGGCGCAGCCTGGCGGGTGGGGCGTTCTCGAGCGTGGCCGTCATGGCCGGAATTCTGTGTGCTGGCGGCCGCCGCCCGGACTCAGGCTTCACGACATGCCGAGCATTCCTGAATGAGCGCCGACCGCGCGTGAAGAATGGCACTGGCGCGCCCGCGGCGGACGGCTGGCCGGGACACCGCGCTCGCCGGTGTCAACACCGAAGGGGCAAGCTGCAGCGGCCGGGCCGCTGGCTTCAGCGTGCCGCCACCATCACCTGCAGCGCCAGCTGGCCGGCCATCTCGATGCGCTGCAGCTGCAGCAGCGTCGGGAAGCTGCTCTGCTCGCCCTGGCTGATGGCGCCCAGGCGGATGGCTTCCAGCGTTTCGGCGCGCACCTGGGCGCGCGTCTTGGCCATGCCCACGGGTGTGGCGATGACGGTCTTGTCGCCATGCGCGACGAGCCCGGCGGCGCGCGCATGCAGCACATCGGCCTGCACGTCGGCGCGCGTCAGGGTGGAGGTGAAGTTGCTCACCGGCAGGTCGATGCCTTCGTAGGCCAGCGCGCTGCCGGCAGCCAGGGACATCAGGGTGATAGCGAGTGTCTTGGTGAACATGATGGGCTCCGATTCAAGGATGAAGTGAAAGTGGGAAGGGTGTTCGGCGGGGGCTGGCGTTCAGCGCGCGGCCACCGTCATGTGCAGCGTGCGCAGGCCGGCCATCTCGATGAGTTGCAGTTGGGCGGCCGTGGGGAAGCTGCTCTGCTCGCCCTGGCTGATGGCGCCCAGGCGGATGGCTTCCAGCGTTTCGGCGCGCACCTGGGCGCGCGTCTTGGCCATGCCCACCGGCTTGATGTCGGCGGTGATCTCGCCTTGCGTGATCTCGCCGGCATTGCGGGCGCGGTGCGCCTCGGCGCTGACTTCGGCGCGCGTCAGCGTCGAATGGACGCTGATGCTGGTGAACAGGCGCGCGCTGTCCTCGTTGGCCATGGCCGCGGTGCTGGCGGCGAAGGACACGAGGGCGAGGGCGGCGGTGATGAAGGTCTTGGCAAACATGGTGGGCTCCGATAGAGGTTGCGGTGGGGGGCTTGCGGTCCGCGCTGTCTGGCTGCGGATGAACGTCAGTCGGCCCGCCCCGGCGGCATTTACGAGTCTTTATCTTTCGATGCGCTGTAATGTGGGTCGCGCGAGGCCGACCTCCGCACGTACCGGAAGTACCCCGCCATGACCATCGAATCCGAGCTCGCCGCCCTGCACAAGCCCCTGCTGCGCTTTGCGCAACTGCAGTTGCGCAACGACAGCATGGCCGAGGACGTAGTCTCGGAAACCTTCCTCGCCATCCTCGAAAAGCCCGAAGGCTTCGAGGGCCGCAGCACGCTGCGCACCTATGCCACGGGCATCCTGAAGTTCAAGATCATCGACGTGCTGCGCAAGCGCGGCCGCGAGGTGCACATCGAGCCGCTGGACGAGCAGAGCCTGGACGACGCGATGGACGCCCTGTTCGCGAAAGACGGCCACTGGCAGGAGCCGCCGCCGGCCTGGCAGCAGCCCGAACGCGCGCTGGAGCAGGCGCAGTTCTTCGACACGCTGCAGGTCTGCGTCGACCGCCTGCCGCCGAAGATCGGCCGCGTCTTCATGATGCGTGAATGGCTCGAGCGCGAGGTCGACGACATCTGCGGCGAGCTCGGCATCACCGCCAACAACTGCGGCGTCATGCTCTACCGCGCGCGCATGCAGCTGCGCGAATGCCTGGGCCGCGGCTGGTTCGAGCGCGCGCGATGAAGCTGATGCTCG
>JANNFE010000015.1:0-2279 GCA_031379415.1 Betaproteobacteria bacterium | reverse complement strand
TTGCCGTAGCTCCAGTGGCGGTAGTTCACCGGCATGCCCACGCTGGCATACGCGTCCATCATCTGCTCGGCGGTGATGATCTCGAGCTGGTTCGGGTAGTAGTCCAGGCCGTAGCGGTCGGCCGTGGCGCGGATGACGCGGTGGTAGCTCTCGATGAGCTCGAACGACCAGTCACTCGGCCCGGGCAGGTGGTCGCCGGGGCGCTCGGCCAGGGGCAGGGGCTGTTCCAGCGCGCTCGGCTTGAGCTTCATGCTGCGACCTTCATGCTGCTTTCGCCCCTTCCTTCTTGAACAGGTCGCGGAACACCGGATAGATCTGGCTGGCTTCCGTGGCCTTGCGCATCGCGAAGTGCTTGTTGGCGTCGAGCAACTGGGCGTATTCGTCCCACAGGTTCTGCTCTTCCTCAGCCACCTGCACATAAGCGAAGTAGCGCACCATCGGCAGCAGCTTTTCGTTCAGCAGCTCGCGGCAGCGACCGCTGTCGTGGTGCCAGTTATCGCCGTCCGACGCCTGCGCGCCGTAGATGTTCCATTCAGTCGGGTTGTAGCGGGCGCGGATGATCTCTTCCATCAGCACCAGCGCGCTGCTCACCACCGTGCCACCGGTCTCGCGGGCGTGGAAGAAGTTCTGTTCGTCGACTTCCTGCGCCTGCGTGTGGTGGCGGATGAAGACGAGGTCGATCTTCTCGTAGTGCCGTGTCAGGAACAGGTAGAGCAGGATGAAGAAGCGCTTGCTCAGCTCCTTGCGGCCTTCGTCCATGGAGCCGCTCACGTCCATCAGGCAAAACATCACCGCCTTGCTGGTCGGCACCGGCACCTTGATGCGGCTGCGGTAGCGCAGGTCGATGGGGTCGAGGTAGGGGATGCGTTCCACACGTGCGCGCAGGTGCGCCACTTCTTCGGCCAGCAGCTTGATGGCGGCTTCGGCCACGGCGTCGCCGGGCATTAGCGCCTTCTGCATCTCGGCCAGGCGTTCTTCCATCTCGTGCAGCTCACGTCGCGGGCCGGCGCCCAGCGCAATGCGCCGGCCCAGGGCGCCGCGCATGCTGCGCACCACGTGCAGGTTGTTGGGCGTACCGTCGCTGCTGTAGCCGGCACGGTGGCTCTTCCACTCGGGCATCTCGGCCAACTGCGTACGGATGAGGTGCGGCAAGGCCAGGTCCTCGAAGAAGACCTGCATGAACTCTTCCTTGGAGAGCGCGAAGACGAAGTCGTCCTCGCCTTCGCCCTGGTCACCGGCCTGGCCCTTGCCCGAGCCGCCACCGCCACCACCCTTGGGCCGTTCGATGCGGTCACCCTGGATGTATTCCTTGTTGCCCGGGTGCACCATGTCGCGCACGCCACCCTGGCCATGGCCGAAGACAGGCTCTGACAGGTCCTTCTTCGGGATGTGGATGTCCTCGCCGCGCTCCACGTCGCGGATGCCGCGGCCGTCGATGGCGCGCTTCACCGCTTCGCGGATCTGCTCCTTGTGGCGGCGCAGGAACCTCTCTCGATTACCGATCGACTTGTTCTTGCCCGCCAGGCGCCGGTCGATGATCTGCTGCATCAGCTGCTCTTGCGCACGCGCAGGTACCACTCGCACAGCAGCCGCACCTGCTTCTGCGTGTAGCCCTTGGCCACCATGCGCGTGACGAAGTCCTCGTGCTTCTTGGCCTCATCCGCGCTGGCCTTGGCGTTGAAGCTGATCACCGGGAGCAATTCCTCGGTGTTCGAGAACATCTTTTTCTCGATCACGGTACGGAGCTTCTCGTAGCTGGTCCACAACGGGTTCTTGCCCTGGTTGCCGGCCCGCGCGCGCAACACGAAGTTGACGATCTCGTTGCGGAAGTCCTTGGGGTTGGCAATGCCGGCGGGCTTCTCGATCTTTTCCAGCTCCGCATTCAGGCTGCCGCGGTCGAAGACTTCGCCGGTGTCGGTGTCGCGGTACTCGTGGTCCTGGATCCAGTAGTCGGCGTAGGTCACGTAGCGGTCGAAGATGTTCTGGCCGTACTCGGAATAACTTTCGAGGTAAGCGGTCTGGATTTCCTTGCCGATGAATTCAGCGTAACGCGGCGCCAGCAGCTCCTTGATGTAGCCGACGTACTTGTCCTCGGTCTCCTTCGGGAACTGTTCGCGTTCGATCTGCTGCTCCAGCAAGTACATCAGGTGCACCGGGTTAGCCGCGATCTCCGTGCTGTCGAAGTTGAAGACCTTGCTGATGATCTTGTAGGCGAAGCGCGTGCTGACGCCGCTCATGCCTTCGTCGACACCGGCGTAGTCGCGGTATTCCTGGTAGCT
>JANNFE010000176.1:0-10986 GCA_031379415.1 Betaproteobacteria bacterium | reverse complement strand
CTTTCCATGGCACCGCGCCACGCGCTTCCCCGAACTGAACCAGCCCTACGCCGGCTTCCACGGCATGGTGTTCAGCGAGGAAAGCACCGACGGCGCCTTCCTGCTGCGCGCACGCCGCGAAGGCCTGCGCGACTTCGGCGCTTGCATGAGCCCGCACACCGCCTGGCTCATCCTGCAGGGCATCGAGACGCTGCCGCTGCGCATGGCGCGCCATGTCGAGAACACGCGCAGGGTGGTGGCCTTTCTGGCCGCACATCCGATGGTCGCCAGCGTGGGCTACCCGGAGCTCGAAGGCCACCCGAGCCACGCGCTGGCGAAACAGCTGCTGCCACGCGGCTGCGGCGCGGTGTTCAGCTTCGACCTCAAAGGCAGCCGCGCGCAAGGCCGCGCCTTCATCGAGGCGCTGCAGCTCTTCTCGCACCTGGCCAACGTGGGCGACTGCCGCTCGCTCGTCATCCACCCGGCCAGCACCACGCACTTCCGCATGGACGACGCTGCGCTGGTGGCAGCGGGCATCACGCCGGGGACGATCCGCCTGAGCATCGGGCTGGAAGATGCCGACGACCTCATCGAGGACTTGAAGCGCGCCTTCAAGGTGGCAGGGAAGGTGACGTGAGGACCCGGAGTCTGCAGAGCCTCGCCGCCGCGCTGATGCTGGCCGCCATGGCAATGCCGGCGCAGCCGCAGTCGCTGCGCGACGCTTTGCTGGCCGCCACGATGCAGGCGAGCGACCTGGAACTGCCGCGCGAAGCCTCGTCGCTGTCCTTCCTCAGCTCGCCCGAGCTGGCCCTTTACAAGCCAGAAGGCGCAGGACCCTTCCCCGCCATCGTGCTGCTGCATCAGTGCGGCGGGCTGCGCGCCACCAACCGCAACTGGCAGAACATGTCCATGCTGTCGTGGGCCAAGCAGGCGGTGGCGCGGGGCTATGTGGCGCTGCTGCTGGACAGCCTGGGCCCGCGCGGCGTGGACACGGTGTGCATGGGCGCCAAGGGCGGCGTCCACTTCCCGCGCGGTGTGCGCGACGCGCTGCAGGCCGCCGAGCATCTGCGCGGCCTGGCCTTCGTCGACCGCGAACGCATCGTCTTCGCGGGCTACTCGTGGGGCGCGATGGCCGGCCTGCTGGCCAGCAGCCAGGCCTGGGGCACGGCGCTGGCCCCTGGCGAACGCTTCCGCGCCGTGGCCGCGTTCTACCCCGGCTGCTTCCAGATCCGGCCCAGCGGCGGCCGACCCTACGAGATCGTGCAGGGCGACATCGACCGCCCGCTGCTCGTGCTGATGGGCGGCCAGGACACCGAGACGCCGCCTGAAGAGTGCACGCAGCGCCTGCAGCCCCTGAAGGACGCTGGCGCGCCGGTTGAATGGCAGGTCTATCCCGATGCCACGCATTGCTGGGACTGCGAGACGCTCGACGGCATGCGCAAGACCGACTTCCGCGGCAACGCCGTGGTGTACCGCTACCGGTACGACCTGACGCGCGATGCCGCCGAGCGCATGTTCAGCTTCTTCGACGCCGTGCTCGCGAAACGCCCATGAAGCTCAGCGTCGAAGGCCGCGAGGCCTATGCCTACACCGGCGGCAAGCCCTTCGACCCCGCCCTGCCCTGCGTGGTCTTCATCCATGGCGCGATGAACGACCACAGCGTGTGGACGCTGCTGGCGCGCTGGTTCGCGCACCACGGCCACGGTGTGCTGGCGGTGGACCTGCCCGGCCACCTGCGCAGCGAAGGCCCGGCGCTCGCCAGCGTGGAAGCCATGGCCGACTGGACGCTGGCGCTGATGAGCGCCGCGGGCGTGGCGCGCGCCGCGCTGGTGGGCCACAGCATGGGCTCGCTGGTGGCGCTGCAGATGGCCGCGCAGGCGCCGGAACGCGCCACGCATCTGGCGATGCTGGGCAGCTGCGTGCCGATGCCGGTGCCGCAGGCCCTGCTGGACCTGGCCCAGGCCGACGTGCTGGCCGCCATCGACCGCGTGGTGATGTTTTCCTTCTCGACCCTGGCAGCCAAACCGTCCTATCCCGGCCCGGGTGCCTGGCTGCGCGGTGGCGCGCGGGCGCTGATGCGGCAGGTGCTGGCCGCGCAGGGCGATGCCAGGCTCTTCATCACCGACTTCTCAGCCTGCAACAGCTACACCGCGGGGCTGGACGCCGCCACGCGCGTCACATGCCCGGCCACCCTGGTGCTGGGCGAACACGATCAGATGACCTTGCCCAAGGCAGCGCGCGAGGTCGCGGCGCGGCTGAAGGCCAGCGTGCACACCGTGCCCAGCGGCCACTACGTGATGCAGGAAAGCCCCGACGCCGTGCTCACGGCGCTGCGGGCCGGGATCAGAGCCTGAGTTCGCGCGCCCGCACGCCGTCGCCCAGGGCTTCGTCCAGCGTCATGCCGCGCAGGCGGTCGGCCACCGCGCCGGTGACGGCATGCGGGTGCAGCAGCGTGCGCTCGATGAGCGGCATCAGCGGCGTGCTCGCGGGGTCGCACAGCAGCACGTAGCGTGCGGCATCACCTTCGTCCAGGCGCGACACCCAGTCCATCGCCGTCAACAGCTCCACCACCGGCTCCAGCTGCAGCGGGTCGGCGCGCAGCTGCTCGCCCAGTGTGTCCAGCGCCAGCCCGCGCTGCGGGCTGGCACGGGCGGCCTGCAGCCGCTGCAGCACGACGAGCGCGAATTCGAGGCGCCAGCCCGGCGTGGCCTCGCGCGTCACCACGCGCATCTGCAGGCTGGGCGCGTAGGCGGCGATCACCGCGCCCAGCAGCATGATGACCCAGCCCAGGTAGACCCAGAGCAGCAGGATGGGCAGCGTGGCAAAGGCGCCGTAGACCGCCGAGAAAGTGGGCACCGAGTCCACGTACCAGGCCAGCGCCTTCTTGGCGAGTTCGAAGGCCACGGCGACGAAGAGCCCGCCGGCCCAGGCATGGCGCCAGCGCACGGCGGTGTTCGGCACGTAGTGGAAGAGGCCCGCCGCCGCCGCGGCGAACATGCCAAACTGCGTCAGTTCCAGCACCAGGCTCACGCCGCCCGGCATGGCCGCCACCAGCCCTTTCGACGCCGACACCGCATACGAGGTCAGCGACAGGCTCACGCCCAGCACCAGCGGGCCCAGCGTCAGCCCGGCCCAGTAGACGAGCAGGCGCTGGCCCCAGGGCCGCGCGCGCTGCACGCGCCAGATGGCGTTGAGCGTGCGGTCGATGGTGAAGACCAGCGCCAGCGCCGTGGCGCCCAGCAGCAGCAGCCCGATGGCACCGACACCGCGCGCCTTGGACGCGAAGTTCGTCAGCGAACGCATCACCGGCCGCGCGATGTTGTCGGGCACCAGGTTCTGCAGGAAGTACTTCTCCAGCGCCGACTCGAAGCCGCTGAACATCGGGAAGGCGGTGAACACCGCCAGGCTCACCGTGACCAGCGGCACCAGCGCGATGAGCGTGGTAAAGGTCAGGCTGCCGGCGGTGAGGCCCAGGCGGTCTTCGCGGAAGCGCGCGCGCAGCGTGCGCAGTGTGTCGAACCAGGGCCAGGTGCGCAGCGTCTGCAAGGCCTTGGCCAGGCGCTCGGCCAGGCTGCCTTCCCGGCTGAGCAGGGTGTGATTCATGCTGGCTATGATGCCGCATGAACATGCCCCACGAGCCCGAAGCACCGGTGCGCCACGCGCGTGCGCTGGCCCTGGCCGCGCTGCTGGCGCTCATCGCGCTGTGCCTGGCCTGGGAGCTGTGGCTGGCGCCCACCGGCAGCGGCACGCTGGCGCTGAAGGTGCTGCCGCTGCTGCTGTGTGTGGCCGGGCTGCTGCGCCACCGCATGTACACCTTTCGCTGGCTGAGCCTGCTGATCTGGCTCTACGTCATGGAAGGCCTGGTGCGAGCCACCACCGAGCGCGGCCTGGGCGCGGCGCTGGCGGTGGGCGAGGTCGCGCTCAGCCTGGTCATCTTCGGCGTCAGCGGCTACTACATCCGGCGCCGCCTGCGCAGCAAGGCGGCGGCTTGAGTCTTCTCGTCGAACAACTGCGCGCCGCGCTGGGTGCGGCCCACGTGCTGAGCGAAGGCGACCTCAGCGCCTGGGAACTGGACTGGCGCCGCCGCTGGCGCGGCAAGGCGCTGGCCGTGGTGCGGCCGGGCAGCACAGCCGAGGTGGCGGCCGTGGTGCGCGCCTGCGCGGCGCAGGGCGTGGCCATCGTGCCGCAGGGCGGCAATACGGGGCTGGTGGGTGGTGGTGTGCCGGATGCGTCGGGCACCCAGGTGCTGCTGAGCCTGCAGCGCATGAACCGCGTGCGCGCCATCGACGAAGCCAACCTCACGATCACCGTCGAAGCCGGCTGCGTGCTGCAGGCCGTGCAGGAAGCCGCCGCCGCGCGTGGCCTGCTGTTCCCGCTGAGTCTGGCCGCCGAAGGCAGCTGCACCATCGGCGGCAACCTGGCCACCAACGCCGGCGGCACCCAGGTGCTGCGCTGGGGCAATGCGCGCGACTTGTGCCTGGGGCTGGAAGTCGTCACCGCCAGCGGCGAAGTCTGGCTGGGGTTGACCGGCCTGCGCAAGGACAACACCGGCTACGACCTGCGCGATCTCTTCATCGGCAGCGAAGGCACGCTGGGCATCATCACGGCCGCCACGCTGAAGCTGGCACCGCAGCCGGCGGCCACCACCACCGCACTGGCCGCCTGCGCCAGCGTCGCCGACTGCGTGGCCCTGCTGAAGCTGGCGCGCACGCGGCTGGGCGCCGGGCTCACCGGCTTCGAGATGATGGGCGCCTTCGCGCTGGAGCTGGTGGCGCGGCACTTCCCCGCCCTGCCCCGCCCGCTGCCTGAGGCGCCGTGGACGGTGCTGCTGGAGCAGAGCGACACCGAAGGCGAGGTGCCGGCGCGTGAGCGCTTCGAGTCGCTGCTGGGCGCGGCGCTGGAGGCCGGCTGCATCGTGGACGCCGTGGTCGCTGAGAGCCTGGCGCAAAGCCAGGCGCTGTGGCATGTGCGCGAAAGCATCCCGCTGGCCCAGGCCGAAGAGGGCCTGAACATCAAGCACGACATCTCGGTGCCGGTGTCGGCCATCCCGGCCTTCGTCGAGCAGACCGACGCTGCGCTGGCCGCGCGCTGGCCCGGCGTGCGCCTGGTCAACTTCGGCCACCTGGGCGATGGCAACCTGCACTACAACGTGCAGGCGCCGAACGGTGCCGATGGCGCGGCCTTCCTGGGTGCGCACGAACATGCCGTGAACGAGCTGGTGTTCGACAGCGTGGCGCGCTTCGAAGGTTCGTTCTCGGCCGAACATGGCATCGGCGCGCTGAAGCGCGACGAGTTGGCGCTGCGAAAGTCACCGGTGGCCTTGCAGATGATGCGCGACATCAAGGCCGCGCTGGACCCGCAGGGACTGTTCAACCCCGGCCGGGTGCTGTAGCGCCCCTTACTGGATCGGGCCGTCCAGGGCCCGGGGGATGGGGATGGCCACCGTCTCGATGCCTTCGTCGCGCAGCGCCTCGCGCTCTTCCGCGGTGGCCTGGCCGCGAATGCCGCGTTGCGGCACTTCGCCGTAGTGGATGCGCCGCGCTTCTTCCGCAAATCGTTCGCCCACGTTTTCGGTGCGCGCCATCAGCTGGCGCACGCCAGCCAGCCAGGCGGCCTGCAGATCGACAGGCTGAGGCGCCGCCGCGGCCGGCACGATGGGCGTCACTTCACGCGCGCCCGACAGGTTCAGGCGCGGCGCCGAGGGCGTGCGGGTGATCACGCGGTCGGCGCACAGCGGGCATTCGATGAGTGCGCGGCCGTTCTGGGTGAGGAAGTCTTCTTCGGACGCAAACCAGCCCTCGAAGCCGTGGCCGTTCGCGCAGCGCAGATTGAGCACCTTCATCGTCCGGCCATCATAGGCCGCCGCCCGCTGCCACGCTCTGCCAGGGCCAGGCGCGGTCCGTGCGCTGCGCACGCAGCAGCCAGTGCAGCGCGATCTGCGTCTTCACGTCCGGCAATTCACCACGGTCGGCCAGGGCCGCCAGTTCATCGAGACTCATGAGCACGGTCTCGACGAACTCACCCGCATCGGGCCGTGCCGCCCCGCCCTGCAGGCCGCGCGCCAGCCAGATCCAGATGCTTTCGGTGGAATAGGCGGCGGCGTTGTGGATCTCGCCGCCGTAGGCCCAGTCGCGGGCTTCGTAACCGGTCTCTTCCTTCAGCTCGCGCACAGCGCAGGCGAGTTGCGCTTCGCCGGCTTCCAGCTTGCCGGCCGGTATCTCCAGCAGCACCTTGGCCACCGGGTAGCGGTACTGGCGCACCAGCACCAGACGCGGATTCGGGCCGTCGTCGAGCAGCGCGATCACCGCCACCGCACCGCCGTGGCGGATGTATTCGCGCGTGGCGGCGCTGCCGTCGGGCAGGCGCACGGTGTCCTTGTGCACGTCGAGAAAGCCGCCCGACAGGAGTGTCTGGCCACCCAGCCGCGTCTCGATGAGGTGGGCGTCGTCGCTCAACGCAGCTTCAGGTGGCCAGGGCCTTGACGATGGCGTCGCGGCACATGGCCAAGAGGCCGCCCGAGAAGGGGCCGAAGACGAAGACTGCCAGGCCGTTGAGGGCCAGCAGCACCGTCACGCCCTGGGCGCGGTGCATCGGCGCGGTCTGCACCGGCTCGTCGAACCACATCACCTTCACCACGCGCAGGTAGTAGAAGGCGCCGATGAGCGAGAACATCACCGCCACCACGGCCATGGTGATGTAGAAGGGCACGTTGGTGGTGACCAGCGCCTGGATCACCGCCAGCTTGGCGAAGAAGCCCACCATCGGCGGCACGCCGGCCAGCGAGAACATGAACACCGTCATCACGCCGGCCACCCAGGGGCTGCGTTGGGCCAGGCCCGCGAGGTCGTCGATCTCTTCGCTTTCGAAGCCCTGGCGGCTCAGGAACATGATGAGCCCGAAGGTGCCCAGCGTGGTGAGCACATAGGCCACCAGGTAGAACATGGCCGAGCTGTAGGCATTGCCTGCGCTCAGCGTGTTGCCGCTGACGACGCCCGCCGACAGGCCCAGCACGATGAAGCCCATCTGCGCGATGGTGCTGTAGGCCAGCATGCGCTTCAAGTTGCTTTGCGCAATGGCCGCCAGGTTGCCGATGGCCAGCGAGGCCACGGCCAGCACGATGAACATCTGCTGCCAGTCGAGCGCCAGGCCCAGCATGCCTTCCACCAGCAGGCGGATGGTGATGGCGAAGGCGGCGAACTTGGGCGCGCCGCCG
This sequence comes from Betaproteobacteria bacterium, assembly GCA_031379415.1. Lineage (GTDB taxonomy): Bacteria > Pseudomonadota > Gammaproteobacteria > Burkholderiales > Burkholderiaceae_C > Rubrivivax. The sequence goes on along the minus strand of JANNFE010000176.1, from coordinate 3,794 downwards.
ATGAGCAGCGTCACCGAGGTGGGCGCGCCCTGGTAGACGTCAGGCACCCACATGTGGAAAGGTGCGGCACCGAGCTTGAATGCGAGGCCCGCGACCACAAACACCACGCCGAAGACCAGCACTTCCTTGTTGATGCTGCCGGTGGCGATGCGGTCGAAGACGCGCGGGATCTCCAGCGTGCCGGTGGCGCCGTACATCATGGACAGGCCGTAGAGCAGGAAGCCGCTGGCCAGCGCACCGAGCACGAAGTACTTCATCGCCGCTTCGGTGCTGATGGCGTGGTCGCGGCGCAGCGCGGCCAGGGCATACAGACTCAGGCTCATCAGTTCCAGCCCGAGGTAGACAACGAGGAAGTTGTTGGCCGAGCACATGACGCTGATGCCCAGCAGCACGAACAGCGTGAGCGTGAAGAACTCGCCCTTGAGCATGTCGCGCACGGCCAGCGTGGGGCGCGCGTAGGCCAAGGTGATGATGACGCTGAGCGCTGCGAAGAAGGCCAGCAGATGGCCCATCGGGTCCACCACCACCATGCTGTTCATGCCGTAGGCGGTGGTGCCGGCGTTGTAGCTGTCCAGGTGCAGCCCCGCGAACACGGCCACCGACAGCTGCGTCAGCCAGAAGGTGGTGCGGCGCTCGGCGTCCTTGCTGAAGATGTCGACGAGCAGCACGCCGCAAGCGGCCAGCAGCAGCCAGATTTCCGGATAGACGACGGGCCAGTTCATCGGGGTCATGTTCTTCTTTCGGCCGTCAATTCAGCTTGGCCAGCGCCACGTGCTTGAGCAACTCGGCCACGGACACGTTCATCACGTCGGTGAAGGGCCGCGGATACAGGCCCATCCACAGCACCGCTGCAGCGAGCAGAGCGAGCATCAGGAATTCGCGGCCGTTGATGTCCTGCAGCTCCTTGACGTGTTTGTTGGCCACGTCGCCGAAGTACACGCGCTTGACCATCCACAGCGTGTAGGCAGCGCCGAAGATCAGCGTGGTGGCCGAGAGCATGGCGATCCAGAAGTTGAACTTCACCGCGCCCAGGATGACCATCCACTCACCCACGAAGCCGGCCGTACCCGGCAAACCGCAGTTGGCCATGGCAAAAAACACGGCGAAGGCCGCAAACTTGGGCATGGTGTTGGCCACGCCACCGTAAGCCGAGATTTCGCGCGAATGCACGCGGTCGTAGAGCACGCCGATGCACAGGAACATGGCGCCCGAAACGAAGCCGTGGCTGATCATCTGCACGATGGCGCCGGCCACACCGAGCTGATTGAAGATGAAGAAGCCCAGCGTCACGAAGCCCATGTGCGCGATGGAGCTGTAGGCCACCAGCTTCTTCATGTCCTGCTGCACCAGCGCCACGAGGCCGATGTAGAGCACGGCAATCAAGCTCAGCGCGATCATGAACCAGGCGTATTCGCGCGCGGCATCAGGCGCGATGGGCATGGACAAGCGGATGAAGCCGTAGGCACCCAGCTTCAGCATGATGGCCGCCAGCACCACCGAGCCGCCAGTGGGCGCTTCCACGTGCGCATCGGGCAACCAGGTGTGCACCGGCCACATCGGCACCTTCACCGAGAAGGCGGCGAAGAAGGCGAAGAAGAGCAGCGTCTGTGCGTGCAGGTTGAGCGGTAGCTTGTGCCAGGTGAGGATGTCGAAGCTGCCGCCGCTTTTGTAGTAGAGGTAGACCAGCGCCACCAGCATCAGCAGCGAGCCGGCCAGCGTGTAGAGGAAGAACTTGAAGGCCGCGTAGACGCGCTTCGGGCCGCCCCACACGCCGATGATGATGTACATCGGGATCAGCGTGGCTTCGAAGAAGACGTAGAACAGCATGCCGTCGAGCGCGCAGAACACGCCGACCATCAGGCCGGAAAGGATCAGGAAGGCGCCCATGTACTGCGCCACGCGATCTTCGATGACCTGCCACGCCGCAATGACCACGATGACGGTGATGAAGGCCGTGAGCGGCACGAACCACAGCGACAGGCCGTCCACACCCAGGTGGTAGTTGACGTTGAAGCGCTGGATCCAGGCCAGCTTCTCGACGAACTGCATGTTCGCCGTGCTGATGTCGAAGCCGGTGACCAGCGGGATCGTCACCGCGAACGAAGCCACCGCGCCCACCAGCGCCAGGGCGCGCACGACACCCGCGTTCTGGTCGCGGCCCATGGCGAGCAGCAGCACGCCGAAGACCACCGGCAACCAGATCGCGACGCTCAGCAAACCCATCTGAAGTTCTCTCTCGTGTTCTTGTTCTGGCGGCTCATCGCATGAGTCCACTGAAATACGGCCACAGCTGCCACGTCAGCAGGCCGAAGATGCCCAGCAGCATGACCAGCGCGTACTGGTAGAGATGGCCGGTCTGCAGCTGGCGCACCATGCCGGCGATGCGGCCGACGAGACTTGCGCCGCCGTTGATGACGGCGCCGTCGATGAGCATCTGGTCACCGCCCTTCCACAGCCCGGTGCCCAGCAGGCGCGCGCCCGCGGCGAGCACGTGTTCGTTGAACCAGTCCATGTAGTACTTGTTCTCGAGCACGGTGCGCAGCGGCTTGAAGGTCCGGTCGAGCGCGGCCGGGATCTGCGGCGCCTTGAGGTAGAAGACCCAGGCCGTCACCACCCCGGCCAGGGCCAGCCAGAAGGGCAGCGTCATCAGGCCGTGCAGCGCCATCGCGGCGGCGCCATGGAAGTTTTCGCCCAACTCCTTCATCGCCGGGTGGGCCGCGGCGTTGACGATGATCGAGTCCTTGAAGAAGTCGCCATGCAGCATGGGGCCGATGGTCAGGAAGCCGATCACCACGGAGGGGATCGCCAGCAGCACCAGCGGCGCCGTCACCACCCAGGGTGACTCATGCGGCGTGGCGTCGTGGTGATCGTCGTGCCCATGGCTGTGATCGTCTTCCGGTGGGAAGGGCTTGTGGTGGAAGCGCTCCTGGCCATGGAAGACCAGGAAGTACATGCGGAAGGAATAGAAGGCCGTGACGAACACGCCGGCCGTCACCGCAAACACCGCGAAGCCGGCGCCCGGCAGCTGCGTGGCGTGCACGGCTTCGATGATGCTGTCCTTGCTGTAGAAGCCGGCGAACAGCGGCGTGCCGATGAGCGCCAGGCTGCCCAGCAGCGAGGTGATCCAGGTGATGGGCATGTGCTTACGCAGGCCGCCCATGTTGCGGATGTCCTGGTCGTGGTGCATGCCGATGATCACGCTGCCGGCGCCCAGGAAGAGCAGCGCCTTGAAGAAGGCGTGCGTCATCAGGTGGAACACGGCCACGCTGTAGGCGCTGGCACCCAGGGCCACCGTCATGTAGCCCAGCTGGCTGAGCGTGGAGTAGGCCACCACGCGCTTGATGTCGTTCTGGATGATGCCCAGGAAGCCCATGAACAGCGCCGTGATGGAGCCGATGACCAGCACGAAGCTGAGCGCGGTATCGCTCAGCTCGAACAGCGGCGACATGCGCGCGACCATGAAGATGCCGGCCGTCACCATGGTGGCGGCGTGGATCAGCGCGCTGATCGGTGTCGGGCCTTCCATCGAATCGGGCAGCCAGACGTGCAGCGGGAACTGCGCGCTCTTGCCCATGGCGCCGATGAACAGGCAGATGCAGGCTACGGTGATGAGCATCCAGTCGGTGCCAGGGAAGGTCAGCTTGGCGAGTTCAGGCGCCTTGGCGAAGGCTTCGGTGTAGTTCAGCGTGCCGCCATAGGCCAGGATGAGCCCGATGCCGAGGATGAAGCCGAAGTCACCCACCCGGTTGACCAGGAAGGCCTTCATGTTGGCGAAGATGGCCGTCGGCTTCTTG
>JANNFE010000411.1:0-12960 GCA_031379415.1 Betaproteobacteria bacterium | reverse complement strand
CAGCACCGGGCTGGTGGTCGACAGCTACTTCTCAGCCACCAAGCTGCGCTGGCTGCTCGACCACGTGAACGGCGCGCACATTGCCGCCGCGCAGGGCGAACTGGCCTTCGGCACCATCGACAGCTGGCTGATCTGGAAGCTGACCGGCGGCCGCGTGCACGCCACCGACGTGAGCAACGCCGCGCGCACCATGCTCTTCGACATCCGCCACAACCAGTGGGACCCCGAACTGCTGAAGCTGCTGCACGTGCCCGACAGCGTGCTGCCGCAGGTGTTTCCGTCATCGCATGTCTACGGCGAAAGCGTGCCGGCGCTGTTCGGTGCGGCCATCCCCATAGCCGGCGTGGCCGGCGACCAGCAGGCGGCGCTGTTCGGCCAGGCCTGCTTCGAAGCCGGCCTGGCCAAGAACACCTACGGCACCGGCTGCTTCATGCTCATGCACACCGGCGCGCGCCTGGAGACTTCGGGCAGCGGGCTCATCAGCACCGCTGCGGCGCAGACCACGGCACAGCCGCAGTACGCGCTGGAAGGCAGTGTCTTCATCGGCGGCGCGGTGGTGCAGTGGCTGCGCGACGGGCTGCGCGCCATCCAGAGCAGCGGCGACGTGCAGGCGCTGGCCGAGAGCGTGCCCGACGCTGGCGGCGTGATGTTCGTGCCCGCCTTCACCGGCCTGGGTGCGCCCTACTGGAATGCCGACGCACGCGGCGCCATCGTCGGGCTGACACGCGGCAGCACGGTGGCGCACATCGCACGCGCAGCGCTGGAGAGCATTGCCTTCCAGAGCGCCGCTTTGCTGCAGGCCATGGCGCGTGATGCCACCGCCGCGGGCGGCAGCGCTCCGCGCGAATTGCGCGTGGATGGCGGTGCCTGTGTCAACAACCTGTTGATGCAGGTGCAGGCCGACCTGCTGGGCATTCCCGTGGTGCGGCCCGTGGTCACTGAAACCACGGCGCTGGGCGCGGCCTACCTGGCCGGCCTGGCCACGGGCGTGTGGCAGAACCAGGTCGAGTTGGCCCGGCTGTGGCGGGAAGAGCGCCGCTTCGAGCCGGCGCTGCCGAGCGCGCAGGCCGCCGAACGCATGGCGGCCTGGGAGGCCGCGGTGCGCCAGGCGACAGTGCGCTGAGCCTGCTTACTTGACGGCGAAATCGGCCAGCGACTTGCCGGCGTTGATCGCGTCACGCAGCCATTGCGGGCGCTTGCCGCGGCCGCCCCAGGTGCCGCCGCTGTCGTTGCGGAACTTCACCACCGGTGGTGTCTTGGCAGCGCCCTTGCGGCCGGGCTTCTTCTTCGCGACGGCCTTCTTGGGGCCCTTGGCCTTGGTCGCGAAACCCAGGTCCTCGGCGGTGAGCTTGTAGGCGTCGATCGCGGTGCGAATGCGGCCGATCACGCCGTCGACTTCCTTGCGGCGCGCCTTTTCGGCTTCAGCCTTGAGGGTTTCGATCTGCTTGACGATGGAGGCGTAGGTCTTGGTCATGGGCTGGACATTGAGTGGAAACTCCCTGCACGGACAGGCCAGGGCCTGCAATTGGCGTCTCTTGAATAACTCGCGCCATGGGGTGGCCCGATTATTACCAGATTCTCGCCCAGGGTAACTGGGATTCATCAACCAAACGTAAACAGCCCGCGAATGTGGTGGCGATGCCGCAGTATCAGCCCGACCTAATTCCCGTCCAGCCCGACTAATTCGGCGGCCTGAATCACACCCTTCGTGGCGCGCGTCCAGAATTGCGAGAACGATGTGCAGTGGCGTGCCGGTGGCCTGAACAGTTGCGCTGCCGGCGCCAATGCAAGGAGCTGCCAGTCACGGGCCAGATGCGCGTCACACACGCCATTCACCGACGCAGCGGCGCGCAATGCGGCGGCGATTTGCGACGCGCTGCCCCACCACAGCAGGTCACAGCACGCCTGCATGCGCGTGGTGACGAAGCGCCAGCGTGCGGCACTCCACGGCCAGCGGGCGTGGAAGTCGGCGTCGAGCACACCCACACGCAGCCGGCCAGGCGGTGGCTCGGCCAGGGCCCAGGCGTGCACCAGCCACACCGGCTGCCCGGCCGCCGCGCTGGCATCGGGCGGGCCGAACAGGCCGGGTGGTGGCGTGGCCTGCAGCGGCGGTTCGGCCCCGCCAGCCGCCAGCCCCGCGGGCAGCGCTTCGGCCCGGCGCGCCAGCTCGTCCAGCGTGCCGTAGTCGGTGTCGATGACGCTGCCCGGGCTGTGCCACGGTGCCGGCGCATAACGCGCCACGTTATCGGCATTGAAGAGATAGGGCTTGTGGCTGCCGGTGCCGGCCACCCATTGCCAGCTGAGGTGGTTGCTGGCCAGGTCGCCATCCAGCAAATGGCCATAGAGCCAGTCGGCGCCGGCGCGCCAATGCACCTTGCGCAGGTGCACCACATACGACGCCAGCCACATGCGCGCGTGGTTGTGCAGGTAGCCCGTGGCGTACAGCTCGCGCACGGCCCTGTCGATGACGGGCAGACCCGTACGGCCTGCGCGGATGTCGGGCGGCAATTCGCGCGCGTAGGCCGCTTCGGGCAGCACACCGTCGTGCAGCGACGCGAAGATGCCCTCACCCTGGTGCTGCCAGACATGGCGGAAGTATTCGCGCCAGCCGAGTTCGTAGACCAGCTTGTGCTGCACCGGCAGCGGCCCGCGTTGCAGCAGGCCTTGCAGCACGTCGGGCAGCGTGAGCAGGCCGTGCGTGAGATAGGGCGACAGGCGCGTCACGGCGCCGTCGAGCGCGTTGCGCGTGCGCGCATAGGCAGCAGGGCGAACGGCGGCCAGGCGGGCTTGTGCGGCTGCAGGCGTGGGCTCGAAACTGTCGAACTCGAAGAGTTGACTCACGCCGCGTCCCAGTCGCCGCGCCGCACCGCCGCGGCGCGGCGTGTGATGGCGGCACGTTCGGCGTCGCCCAGCCGCGCCACGTTTTTCACCTGCAGGGCCATGCGCGGGTGGCTCGCGAAGCGCTGCTCGTGGCGCAGCAGGAAGTCCCAGTACAGCGTGGTGTAGGGGCAGGCCGTCGCGCCGGTGCGCAGTGCGGGCTTGAAGCGGCAGCCGCGACAGTGGTCGCTCATGCGTTCGATGTACTTGCCGGTGGCGGCATAGGGTTTGCTGGCCATCAGCCCGCCATCGGCGTACTGGCTCATGCCCAGGGTGTTGGGCAGTTCCACCCATTCCACCGCGTCGACATACACGCTCAGGTACCAGCCATGCACCTGCTGCGGCGCCACGCCGTGCAGCAACGCATAAAGGCCGGTGACCATCAGGCGCTGGATGTGGTGGGCGTAGCCGTGGTGCAGCGTCTGCTGGATGGCGTCGCGCAGGCAGCGCATGGGCACCTCGCCGGTCCAGTACCAGGCGGGCAGGTCTTCCTGCGCGTCGAGTGCATTGAGCCCGGCGTAATGCGGCATTTGCTGCCAGTAGATGCCGCGCACGTATTCGCGCCAGCCCAGCAACTGGCGGATGTAGCCTTCCACTGCGGGCAAGGGTGCGCGCCCGGCGCGGAATTCGGCTTCGGCCGCGGCGATGACTTCGCGCGGGTTGAGCAGCTTGAGATTCAGCGCGGCGGCGATGTGCGAGTGATACAGCCAGGGCTGTCCTTCCCACATCGCGTCTTGCCAGCGGCCGAAATGCGGCAGGCGTTCGGTGATGAAACTGTGCAGCGCTTGCAAGGCCTGTTCACGCGTCACGGGCCAGCCGAATTCAGACACATCACCCGGGTGCGCGCTGAATTCACGGCAGACGAAATGGATGACCTCGCGCGTGATGCCATCCGGTGTGAAACGTGTGGGCGGCGACACGAAGCCCGGCCCTTGCGGCCCGAAACCTTCGCGATTCTGTGCGTCGTAGTTCCACTCGCCGCCAGCGGGCGCATCGCCATCCATCAGCACGCCGTGGCGGCGCCGCATCTCGCGGTAGAAGTACTCCATGCGCAGTTGCTTGCGGCCCTTCGCATGGCTGGCGAATTCACGGGCGCTGCACATGAAGTGGTGGTCTTCGCGCAATTCCAAGGGCACGCCCGCGGCCTGCGCGGCGCCGCGCAGTGCCTGCAGCACGCGCCAGTCACCGGGCTCGGTGAGCACGATGCGCTGCACGCGGTGTTCAGCCAGCGTCTGCGACAGCGCCTGCGCCAGGCTGCCGGGTGTGGCGGCCAGGTAGTTCAGGGGCACGGCGTCATCGCGCAGGCCCTGCGCAAAGTGGCGCATGGCCGACAGGAAGAGCACCAGCCGCTGCTGGCTGCACCAGACGTGCGTGGCTTCTTCGGCCGCCTCACACATCCAGGCCTGGTCGAGCGTGGGGTCGAAGCCTTCCCAGGCGCTGGACTGGCGGTCGAGCTGGTCGCCGAGCACGACGATCAGGTGGCGGATCTCAGACATGGGTGTCCTTGTTCTTGCGGCGCCGGCAGGCCTCGGAGCAGTGGCGCACGTTGGCCCAGTTTTTCGCCCAGGCCTTGCGCCAGCTCATGGGCCGGCCGCACACCGCGCAGGGCTTGCTGGGCAGCGCGGCCTTGTTGCCTTTGAATCCCGGCATCAGAACAACTCGCCCTGCGGGCTGGGCGCCTTGATGCGGCGCTTCATGCCCGAAGGGGGCAGGCCGCTCTTGCGCGAGCCGTGTTTGTGCTGCACCGCGTCGGCCTCGGCGCGCGCCTGCGGCGTGGCGCGCAGGGCGTACAGGCGTTGTTTGGCGGCGGCGAGCGCAGCGCGTTCGTCGACGATGGGCGCCGGGTAGTCGGGCGTGCCGAATTCGGGCAGCCAGCGGCGGATGAAGATGCCCTGCGGGTCATGCTCACGGGCCTGCTTGGCCGGCGAGTAGATGCGCAGCGTGTTGATGCCGGTGGTGCCGCTCTGCATCTGCATCTGGCTCCAGTGGATGCCGGCTTCGAAGTCCAGGAACTGGCGCGCCAGGAATTGCCCCGGCTCGCGCCAGTGCAGCCACAGGTGATAGGCCGCAAAGCTCACCAGCATGGCACGCATGCGGAAGTTCAACCAGCCGGTGGCGCGCAGGCTGCGCATGCAGGCGTCGGCCATGGGATAGCCGGTGCGGCCGGCGCACCAGGCTTCGTAGCGTTCGCGGTCGAAGGCGTGTTCGCGCAGGCCGTCGCAGGCGCGTGCGAAGTTGCGCGCCTCGATGGCCGGCTCGTCTTCCAGCTTCTGCATGAAGTGGCAGTGCCAGCGCAGGCGGCCGGCAAAGCCGCGCAGGGCATGGGCGAGCGTGCGGTCGGGCGTGGTGGCGATGGCCGCTTCGGTGGCCTGGTGCACGCTGCGCATGGAGATCGTGCCGTAGGCCAGGTGCGGGCTCAGGCGGCTGCAGCCCGACTCGGCGCTGAGTGGGCTGGACAGCGCGCGGCGGTAGTCACGGCCGCGGCCGGCCAGGAAGCTGTCGAGCGTGGCCCAGGCCGCCGTTTCACCGGCAGCCTGCAAGCTCTTGCCATGCGATGGCACGCCCAGCGTGGCGAGCGTCGGCAGGTCGGTCATCTCCAGCGCGGCGCCGGCAAATGCCGCAGGCGCCGGCAAGACGGGCTGGTTCATGCGCTGCGCCCAGCGCCCGGCCCAGCCCTGGCGCGTGCGCAGGCGGCGCACCACGCCGGTCTGCGGCCATTCCTGCCAGACCACGCCGCGCGCCTGGCACCAGCGGGCCACGGCGAGATCGCGCGCGTAAGTCCAGCCGGGGCCGGTCTCTTCATGGCTGAGCAGGTGGCCGAAGGCGAACTCGCGCCGCAGCGTGTCGAACACTTCGGCCACCGGCCCCACACGCACGAGCAGCGGCAAGCCGCGCGCGGCCAGCTCGGCGCGCAGTTCGGCCAGGCATTGCAGCGTGAAGTGCAGATGGCTGCCGTCAAATTCGGGGCTGGCCAGCCAGTCGGGTTCGATCACGTACAGCGCCGCCGCCACGCGCGCGCCTTGCGCGGCCTGCAGCGGCGCGTGGTCAAGCAGGCGCAGGTCGCGCTTCAGCCAGACGAGGGCGGATTCCATGACGCAGATTCTGTGCAGCGGCCGGCTGCTGCGCTGGCGCGCGCCGCCATGTCCGAAGAAGCGCCGGGGCTTGGCTACCAGGCCAGGGGATTCGTGCGATAGCAGCGTGCGAACTCGGCATACAGCGCCGGGTGCGCTTCGGCCAGCAGGGCCGGCTGCTCGAAGAAGTGTTCGCTGACGACGGCAAAGAACTCGGCCGGGTCGCTGGCGGCGTAAGCGTCGATGACGCTCGGCTCGCCCAGCGCCAGCCGGCGCTGCAGCGCCGCGTACTCGGCGCTCAGCACCTCGGCCCAACGCACATAGCCTTCGCGCCGGCCCAGCCAGGGCGCGCCGTTGGCGCGGCCGCGTTCCTGGTCGAGCTGGTGCGCGAACTCGTGGATGACGACGTTGTGGCCGTCGTCGGGGTCGGCCGCGCCCGCCAGCACGTCGTCCCACGACAGCAGCAGCTGGCCCTGCTGCCAGGATTCACCCGCCAGCGCGCGGCGTGTCTCGTGCGTCAGGCCCATGGCGTCGGGCTGCGTGCGCTCGACGATGAAGGCACCTGGATACACCAGCACCTGGCGCAGGTTGTGGAAGTAGCCGGCGTCGCGGTTCAGCAGCAACAAGGCCGCCTGCGCGGCGATGAGCACGCGCACTTCGTCGGTGATGATCAGCCCGGCACAGCCGATGAAGGGCTTCTCGGCCAGCAGCACCTGCACGTGCTTCTTCACCTGCAGTTGCAGGTCAGGCGGCAGCCGAGCGAAGGCCGGCATGCGGCGGCGCAGGATGTCGCGCCACGCGCCGGGAAAGGGCTGCGCCCGCACACGCCCGCGGCGCCAGGCTGCCAGCAGCGTGGGCCCGGCCAGCCAGGCGGCCACGGCCAGCCCCAGGGCGATGAAGAAGAGCAGGGGCCAGAACAGGTCAGTCACCGAGTCATCTGGGCGCGGTGGCCGCGGCTTTCAAGCCCCCCTGTCAAGCCCCCAGATCCGGATGGCGGAAGACCAGGGCCTCGCCACCCAGAAAGGGAATGGGCCCCTCGCTCCTGGCGCCCAGGCGCTCGGCGAGTGCGATGGAGCGGGCATTGCCTTCGCGGATCAGGCTGATGAGTTCGGTGACACCCAAGGCGTCGCGCCCGTAGGCCAGCGCGGCGCTCGCGGCTTCGAAGGCATAACCCTGGCCCCAGGCCGTGCGCGCCAGCGTCCAGCCGAGTTCACGCGCCGGCCAGCCCACCGGGTTCAGATAGCCCACGCGGCCGATGAAGGCGCCGTCGCTGCGCCGTTCCAGCGCCCACATGCCGCAGCCCGAGAGGGCCCACTCGCCCAGGTACAGGGCCATATGCCGCCAGGCCACGTCGCGGCCGACGGCGCCGCCGGTGCCGATGTAGCGCATGACCTCGGCGTCGGCGCAGATGTCGGCGTAGGCGTCGAGGTCCGCCAGCGTGAAGGCGCGCAGGCGCAGGCGCGGCGTGCTCAGCGTGGGGATGTTCATGGGTGCACCCTGGACGCTGCGCGTCGCCCCGCCGGGCGGTAATTCGCACTCGGGAAATCCTCGTTGCTCATGGCTGCGGCTCCACGCGCACTTCGGTGCGCACCGAATTGGCGATGAAGCATTCCTCGTGTGCGCGGTGATGCAGCGCATCCAGCTCCGCGCCACTGGGCTGGCGCTCACCGCCGAAGCCGACCTGCGGACGCAGGGTCACCACCGTCATCGCCAGGCGGCCTTGTTCATTGCGCGCCATCACGCCGACGGCATCGTCGACATAGCGCTGCACCGTGAACCCGGCCTTGGCCGCCAGCGCCAGGAACCACAGCATGTGGCAGCTGGCGAGCGAGGCGACGAACATCTCCTCCGGGTCCACCGCGGCGGCGTCTGACCAAGGCAAGGGCACGGACGACGGCGCCGACGAGCCCGGGACTTCGACGCCACCATCGAAGCGCAGCATGTGGCGGCGGCTGTAGCGCTGGCTCGTGAACTCTTCGCCGGGCTGGGCCTGCCACTCGACCTGGGCGGTGTACTCCGACATCGCAGCTCCTCGTGTTGAAGGCCCCGCATGCTGCCACGCCAGCGCCTTACCATCACCCAATGATCACCCTGCACTACGACCCCGGCAGCGCCAGCTTTGCGCCGCACGTGCTGCTCAATGAACTCGGCCTGCCCTTCGAACTGCGGCTCGTCGACCGCGAGCACAACGCGCACAAGTCACCCGAGTACCTGGCGCTGAACCCGAACGGGCTCATACCGGTCCTCGTCGATGGGGACCTGGTGCTCTACGAGACCGTGGCCATCCTCATGCACCTGGCCGACACCCACCCGGCCGCGCAGCTGGCACCGCCGCTGGCCACGCCGCAGCGCGCCGAGTACACCAAGTGGCTGGTGTGGATGACGAACACGCTGCAGGCCACGCTCTTGCACTACTTCTACCCGCACCGCATGGTGGAAGCGGGCAACGAGGCCGGCGCCGCGCAGGTGCAGGCGCAGGCCGAAATCAAGGTGGCCGGCTGCCTGGCACAGCTGGACGTTCAACTCGCGCGCCACGGCGGCCCCTGGTTACTGGGTGAGCGCTACAGCGCGGCCGACCCCATGGCCTTCATGCTCGGCCGCTGGACGCGCAACTTCCAGCGGTCGCGCCCGGCGCGCGAGTACGCGCACCTCGGGCCGTACATGCGGCGCATGTTCGAGCGCCCGGCGGTGGTCAAGACCATGACCACCGAAGAGCTGCCGCTGATCTACTGAAGCCGCAGCTACAGGCTGCCGCTGCGCAGCCGTTCCAGCCGCAGCGCGATGGCCTGCTGCAGCTCACTGGCCTGCTGCTGCAGCTGGCGCGCTTCTTCAGGCGTGGCGGCCCGGTCGGCGGCGGCGCGCAAGGCGGCCATGCGCTGCATGGCTTCCACCTCGGCCGGCACGACACCGGCGTCCTTCAGCACCTTCATGGGCATGCGCAGCTCGGCCGGCGTCTCGTCGTAGCCGTCGCCGAAAGAAAGCGGCTTGCCGTAGCTGGGCGCAGCGCGCAGTTCGCCGCTCTGCTCGCTTTCGGCAATGGCGCGGCCGATGTGGTCTTCCTGCAGCTTCAGCCGGTTGGCCCGCTTGTCTTCTGCGTTCATTGGGGCACCCCAGGGCCTTCGGCCCGCCCCGCCCAGCGGGGATGAGTCTTCGCCAAAGCCTGTGTCCTCATGCGCGTGCCTCCTCCGGCAATGCGATTCGTTCGATCCAGTGCCGCGTGAGCGGCGTCACCGGCTTGGCCATGGTGCGCTCGTTGAGCAAGGCGCGGCCCACCGTGCGGCGGCCGCCCAGCGACGCGGCGGCGAGCAGGGTCTGGTCGATGAGGTCGCGCTGCGCGTGGCTGCCGCCGAAGCGCTGCGCCACGCTGCGCACCGGGTAGATGAGGTCCACGGCGCCGTCGGCGTCGCCGCGCGCAAAGGCCAGCACACCCCGCATCAGCGGCAGGCCGACCTCGCGTGCCATCAGGTGGTTGGTGCGGCGTGCGTCCTCGGCGCCGAGTGCACGTTCTGCGCAGCGCGCCACCCAGGCCTCGGCGCGCTGCGTGTCGCCTGCGCCCAGCAGGGCCAGCACCGCGTGCACGTCGTTGAAGGCGTAGTGGCCGGCGCCAGCGTCGTCCAGCGCCCAGCCTTCGACCAGCGCCTTGGCGTGGCCGGCTGTGTCCTCACCCAGCAGGTGCAGGCGCCACAGCATGGCAGCCGCGTCCACGCGCTGCAACGTGATCTGCAAGGCCTCGCCGCTGAGGTGGGCGTCGACCAGGCGCAGCACGCCCTGCACGTCCATCGCCTCCAGGCGGAACAGGCTCTTGTGCCACCACAGGTGGCAGGCAAAGCCATTGCCTTCGGCCCACTGCGCCTGGTGCTGGCGCAGCCAGGCCGAGCCTTCCTCGAAGCGGCCCTGCATCTCCATCACATGCGCCACGGCATGCACGGCCCAGGGCGCGCGCGGGTTCAGCGCCAGCGCGCGGCGGCCGGCTTCTTCGGCCTGCGGATAGAGGTTGCTCTCTTCCAGGCCGAAGGCATACAGCGCCAGCACATGCGCGAACAGCGGGTCGCCTTCGTCCCAGGCCGGCAGCGCACGCGCCGGGCGCAGGCGCAGGCTGGACGCGTCGCCGCGGTAGAAGTCCCACAGCTGCGCCCATTGCAGGGCCAGCGCGTCGCGCGGGTGTTCGAGCAGCAGTTCGTCCCACACGCGGCAGGCGGCGTGCCAGCGCCCTTCCAGCACCATCTGCACGGCTTGCAGATGCGCCTTCTCGCGCGGCGTGGCGTGGCGCGCCAGCGCGCGGGCATGCGACAGGTGTGCGTCGGCTTCGGGCAGGAAGGCCGGCTCGGTCAGGCTCAGCAGGAAGCCGGCCTTCATGACATGCGGCAATGCCCAGCCGGCATCGGCGGCCATCGCGGCGTCCAGGTCGGCCAGCGGCGCGTCGTAGAAGGACATCATCCGCCACAGCGCCATCTCGGCCGCGTCGAGCGCGGCCTTCGACGAACTGCTGCACGGGTTGCCGCGGGCGTCTGGGGTCGACATGGGGCGCAATGTAGCGCGTGTGCGTGACCGGGCCGACACGCCGTGTATCAAGTTGGCGGGTGTGGCCACGGCCGCAGCGGCGCGCGCAGTGTCTCAAAGGCGCGCGCCACGCGCAGCACGCCCAGGTCGTCGAACAGCCGGCCGCTGATCTGCAGGCCGATGGGCATGGCGCTCTGCAGGCCCGGCGCGGTGTGCGCGCAGGGCACGCTGATGGCCGGCTGGCCACTCATGTTGGCTGGCAGTGTGAAGGCAATGTGCTCCATGGCGCGCAGCGGATCAGCGGTCGGGCTGGGGCTTTCGGCGGCCGGAGCCGAGACCGGCGCCACCGGCGAGATGACGAAGTCGAAAGGCTCGGTCCCCGCCACCGTGGCGTCGCGCAACGCCGCCATCTGGGCCTGGCCGTGAAAGACCTGCGCGCCGCTGAAGCTGGGCCCGGCGGCGACCCAGGCGCGGATGTAGGGCAGCACCAGCGCCTGGCGTTCGGGCGGCAGCGCCTGGATGTCCAGCCACGAGCGCATGCGCCAGAAGAGGTTGATGCCATCGGCCATCTCGCGCGTGGTGAAGGCGGGCAGCGGCTCGACGATGGCCCCCGCGGCTTCGAAGCGGCGCGCGGCGTCCATCACCGCGGCGGCGATGTCGGCGTCCACCGGCAGGCCCCAGCCGGCGTCCATCAGCAGGCCGATCTTCAGGCCGCGCAGCACGGCCGTGGGGTCGTCGGGCAGGTCAGTCCACGCGATGGCCTGCGGCGGCAGGCGCGTCGGATCGCGCCCATCGGGCTGGGCCAGCGTGGCCATGAGCAGCGCGCAGTCGGCCACCGTGCGCGTGAGCGGCCCCGCCACGCGGCCGGTGTAGGGCGGGTGGATGGGCACGCGGCCGGCACTCGGCTTGAAGCCGACCACACCGCACCACGTGGCCGGCAGGCGGATGCTGCCGCCGATGTCGGTGCCCAGGTGCAGCGGGCCGTAGCCGGCCGCCGCCGCAGCGCCTGCACCGGCACTGCTGCCGCCGGGGTTGCGGCGCAGGTCCCAGGGATTGCGCGCGAGCTTGTGGAAGCTGGACAGGCCCGAGGACAACATGCCGTAGTCGGGCATGGTGGTCTTGGCCAGGAACACCGCACCGGCTTCGCGCAGGCGCGCCGCGGGCGGGGCATCGGCCGCGGCCGGCACCAGCGGGGTGGCCGCGCTGCCCAACGGCGTGGGTGTGCCGCGCGTGGCGATGTTCTCCTTGATCGTCACCGGCACGCCATCCAGCGGGCCCAGCGCCGCGCCACGCTGCCAGCGCCGTTCGCTGTCGCGCGCCATGGCCAGCGCGGCTTCGGGCTCGAAGGCCCAGGTGGCGTACAGCTGCGGCTCCCAGCACCGGACGTGCGCGATGACGGCCTGCGTCACGTCCACCGGCGACAGCGCGCCCGCGGCATAGGCCCGGCCCAGTTCGACCGCGCTCAGGGCGTGCAGCGCGCTTGCATCCACGCCTGGGCTCACGCCTTGGCGAGAAAGCGTTTCAGGTTGGCCGCCGCCTGCGCGCGCACCTTCTGGCGCAGGAAGGGGCTCCAGCCCAGCAACACGCCGGGCAGGCCCAGCGCCTGGCGCGACCAGGCCCAGAAGTCGAAGCGGTCGCGGTGCTTCGTGATGAGACCCTGGGCGTCGAACTCGAATTCGGCGTCGATGCGGTTGAGCACCTTGCGGCCAGTGGCGCTGAACAGGTAGTGCGCATCCCAGTGCGCGCTGCGCTCGGTGACCTGGCTCAGCTCCAGCTTCCAGTGCGCCAGGCCCTTGGCCTTGGTGGCGTCGCAGAGCATGCGCCACATGCCGCCGATCTCGCGCGGGCCGCGCAGCGAGAAGACTTCATCGTCGAACTGCGCGTCGGCGGCGTAGCAGGCCTGCATGGCCTCGCCGTCGAGCCGCGCGAAGGCGGCATAGAAGCGTTCGATGGTGGCTTTGTTCATGGTCGGTAGGGCGCCGGTGTCCAGCTCAGCGCGGCCAGTGGATTGGCTGCGATGGGCGAACTGTTCCACACACCGCGCAGGCCCTTCTTGAACACCGCCACCTGGGCACCGTTCCAGATGAAGACGTTGACCGCGTCGTCGGCGATCTGGCGCTGGATGTCGCGCCACAGGCGGGCCTTCTCCTTCTGGTCCGCGGTGGCGGCCAGCGTGGCCACGAGGCCGCGGAACTTCGCGCTGTCGTAGCCGAAGTAGTAGCCCGGATCGGCATACGCGGTGGCGTAGTCCAGCGGTTCGACGTGGTTGATGATCGTGAGGTCGAAGTTGCCCTTGAAGGCGCCCGACAGCCACTGCGCCCATTCGACGTTCTCGATCTTGGCGTTGATGCCCACCTTGGCCAACTGTGCCGCGATGATCTCGCCGCCCTTGCGTGCATAGGGTGGCGGCGGCAGTGTCAGCGTCACGTTCAGCGGCGTGGTGACACCGGCTTCGCGCAGCAGCGCCTTGGCCTTGTCGGGGTCGTAGGGATAGGTCCTGGTGAGGTCGACA
>JANNFE010000311.1:0-11057 GCA_031379415.1 Betaproteobacteria bacterium | reverse complement strand
GCGATGGCCAGCGGCAGCGCGGCCGGCCGGCCCAGGATCTGGGCCGATGTGTCGACCTGCGCCACGTCGACCAGCACACGCGGGCGCAGACGCTGGCGTTCGAAGGCGCTGCAGTTGGCGCGCAGCGTGGTCTCGTCCTCGGCGCCGCCATCGTAGAAGTCGAACAGCGCACGCGGCAGGCGCCGCTGCGCCAGGCGCCGCAGGTCGGCGATGGAGTAGGCCGCATCGACCTTGGCAGTCAGCATCATGGTGGCGAGGGCGCGCGCGCCCAGTCCGGTGGCGAGCGGGCCCATTCCCGCAGGTGGTCGAGGAAGGCGCGCACGCGCTTGGGCAGGTTGTTGCGCGCCGGGTAGATGACGTAGATGTCGAGGCCCGTGGGCGGCGTCTCGGGCAGCACGGCCACCAGGCGGCCGGCGGCCAGGTCGGCCGCCACCATGTAGGTGGGATGGATGGCCAGGCCGCGCCCGGCCAGCGCGGCGTGTTGCAGCGCTTCTCCCAGGTTGGAGCAGATGGCGCCGCGCACACGCACCGCCTCTTCACCCAGCGGCGTGCTGAAGCGCCAGTTGGCGGTGGGCGACTTCAGCGTGTGCACCAGACATTCATGGCGCACCAGCTCGCCCAGGTTCTTCGGCATGCCGGCGCGCTGCAGGTAGGCGGGTGAGGCCACCAGCACCTGCGGCGCCTTCAGCAGCGACTGCGCGACATAGCTCGCGTCGTCCAGTGCCGGCGCGATGCGCACCGACAGGTCGAGCCTTTCGGCCACCAGGCTGGCGCGCCCGTCGTCGGCTTGCAGCGTGACCTGGATGTCGGGGTGCCGTTCGGTGAAGCGCAGCACCAGCGGCAGCAGTTGATGCACACCGAAGGACGGCGGCGTGCCGATGCGGATGACGCCGCGTGGCCTGTCCACGGCGTCGCGCACCTCGCTCTGGATCTCTTCGAAGCGCTCCAGCAGCTGCAGGCTGCCGTCCAGCAGGCGCTGGCCGGCGTCGGTCAAGCCCACCTCCTTGGTGGTGCGCACCAGCAGCTGCGCGCCCAGCGTCTGCTCCAGCCAGGCCACGTGCTTGCTGACCGCCGAACGCGAGATAGAAAAGCGCGCCGCCGCGGCCGTGAAGCTGCCGCCACGGGCTACTTCGGCAAAGATTTCCAGGCAGCGCAGACGGTCCATCGGCGGCGACTGTAGGACCTGAGCGTAGCGCGCGTTGTTTCCGAAATGGAAAAAGAGAGTTCGCAGGAGCAGGGCTGTTGCCGGCGGAGTATCCGCTATAGATTTGACGCTGATCCAACGCAACCAGCACCCCAAGACTCGTTCCAGATCGTGACCATGAACCCCGAACAGACCCTGCTGACGATGTTCGATCACCTCGACGAGGGCCATGACGAGGGCCTGCTCTCGCTGATGACACCCGACGCCGTGTGGCACCGCCGCGGCAAGCGCCTGCAGGGCCATGCGCAGATCA
Organism: Betaproteobacteria bacterium; assembly: GCA_031379415.1. Taxonomy (GTDB): domain Bacteria; phylum Pseudomonadota; class Gammaproteobacteria; order Burkholderiales; family Burkholderiaceae_C; genus Rubrivivax. The sequence goes on along the minus strand of JANNFE010000311.1, from coordinate 9,600 downwards.
GGGCGGCGTTGCAGGAACGCTCGCACACGCAGCGCATCCGCCACCTGGCGACCAACCTGCTGCAGCGTTCCGGCAGCGATCACGAGGTGACCATCAACTGCTACCTCACGGCGCTGAAGTTCGACGACGGCCAGGTGCACACCGGCCCGGTGAACGTGCACGGCTTCTTCCGCATGGCGCGCGTGACGACACGCCTGGTGCGTGTGGACGGCAACTGGCGCATTGCCGAGCAGGCCATCGTCACCGAGTTCGAGTTCGCGCCATGACGCAGCCCTTCGTGCACCGCACGCTGGCGAGCCGGGTGGTCTTCGGGCCCGGCTGCATTGCCGGGCTGGCGGGTGAACTGCGCACCCTGGGCCTGAAGCGGCCGCTGGTACTGAGCGGCCCGCGCACCGCCGCATCGGCACTGCACGGCGCCGTGCGCGCCGCGCTGCACGAGCTGCCCTGTCTGTGGTTCAGCGAGGTGCCGGCGCATTCGTCGGTGGACGTGGTGGCCCACCTCGTAGAGCTGGCGCGCCAGGAAGGTGTGGACGGCTTCGTCGCCGTGGGCGGCGGCAGCGCTTCCGACACCGCCAAGGCCACGGCCCTGTGGCTGGCCGAGGGCGGCCGGCTGGAGGACCACGCCTCGCGCTTCACGCCGCCCGATACCCTGTTCATCCCCGACCTGCGGCGGCCCAAGCTGCCCGTCGTGGCGGTGCCCGGCACGGCTTCGGCGGCGGAGGTCACGCCCGGCCTGGGCGTGCGCACCACCGACGGCCACAAGCTGCTGTTCACCGACCCGCAGCTGGCCGCGCGCCTGATCCTCATCGACCCCAAGGCCAACCTCTGCGTGCCGGCGCCGCTGATGCTGGCCACCGGCATGAACGGCCTGGCGCATTGCCTGGAAGGGCTGTATTCCAAGGTGCGCAGCCCCGTGAGCACGGCGCTGGCGCTGCACGCCACGGCGCTCTTCTTCCGCGCCCTGCCCGCCGTGGCCGCGGCGCCGCAGGACATGGCGGCGCGCGGCGACCTGCTGGCCGCTGCGCATCTGTCGGGCCAGGTGCTGCTGAATGCGCGCACGGGCCTGCACCACGCCATCTGCCATGCCCTGGGTGCGGTCACCGGCATCGGCCATGGCGACGCCAATGCGGTGCTGCTGCCGGCAGCCATCGCCTTCAATGCCGAAGCGGCACGCGACGAGCTGGCCGCTGCTGCGGCGGCCATCGGCGCGCCGGCCGATGCGCAGAGCCTGATGGCCGCCCTGCACACCCTGCGCGCCAGCCTGGGCGTGCCCACGCGGCTGCGCGACCTGGGCGTGGGGCGTGCACAACTCCCTGCCGTGGCCGCCCAGGTGATGCACGAACGCGGCCTCTACTTCAACCCGCGGGCCGTGGCCCACGCCGGCGAGATCGAGCCGCTGCTCGACAGCGTCTGGTGAGCCCGCTCATTTCAAGGAGACACCCATGAAGATCACCCCCACCGGACTGACACTCGGCGCGCGCGTCGAAGGCATCGGTCTGGCGCTGCCTCTCAGCCCCGATCAGCTGCAACAGATCATCAACGCGCTGGGTCAGCACGGCGTGCTGAACTTCCCCGACCAGACGCTGACCCCGCGCAACCTGCGCGACTACAGCGCCCACTTCGGCGAGCTGGAAGTGAATGTGGCCGGCGCCTACCCGGAGCCCGGCATCCCCGAGGTGATGACGCTGTCGAACATCGTCGAGAACGGCAAGCCGCTGGGCCTGGCCGATGCCGGGCAGGACTGGCACACCGACATGTCCTACAGCCGCATGATTGCGTTCACCAACATCCTCTACGGCATCAAGATTCCGATGCGCGATGGCGTGTCGCTCGGCAACACCGAGTTCTGCAACATGCACGCCGCCTACGATGAACTGCCGGCCGACCTGAAGCAGCGCCTGGACGGCATGACGGCCACGCACGACTTCGAGAAGTTCTGGGAAATGATGCGCCGCGAAAAGGGCAGCACGCGCGCCCCGCTCACCGACGCGCAGCGCGCGGCCAAGCCGCCGGTGTCGCAGCCGCTCTTCCTGACCCACCCCATCACCGGCCGCAAGGTGCTGTACTGCAACCCCGGCTACGCCATGCGCATCAACGAGCTGCCGCAGGGCCAGAGCGACGAGCTGCTGGACTTCCTGTTCAAGCACCAGACGCAGGAGCGCTTCCGCTACAAGTTCAGCTGGGTGCCGCGCACCGTGCTGATGTGGGACAACATGGGCACCATCCACAACGCCGTGGCCGACTACAGGCCCGACGAGCACCGCCTCATCAAGCGCTGCCAGGTGGCCGCCACGCGCTTTTTTGCCGCGGCATGAAGCTCTGCAGCTTTCTGGCGGGTGACGGCCTGGCGCATGTAGGCGCGGTGGTCGAAGGCCGGGTGTTCGATGTCGACGCGCAGGTGGCTGCGCTGGCGCTGCCGGCCGAGCTCACCACACGCCTGGCGCAACAGGGTCTGGCTCCGGCGCCGCGCGGCATGCTGCGCCTGTTGCAGGCCGGCCCGGGGGCGTGGGCACGGCTGGCCTTGCCGCAAGGCCCCGGCCGGGCACTGGAAGACGTGCCGCTGCTGGCCCCGGTGCCGCGCCCCGGCAAGGTGGTGGCCATCGGCCGCAACTACGCCGACCACGCCAAGGAAACCGGCGTCTCGCCCTTCGAGAAGCCACGCATCATTGCCAAGCTGCCTTCCAGTGTGTGCGGGCCCGGCAGCCGCGTGATGCGGCCCGAAGGCGTGGCCAAGCTCGATTTCGAAGTCGAACTCGCGGTGGTCATCGGTGCCTTCGCGCAGCGCGTGCCCAGGGAGCGGGCGTTCGACGTCGTTGCCGGCTACACCGTGCTGGACGACGTGAGCGCGCGTGAGTTCCAGTTCGACGTCAACCCGGCGCAGACCACCTTCGCCAAGAGCATGGACGGCTTCTGCCCCATGGGCCCGTGGCTGGTGACGAAGGACGAGATCGACGACCCGCAGGCCCTGGACCTGACTTGCCATGTGAACGGACAAGAGATGCAGCACGGCCACACCGCCGACATGCTGTTCCCGGTGGCACGCCTGATCGAATACCTCAGCGCCTTCATGACCCTGGAGCCCGGCGACGTCATTGCCACCGGCACGCCGGCCGGCATCGGTGCCTTCCGCACACCGCCCGTGTGGCTGCAGCCCGGCGACCGCATCCGCATGGAAGTCTCACGCATCGGCGTGCTCGAACATGAGATCGCGGCCTGACCATCACCACCACAACAGTTCCAACGGAGACACCATGACCTTCACCCGACGCCACCTGTCCACCGCCTGCCTGGGCCTGCTGGCCACGCTGGCCCTGCCCGCGCTGGCGCAGGACTTCCCGACCAAGCCGATCCGCTTCGTCGTCGGCTATGCCGCCGGCGGCCCCACCGACGTGATTGCGCGCCTCGTCGCGCAGGACGTGCAGACGGCACTCGGCCAGACCGTGGTGGTGGAGAACAAGTCCGGCGCCAACGGCAACATCGCCACCGAAGACGTGGCGCGTTCGCCGGCCGACGGCTACACGCTCATCGTCAACACGCTGTCGCACAACGTCAACGCGCTGCTGGGCGCCGGCAAGGTGAAGTACGACGCGGCCAAGAGCTTCGCGCCGGTGAGCCTGGCCGTGGTGCTGCCGCAGGTGCTGGTGGTGGGGCCCGAGTCGCCGTATGCCACGGTGGGCGACCTGGTGAAGGCCGCCAAGGCCAAGCCCGGCACCGTGAGCTACGGCTCGGCCGGCAACGGCGGCTCGGCGCATCTGTCGGCCGCGCTGCTGGAAGTGCGCGGCAGCGCGAAGATGAACCACATCCCCTTCCGCGGCAACGCACCGGCGCTGACCGAGGTGATGGCCGGGCGCGTGGACTACATGTTCTATCCGATGATCGGCGTGGCCGACCGCGTGACGAGCAAGCAGCTCAAGGTCATCGGCATCACCACCAAGCAGCGCCACGCCGACTTCCCGGCCGTGCCCACCATGGCCGAAGCCGGCTTCCCGGGCTTCGAGGACTATGTCGGCCCGGTCGGCTTCCTGGCCCCGGCCGGCACACCGGCGCCGGTGCTGGCCCAGCTGAGCGCGGCCATCCGCGCCAGCCTGGCCAAGCCGGCCATCCAGGACAAGCTGCGTGGCCTGGGTGCGGTCGTGGTGGGCTCGTCGCCCGACGAGTACCGCGAATGGCTGAAGAAGGACTACGACCGCTGGGCGCAGCTGATCAAGGATGCGGGCGTCACCGGCGAGTGATTGGGGTCAGCGGCTCCGCCGGCGGTGAAGCACACTGCTTCGATGCTGTGCCCGTCGGGGTCGAAGAGGAAGGCGGCGTAGCAGGTAGGTGGTAGTCGGGCCGCTGGCCGGGGTTCGGCACCGCGCGTAAGAACCGCTGCGGCAAGCCGACTACGCAAGGCCAGCCGACCCGAATCCAGCTGTCGGCAGGCCACCCCTTCCACCCCATCGACGACAGGAGTTCCCCATGCCCCCGATGACATTCGGCTCGACCCGCCACTGGTTCACGCTCACGCTGGTGGGTGCGGTGGCAGCTTGTGCGAGCACCAACCCACCCGTGACGCAGGCCGGCAAGCCCGCCATGGGGGATGCGCCGATGGCGGCTCCCGTGCCGAATACGCCGCCCACGGATCTGGTGGACGCGCTCAACGGTGTCTTCGGCAAGCACAAGGCGCGCGCCTCACATGCCAAGGGATTCTGCGTGGCTGGCGCCTTCGAGGCCTCGGGCGACGCCAGCACGCTCACTCGCGCCGCCATGTTCCAGCCCGGCCAGCGCACGCCGCTGATCGGCCGCTACTCGGTGGGCGGTGGCAACCCGAAGGCACCCGACAACGCCAAGACCGTGCGCGGCATTGCCCTGCGCGCCAGCAGCGCCAACGAGCGCCTGGAATGGATCTTCGTCTCGGCGCCGCACTTCTTCGCCCAGACACCGGCGCAGTTCGTCGACTTCCTGAAGGTGCGCGCGCCCGACCCGGCCACTGGCAAGATGAACGCCGAGGCGATTGCCGCCTTCTCGAAGGCCAACCCCGCCACCACACGCCAGGCCGCCTACCTGGCGGGCCAGCCCGTGCCGGCCAGCTTCGGCACCGTGCCCTACTGGAGCACCAGCGCCTTCATCGCCACCAATGCAGCGGGCAAGGCACAGCCCATCCGCTGGCGTTTCGAGCCCGTGGCCGGCCGCGTGGGTCTGAGCGACGACGAAGCCAAGGCCAAGGGTGCCGACTTCCTGCGTGCCGAACTGGGCGAGCGTGTCGCCAAAGGCCCGGTGGCCTACACCGTCATCGCCCAGCTGGCCCAGCCCGGCGACCAGCTCACCGACCCCACGGCACCCTGGCCCGCCGATCGCGCCGAGGTGAACATGGGCCGGCTGCTGATCGACCGCATCACCGACCAGGCCTGCGACAGCGAGACCTTCATCCCGACCGTGCTGCCCGCCGGACTGGCGCCGAGCGCCGACCCGACGCTGGCCGCACGCGGCGGTGCCTACGGCGTGTCGCTGGGCCGGCGGCTGGCGAACTGAGCGCGCGGGTGCCGGCTTCGGTGCTCAGAAGCTCTGCCAGGTGCCGTCCAGGTCGCGCTGCTCCACACCCTTGCGCGACCAGTCGCAAACGCCCTCAGGGAAAGCGGCCTCCAGCCGCGCCCACTGTGCGGGCGTGAAGGCCGCGGCGTAGTCGCTGCGCTTCGGGTTGCGGGTGCGGCACTTCACGATGTCGGCGGCCACCGCGGCGCCGGCCACTTCACGCGGGAAGCTGTTCGACGGGTACAGGCCCTCGCAGCTGGTGGCCGGGTCGCGCAACTGCTTCTGCACGATGAAAGTGGGCGTGGCATCGCGCGTGTTGCAGCCTTCCTGTAGGTCGGCCGGCTTGTTGCGCACCACCTTCTCGATCTGCGGCAGGCGGCGGTGGTCGGCCTTGATGGCGGTGATCCAGCGGTCCATCGTGAGGATCATGCGCTGCAGCAGCGGGCTGGCATTGCTGTAGAGACCGTAGCGGTTGTCCTCCACCACCATGACCTGGTTGTCGGCGCGGCCGTTGGCCTTCATCAGGCGCTCGCGCAGGCTGAAGGAGTGGTAGCGCACGTGGATGTCGCCGATGGGCAGCTCATCGTTGTAGGCGCGGTAGTCGATGATGGGAATGCTCGCCAGGCCGCCGCCGGTGTTGGTGAGGCGGCCGCTGCGGTAGGCGGCCTTGGTGGCCTTCAGGTCGGCCACGGTGCGGCCACCGGGTGGCAGGATGTTGGCGTCAGTGTCGAAGCCGCCGATGCGTTCATTCAGGTCGAGGAACTGCTCCACCGAGATGGCGCCGCTGTTCAGCAGCTTCAGCCCGTACTGGATGCCCACGTTGTCCAGCGGCCGCCGCGCGAAGCCGGTGGCCGGGTCCTTGCCATAGGTGTTGACGGTGTGGTCGTACACGTCGCAACGCGCACCCGTGGGGTTGGTGACGGCGTTGTAGCGCAGCTCCACCGGCAGCGTGCCGCAGCTGGCGTCGGGGTCGATGCGGCGCGCGCCAACGGCCACGTTGGGCGCCGTGGCGTAGACGCCGAAGCCGGTGACCTGGCGCTTCTGCTCGTCGGTCCAGGGCTGCAGCGCGCGCGTGGTGAAGTAGTTGTCCAGCAGCCAGGCGTCGGTGATGAAGTTGATGGTGGCGAAGCCCACCTCGGGGAAGCTGCAGCCGGGGATGATGCCGTCCAGCAGACCGGGGTAGTTGTCGCTGATCTGGTGCTGCGCGTAGGAACCGCCCGAGCAGCCCCAGCCCTGCGTGTGGGCCGGCGGGCCGTAGGCTTCGATGAAGCGCTCCTTGACCATCATCATGGTCTCGGCCGCGGTGAGGTCGTTGCAGTTGTTGCCGAAGACATTGAGCGAACTCGATGCCAGTGCATAACCGCTCTTCAGCATGAAGTCGTCGGTGACGCCGCCGGTGCTGGCGCCCTGTCGGTACCAGCCACCGATGCAGCCACCGCCGAAGGTGTAGATGAGGCGGCCGTTCCAGTTGGACGGTGGCTTGTCCCAGCTGGGCGCGGGCTCGGTGAGCGGGTCGTGCAGCACCACGGTCTGGTAGATGGCGCGGTTGACGGTGCCGGTCTCCATGCGCAGCACGTAGGGCACGGTCCTGCCCTGCGTGGTGGTGGCGGTGGCCATGTTGGCCGGGTAGGCCGTGGCGCCGGCCGGCCAGGCCGCCAGCGTGCCGGTGGTGGTGCGGTAGAGGTAGTCCACGCGGCGCGGGATGTGGCAGTTCGGGTCGGCCGTCGGCCCCAGGTTGCCCAGGCCGGCAGGCAGGTTGAAGCTCTGCGTGGCGCAGATGTAGGGCTGCTGGTGCGGGCCCGAGAACACCGGTCCTTCGATGGGGTAGTTGGTGAGCTTCTTGCTCGCCGAAGGCCGCGGGTTCGAACCCATGTGCACGGTGAGCTTGTTGCGGCCCACCACCATGCCCGTCACCAGACCGGTGAGGGTGTGCGTGGCCATGTCGTGCTGGAAGGACGCGGTGATGTCGACGCCGTTCAGGCGCACCTTGTGCATGTGCATGGGGCCGTGCATGTGGCGTGGCATGGTGATGCGCAGCAGCGCGTCGCCGCCGGCGATGGTGTCGGCGCGGCCGGAGAGCACGGTGACGTCGAGATCGTCGTCGTCATCGTCGCCGCCATGCGCCCAGGCGCCGCCGGCCAGGGATAGAAGGACGCCGGCCACCAGGGCCATGCGTCCGAGGAGTCGGTTGAACAGTGACATGGGACCTCGCTCGGGTGTTGGGTTTGTTGGAACGGCAGACCATGCTGCCGGCGCCCCAGGCCGTGCGAGAGCCGGGCCTGTCTCGAGCCCGCGTGCTGGCGGCGCCGCGGCAGCATGGACCAGCACCGCGGCGCGCGATACCCCTAGGGCTGTTCGCGCGATCCGGGTATTCCCGCCTGGCGCCGGAAACCCGCCGCGGCGGTCATCAGTTCCTGGGTGTATGCAGCCGTCACCCGCAGCGCCGCCAGATCGGCCGCGGCCACCATCTCCACCATCGCACCGCGGCGCATCACCATCAGGCGCTGGCACAGGTGGGTGACCACCGCGAGGTCGTGGCTGACCATGATGAAGCTCAAGGCGCGCTGACGGCGCAGCGCCTCCAGCAGGTTCAGCACCTCGGCCTGCACCGAGGCGTCGAGCGCCGAGGTGGGCTCGTCCAGCAGCAGCACCTGCGGCTCCAGGATGAGCGCGCGCGCGATGGCAATGCGCTGGCGCTGGCCGCCGCTCAACTGGTGCGGGTAGCGGAAGCGATAGCCGTCACCCAGGCCCACTTCCTGCAGCGCGCGTTCGATGCGCGCTTCGGCATCGCCCACACCGTGGATGGCCAGCGGCTCGGCCAGGATGCGGTCCACCGTCTGGCGCGGGTGCAGGCTGCCGTAAGGGTCCTGAAACACCATCTGCACGTGGCGGCGGAAGGCCTTGCTGCCGGGGCTGGGCACTTCGCCGACGCCTGTCAGTGCAATTTGTCCGCCAGCCTTCGGCGCCAGACCACAGATGGCGCGCAGCACCGTGCTCTTGCCCGAGCCTGACTCGCCGACGATGCCGAAGCTTTCGCCCGGCGCCACCTCGAAGGACACACCGTCCACCGCGACGAAGCCGTCGAAGACCACGCGCAGGTCGGCAACCCTCAGCCCGATCACAGCAGCCACTCCGGCCGCCGGTCGAGCGTAGGCAGCGGGTGCATCGGCACGCCCAGCTGCGGCAGGCAGTTGAGCAGGCCGCGTGTGTAGGGGTGCTGCGCCTGTTGCAGCTCACTCGCCTTGAGCTGCTCCACCACGCGGCCGGCGTACATCACGAGCACGCGGTCACAGAAGCTGCTGACGAGGCGCAGGTCATGCGAGATGAAGATCAGGCCCATGCCCTGGTCGGCCACCAGCTTGTCGAGGATGGCGAGCACCTGCAGCTGCACCGTCACGTCCAGCGCCGAGGTGGGTTCGTCGGCGATCAGCAGCTCGGGCCCGGCCACCAGCATCATGGCGATCATGGCGCGCTGGCCCATGCCGCCGGACACTTCATGCGGGTAGAGCGCGGCCACGCGCGCCGGGTCTTCGATGCCCACCTGCGCCAGCGCGTCGAGTACGCGCTCGCGGCGTTCACGTGCCGACAGCGGCAGGTGCGTGCGCAGCGTTTCCTCGATCTGCGCGCCGATGCGCATCACCGGGTCGAGCGAGAACTTGGGGTCCTGCAGCACCATCGCGATGCGGCCACCGCGCAAAGCGCGGCGTTGCGCCGGCGGGCAGGTCAGCAGGTCGATGCCGTCGAAGCGCAAGGTCTGCGCGGTGACGCGCCCGCCGGGGGCGGTCAGGCCCAGGATGGCGCGGCCGGTCTGGCTCTTGCCGGAACCCGATTCGCCCACGATGCCCAGGCGCTCGCGGCCCAGCGTGAAGCTCACGCCGCGCACCACCTCCTGCCAGGCGCCATCGCGCGCGGGGTAGGCGACGCGCAGCTCGTCAACCTCAAGCAGCCTGGCCGCAGCGTTCAGGGCAGCAGCCTTTCCACCTCGTCCATCACCTCGTTCATGCGCCGGGCCAGGAACTGGTAGGGCGCTGGCGTGCCGAGATCCAGCCCCGCCTTCTTCAGCGCCTCGTGCGCCGGCACCGAACCGCC
>JANNFE010000360.1:0-2814 GCA_031379415.1 Betaproteobacteria bacterium | reverse complement strand
GTGCCGCCGCCCATGCCCGCCGTGATGAAGAGCATGTGCGCACCGGCGATGGACTGGCGGATGCTCTCCACCGCGTCTTCGGCCGACACGCGCCCGGCCTCGGGCTTGCTGCCCGCGCCCAGGCCGGTCTTGCCCAGTTGCACCAGCGTGCCGGCGCTGCTGCGATGCAGGGCCTGCGCGTCGGTGTTGGCGCAGATGAACTCCACGCCCTGCACACCCTGGCTGATCATGTGTTCGACGGCATTGCCGCCGCCACCGCCGACGCCGATCACCTTGATCTGCGTGCCTTCGTCGAATTCGTCAATCATTTCGATGGGCATGAAAGCCTCCTAGCTAGTGAGTTGCAGTTGCCGTTCCGTTGAAAACCGGGGCTTCGTTGTTCAAGTGATGTCATTCATGAGCCCCTCCTAGAAATTCCCGAGAAACCAGTCTTTCGCGCGGCCGACGAAGTTCTTGACGGACCCCGCCTGCGCTGCCGCCTTGTGTCCGCGCGCCCGCGCCATGCGCGCTTCTTCCAGCAAGCCCATCACGGTGGCGCTGCGCGGGTTGGCCACCATGTCGTAGAGCGCGCCGCTGTACAGCGGCAGTCCCTTGCGCACAGGCTTCAGGAAGATGTCTTCGCCCAGTTCCACGATGCCCGGCATCACCGCGCTGCCGCCGGTGATGACGATGCCGCTGGACAGCAGTTCCTCGTAGCCGCTCTCGCGGATGACCTGGTGCACCAGCGAGAAAATCTCTTCGATGCGCGGCTCGATCACACCCGCCAGCGCCTGCCGGCTGAGCATGCGCGGCACGCGGTCGCCCAGGCCCGGCACTTCCACTTGGTCGGCCGGGTCAGCCAGCAGTTGCTTCGCAACGCCATGCTCGACCTTGATCTCTTCGGCGTCCTTCGTCGGCGTGCGCAGCGCCATCGCGATGTCGCTGGTGATCAGGTCGCCGGCGATGGGGATCACCGCCGTGTGGCGCACGCTGCCATCGGTGTAGATCTGCACGTCGGTGGTGCCGGCGCCGATGTCGATAACGGCCACGCCGAGTGACTTCTCGTCCTCGGTGAGCACCGCCGCGGCGCTGGCACTGGGGTTCAGCACCAGCCGCTCCACTTCCAGCCCGCAGCGGCGCACGCACTTCAGAATGTTTTCGGCCGCGCTCTGCGCGCCGGTGACGATGTGCACCTTCACCTCGAGCCGGCTGCCGCTCATGCCGATGGGCTCTTTGACCTCGTGCCCGTCGATGACGAATTCCTGCGGCTCCACCAGCAGCAGGCGCTGGTCGTTGGGAATGTTGATGGCCTTGGCGGTTTCCACCACGCGGCCCACGTCCACCGGCGTGACCTCGCGGTTGTCGCGCACGATGACCATGCCGGTGCTGTTCTGGCCACGGATGTGGCTGCCGGTGATGCCGGTGTAGACGCGGTCGATCTTGCAGGCGGCCATCATCTCGGCCTCTTTCAGCGCCTGCTGGATGCTCTGCACGGTGGCGTCGATGTTGACGACCACACCCCGCTTCAGCCCATGCGTGGGCGCCACGCCCAGGCCGGCGACGCGCAGCTCGCCGTCGGGCATGACCTCGGCCGCCACCACCATCACTTTGGCGGTACCGATGTCCAGGGCGAACACCATGTCCTTGAATTCCTTGGCCATGTGCTGTTCCTCAGTTTGTCTTTGCCGCGCCGGGTGGCGGGGTGGTGCTGACGCCGCGCAGGCGGATGGCATAGCCATCGGCGTGGCGCAGGTCGGCGTACTCCAGCGGCTGGCGCCACTTCGCGGCCACCTGTGTGTAGGTGCGCGCGAAGCGTTCGGTGCGTGTCACCAGCTGGTCTTCGCTGCCGCGGCCCAGCTCCAGCGCGGCGCCGCTGTCCAGCTCCACACGCCACGAGCCGCGGCCGCTCACCTGCACGCGCTCGACCGCCAGGTCCAGCGGCGCCAGCGCCAGCTGCAGGCGGCGGACCAGCGCCAGCATCTGCGGCGCGCTGCCTTCGGGGCCGGCGAAGGTAGGCAGGCTGTCGTCTTCCACATCGCCCAGGTTGGCGTCGAAGACCTCGCCGTAGCTGTTGACCAGGCGGTCGCCGCCGCCATCTGCGCCATTCAGGCCTTCCCACAGCGCCGCGGCGCGGTGCTCTTCCAGCCGCACGGCCAGCTTGTCGGGCCAGACGCGGCGCACCACGGCGCGGCGCACCCAGGGCACGCCTTCGAAGGCGGCGCGGCCGCGCTGCAGGTCGATGCTGAAGAAGTTGCCGGCCAGCAGCGGCGCGGCGTTGGCGCGGATGGTGGGCACGCTGTTGCGCGCCAGGTCACCGTCGAGCTGGATGCCGCGGATGGGGAAGATCGGGCTGCGCATGAGCCACGCGCCTGCCGCGGCCAGCACACCCACGCCGGCCAGCACGAAGACGGTGCTGGCCACGGCGTTCATCAGCCGCACGTCAGGCGGCAGCACCGGCGCGGCCGATGTGCGAAGAGCGCGGGGTGCGGGTTTGCGGGCCATGGTGGTGTTCAGCGGCTGCTGTCCAGGCTGGCCATCTGCAGCAGTTGCAGGCACAGCTGTTCGTAGGCCAGGCCGGCGGCGCGCGCCGACATGGGCACCAGCGAATGGCCGGTCATGCCGGGGCTGGTGTTCATCTCCAGCAGGAAGATCTTGCGGTCTGGGTTGGCGCCGGACGCACGCAGCATCAGGTCGGCGCGGCCCCAGCCGCGGCAGCCCAGCACGCGGTAGGCGGCCAGGGTCAGGCGCTGGACTTCGGCTTCTTCCTCGGGCGGCAGGCCGCTCGGGCAGCGGTAGCCGGTGTCGTCGCTGAAGTACTTGTGGTGGAAGTCGTAG
>JANNFE010000344.1:0-2585 GCA_031379415.1 Betaproteobacteria bacterium | reverse complement strand
AGGCCCCAGCACACGCTCGCAGCGCCACCTGGACGCGCTGCGCCGCTTTCTCGCCAAGCTGGAGGTGGCGGCAGCGGTGAGCGGATCGACGCGCGCTTGGCTGGCATTCCAGGGCACGCCGATCGGCCCTTACGACGCCTTGATTGCTGCCCATGCCCATGCCCATGCCCACGCCCTGGGGGTGACCTTGGTGAGCAACAACACGCACGAATTCGCGCGTGTGCTGGGGCTGAAAGTGGAGAACAGGGCGCGGCGGTGCTGAGGTTGGTGCGTATGCGCCAAATCCAAGCAAATGCAAACAGCAAAGCAATTGCGGAAGATGGAGAAACTGACCTGCGCCCGCTGCCGGCGGCAAGCAGTGCCGTCAGTGGTTTTCGCGCGCGTGGTTGATCGTGTACTTCGGGATCTCGATCGTCACGTCCTGGTTCGACAGGATGGCCTGGCACGACAAACGTGAGGTGGGCGTCAGGCCCCAGGCGCGGTCGAGCAGGTCTTCTTCGCTCTCGTCCATCTCGCCCAGCGACGCCAGGCCTGCCTTGACCACCACGTGGCAGGTGGTGCAGGCGCAGCTCATCTCGCAGGCGTGTTCGATGGCGATGCCGTTTTCCAGCAACGCTTCGCAGATCGACGTGCCTGCGGGTGCTTCGATGGTGTCGCCTTGCGGGCACAGTTCGGCGTTGGGCAGGATGGTGATGACGGGCATGGCGTTCTTCTTAAACCCTTCTTGAACCGTTCTTCAGACGTCTTCGATGCGGCGGCCGGCCAGTGCCTGGCGGATGCCCTGGTTCATGCGCGCGGCGGCGAAGTTTTCGCTGCCTTCGGCCAGGGCCTTGACGGCCTCTTCGATGGCCGTCGCGTCGCCACTTTGCGCCGTGGCTTCGGTGCTGGCGATCAAGGCTTGCAGCGCCGCCTGCTCGTCAGTCGACAACAGCGCCGCATCCACCGCCAGCGCCGCGCGCGTGGCCAGCACCATGCGTTGCGCATCGACCTGCGCTTCACGCAAGGACCGCGCGGCCATGTCGTCTTCGGCATGCGCGAAGCCGTCCTTCAGCATCTGCGCAATCTGCTCGTCGGCCAGGCCGTAACTGGGCTTGACGACCACCGACGCTTCCACGCCCGAGCCTTGTTCGCGCGCCGACACGCTGAGCAAGCCGTCGGCATCGACCTGGAAGGTGACGCGGATGCGCGCGGCGCCGGCCACCATCGGCGGGATGCCACGCAGCTCGAAGCGTGCGAGTGAACGGCACTCGCTGACCAGGTCGCGTTCGCCCTGCACGACGTGGATCGCCATCGCCGTCTGGCCGTCTTTGAAGGTGGTGAATTCCTGCGCCTTGGCGGCGGGGATGGTGGTGTTGCGTTCGATCACGCGCTCGACCAGGCCGCCCATCGTTTCCAGGCCCAGCGACAGGGCAATCACGTCCAGCAGCAGCAGTTCACCGCCGGGGCTGTTGCCGGCCAGCGCGTGAGCCTGGATGGCGGCGCCGATGGCGACCACCTCGTCGGGGTTGACGTTGGTCAGCACCTGACCTTGCCAACCCGGGCCGAAGAGTTCGCTGACGGCCTGGCGCACCAGCGGCATGCGCGTGCTGCCGCCGACCATCACCACGCCCTGCACATCATCGCGCGTGACCTTGGCGTCGCGCAGCACCTTGCGCACGGCGGCCAGCGTCTTGTCCACCAGCGGCCGGGCCAGTGTGTCGAGCTGTGCGCGCGTCACGGTGACTTGCGCGGCGCCATCGGCAAGCGGGGCTTGCCATGCAGCGCTGGCTTCGCTGCTCAGCGCTTCTTTCGTGGCACGTGCGGCCACCAGCGCGGCGCGTTTGTCGTGCGGGCTGACAGCGACCGCGCCGGCTTGCGCCAGCGCCCAATCGGCCAGCGCCTGATCGATGTCGTCGCCGCCCAGCGCCGCATCGCCGCCAGTGGCCACCACTTCGAAGACGCCGCGCGTCAGCCGCAACAGGCTGATGTCGAAAGTGCCGCCGCCCAGATCGTAGACGGCGTAGAGGCCTTCGCTGCCGTTGTCCAGGCCGTAGGCGACGGCAGCGGCCGTGGGTTCGCTGATGAGGCGCAGGACATTCAGCCCGGCCAGTTGTGCGGCGTCTTTGGTGGCCTGGCGCTGCGCGTCGTCAAAGTACGCGGGCACGGTGATGACGGCGCCGAAGATGTCATCATCAAAGCTGTCCTCGGCACGTTGGCGCAGGCTGGCCAGGATCTCGGCCGACACTTCCACAGGCGTCTTCTCGCCTTCGCGCGTGGCCAGCGCGACCATGCCGGGTTGGTCGACAAAACGGTAGGGCAGCTTGTCGCGGCCGGTGATGTCGGCGAGCTTGCGGCCCATGAAGCGCTTGACCGAGACGATGGTGTTTTCGGCGTCTTCAGCCTGCGCGGCGCGGGCGTCAAAACCTATCGCGCGGCGGCCTTCGCCCAGGTAGCGCACGGCGGAAGGCAGCAGCACGCGGCCCTGCGCGTCGGGCAGGCATTCGGCGACGCCGTGGCGCACGGCGGCCACCAGGGAATGGGTGGTGCCCAGGTCGATGCCGACCGCAATGCGCCGCTGGTGCGGGTCAGGCGCCTGGCCGGGTTCG
>JANNFE010000338.1:0-11052 GCA_031379415.1 Betaproteobacteria bacterium | reverse complement strand
CGCCCCTGCGCGCAGCGCGCGAGTTGCCGCCAGCGCCGCCGCCCGCGGTGGTGGAGGTCGCGCCCGCAGCGCGCCCGAACGCGGGCTCGGCAGACGCGCAGCGCCGCGCCGAAGCGGCGCGTCAACGGCAGGCCGAGATCCGCGCCACGCAGCAGCGCATCAAGGCCAGGCAGGCCGAACGCGCCAGCGCGAACAAGCCGAGCGCGCCCTTGCCGGTGCCGGGTGCGGCCAGCGGCGCCCGGCGCTGAGCAGCGCCGCGGGCCGTCAACGCAAGGGGTCGATGCGGGCCAGCGCCAGCGACAGGTTGTCGCCCGCGCCGCGCGCCCGCTGGCGCGCCTTGCTGATCAGCATCTCGCTGGCTTCGCGCGGCGGCAGCGCGTGCAGGATGGCGCCGATCTCCTTCGGAGTGAAGTAGTGCCACAACCCGTCGCTGCAGGCCAGCAGCGTGTCGCCGTATTCAAGGTGCTCGAGGTGCCACAGCGTCACCGGCGGGTCGGCGTGGGTGCCCAGGCAGCCGGTGAGCAGGTTGCTCTGCGGGTGCGTGTTGGCCGACTCTTCGCTGATCTTGCCTTCGTCGATGAGGCGCTGCACGAAGGAATGGTCGACCGTGCGGCGCATCATCTCGGCGCCGCGGAAGTGGTACACGCGGGAATCGCCGGCATGCACGATGTCGCATGCCAGCGTGGGCGTGACGCAGAAGGCGGCCACCGTGCTGTGCGGTTCTTCTTCCGAGGTGATGGCCGTGAGCTTGATCATCAGGTGCGACTCCAGCACCACCTGGCGCAGCATCTCGCCCGTGTCGTCCTGCTCCGGGACGTAGCGCTCGAAGATCTGGCGGCCGGTGAGCAGCACCTGGTCGGCGGCCTTGCGGCCCCCGCTCTTGCCGCCCATGCCGTCGGCCACGATGGCCAGCACCGAGCCGTTGCTGCGCGGGTGCACGATGACCTCGACCTGATCCTGCTGGTAAGCGCGGTCACCCTTGTGCAGGCCGGTGGCAGCGCTGAAGCGGAAGGAAGCGGGAACGGCCATGCCATCGAATATAAACTCGCGACCCCCCCGCAACCGTGCAGCAATGGACGAGAACCTGCAAACACCGCAGCGCCGCCTCATCGAGTTGCGCATGGAACACGCTGACCTTGACGATCTCATCGACCGCAACCCGCTGGACCGTCCCACCGACGAACTGGCCCTGCGCCGCCTCAAGAAGCGGCGGCTGCTGCTGCGCGACCAGATCGCGCGGCTGGAGATCGAGCTCGACCCGCCTGAACCGGCATGAGCCTGCCCGGCCGCCCGAAAGGCGAATACCGAAGCGCGCAGCGCGGAGGGTCGTCCAGTGAGACATCCTGGGTCAACCTCCCCCGCCGGAAGCGAGCAATTGAGCGCTGACGTGGAGCGCGGGGTCATAGGGCTTGCGGTCGGTCCAAGCACGCCATATGACACGCAACCAAGCTCTGGCAAGGATGCGTATGGCGTGCGGGTGATCGCAGCCGCGAGCACGGGCCGACGTGTAGATGCTGCACGCCCACGCGTTGGCGTGCCGCGAGTTGTCGGCCAGGCAAGTGATGGCTTGGCGCAAGCGGTGGTTGCAGGCCCAGCGGAATGCGACGCTGCGGGTCTTGCCGGATTGGTAGGTCACGGGCACCGCCCCGGCCTCGGCGGCGAGTTGATCCATGCTGGGGAACCGCTCTCGCACATCACCCAGTTCGGCCAGGATCTGCGCGGCGCAGACGTGGCCGGCGCGCGGGAAGGACATGATGATCTGACCGTCAGGCAGCGACTCGACGAAGCGTTCGATGCGGCGCGTCAGCTCGGCGATCTGCGTGACCAAGGGCAGCAGCACAGCCACCATCGAGCGCACCAGTTGCCCGGCGGCATCGTTGGTGAGCGGGCCAGCCAGTCCCGTTGCGGCGCTGTGCAGTCGCGCCAGCAACTCTGCAGGACTGCGCCGCCCGCTGTAGTGCTGACTTCGGCAGAAGCGCCCCAGAGCGGCCTCGCTCAGCCCGGCGGCCGAGGTGGGCGAGGGATAGCGCTTCAAGAACGCCAGGCCGATGGGCGAAGTGATGTCCGCAAAGATGCAGGCCGCACCGGGCCAGAAGGTCTCGAGGGTGCTGCGCAGCTGGTTGCCCAACGCCACCCGAGCGGCCACAAGATCGTCACGCGAGCGCACCAACGCGCGCAAAGCGCGGATCGAATCGGACTGTGGCGACAACTCGCGCCAGCGGTGACCGTCGGTGCGCAGCAGATCGGCCAACAGATAGGCGTCCGAGGCATCGCTCTTGGCGCCATGGCTGCGGTAGCGCGGGCGGCTGGCCTTGACCGCGTTGGGATGGATCGGAAAGACGTGATGACCGGCCTCGACCAGCGCATCGACGATCGAGCCCGACGGACGCTCGATAGCGATGCGCACTCTGGCGCCGAAGCGCGCCAGGCGACGCATCAACTCGGCCAGGCCCTCGCGGTCGTGGGCGATCTCGAAGCGGTCGAGCACGGCGCCCGCGCCGTCGATGACGCACACCGCATGCGTGTGCACGGCCCAGTCCAGGCCAGCGAATACATCGGTACTCATGGACAGACTCCTGGAAGTTGCGGTATGACTGCCCGTGTCGGAAGGCGCGGCGGGAAGCTCATAAACAGGCGCTCCAGCTTGCTCGGCCTGGCGCTACATCTTGGGGCCCGTCGTGGCCTTCCGGCACCCTGCAGGCTGCGGGTCTCACTGGGGCCTTCGAAAGGCAAGCACGACGGGCAGTCACCGCAGGGGCACGGAAGTCGGTCGATACCTTCGGTCGTTCTCCTGGGAGCCGTCAAGGCCGCGCTCGCGCACAGCTCGGGCGTTGAACACGGGTTGCCCACCGCGGCGGTCGGTCGGTTCGTCGCAAGCGCCGACCGCCCGCCGCCGTGGACAACCCTGCACCGCAGCACTCGGAACGCAGTCAACAGCCGGGAGCTTGCCTTATGAGCCCGAGCGCGAGCTTCCTTGAGCGGTGACCTCGTCGCGGCCGTGGCCCGCGCCTTTGCCGAAGACGGTCCGCTGGCGCAGAGCGAGCCCGGCTTCCGCCCGCGGCCGCAACAGGACCTGCTGGCCCGCCACATCGCCATTGCCGTGCAGGACCGCAGCGCGCTGGTGGCCGAAGCCGGCACGGGTGTCGGCAAGACCTTCGCCTATCTCGTGCCGCTGCTGCTGTCGGGCCAGCGCGCGCTGGTCAGCACGGCCACCAAGAGCTTGCAGGATCAATTGTTCCTGCGTGACCTGCCGCGCCTGGCCGCGGCCCTGCGCGTGCCGGTGAAGCTGGCGCTGCTGAAGGGCCGCGCCAGCTACCTGTGCCGCTGGCGGCTGCAGGAAGCGCAGAACAGCGGCCAGCTGCCCGACCGCTTTGCCGTGCGTGCGCTGAACCGCGTCGCGCTGTGGGCGCAGGGCACGCGAAGCGGCGACCTGGCCGAGATCGAGGGCCTGGACGACCGCTCGCCGGTGATCCCGCTGGTCACCTCCACGCGCGACAACTGCCTGGGCACCGAATGCCCGGAGCACCGCAACTGCCACGTCATGCAGGCGCGTCGCGAGGCCATGGCGGCCGACCTGGTGGTGGTCAACCACCACCTCTTCTTCGCCGACCTGGCGCTGCGCGACAGCGGCGTGGCCGAACTGCTGCCGACGGTGGACGCCGCGGTCTTTGACGAAGCCCACCAACTGCTGGAAGCCGGCGTGCAGTTCCTGGGCACCACGCTGGCCACCGGGCAAGTCACCGACCTGGCCCGCGACATCCTGGCCGCCGGGCTTCAGCATGCACGCGGCCTGCAGCCCTGGGCCGATCTGCAGGCTGGCATGGAACACGCGGCGCGTGAATTGCGCCTGGCCGCCGCCGGGCCGCTGCGCGAAGTGCGCGGCATGGTCAAGCTGCGCTGGGACGAGCGCGCCGATGACGTGCAGGCGCCGTTGCAGGCCTTGGCCGACGCTGCAAGTGCCGCGGCCGCCGCGCTGGCTGCCGTGCTCGAGGCGGCCCCCGATTTCGCGAAGCTCGAGCAGCGCGCACGCACCCTGGCCCTGCTGGCCGGGCGCTTCAGCCACGAGTCCGCGCCCGACCAGGTGCGCTGGGTCGATCTCACACCGCAGCAGGCGCGGCTGGTGGAGTCGCCGCTGGACATCCGCGACGTGCTCACGCAGCAGCGCCAGGCCTCGCCCAAGGCCTGGATCTTCACCTCGGCCACGCTGGGCGACGACGAGGCGCTGACCTGGTTCACCGCGACCAGCGGCCTGGAGGATGCCGAGCACCTGCGCGTGGGCAGCCCCTTCGACTACGCGGCCCATGCCCGCGTGTGGGTGCCGCCGCGTCTGCCGCTGCCCAATGCTCCGGGACACCCCGCGGCGGTGGGCGCGCTGGCGGCGCGCCTGGCCTGCGCGCTGGGCGGCCGATGTTTCGTGCTGACGACCACCTTGAGGGTGCTGCCGCTGGTGGCCGAAGCACTGAAGGCGCAGGCCGCCGCCCTGGGCCATGAGCTCACGGTGCTGGTCCAGGGCAGCGAACCACGCCGGGCCCTGCTGCAGCGCTTCGGCGACGGCCGCGGCTGCGTGCTCATCGGCTCGCAGAGCTTCTGGGAAGGCATCGACATGCCCGGCGACGCGCTGCAGTGCGTGCTCATCGACAAGCTGCCCTTCCCACCGCCGGGCGACCCGCTGGTGGAAGCTCGCGTGCGCCAGCTGCGCGAAGCCGGCCGAAACCCCTTCGACGCCTACTTCGTGGCCGAAGCCGCGGTGTCCTTGAAGCAAGGCGCGGGGCGCCTGATCCGCACCGAGAGCGACCACGGCCTGCTCGTCATCTGCGACCCGCGCGTGCGCCAGATGGGCTATGGCCGGCGGCTGCTGGCGGCACTGCCGCCGATGGGTGTGATCGGCGATGAAGCCGAGGCGCTGGACTGGCTGGCTGCGCTGGCCGCGCGGCACTGAAGGCCGCCGCTCAGCGGCACCGCATCACCAGAACTTCCACCACGGCTTGTTGACCGCGCCGGCTTCGCCCGCGCCGCCCAGGAAGACGCTGTTGGGGTAGTTCTGCCGCAGCACGCGTTCGGCGTCGTCGCGCAGCTTCGGCAGTTCCAGCTTGTCGTAGCTCTGCACCAGGATGTGCAGGGCTTCTTCCACCGCTGGCGTCTGCTGGAACTCGGCCACCGCCTGCTGGGCGCGGTTGGCCGCCGCCACGTAGGCGCCGCGGCGCAGGTAGTAGCGCGCCACGTTGATCTCGTAGTTGGCCAGCGAGTTGACGATGAAGTTCATGCGCAGCTTGGCGTCGGGCGTGTAGCGCGAGGCCGGGAACTGTTCCACCAACTGCTTGAAGGCCAGGTAGGCGTCGCGCGCAGCGCGCTGGTCGCGCTCTGCCAGATCCTGGCCGAAGGCCGAGCCGAAGAGGCCCAGGTTGTCGGTGAAGTTGAGCACGCCGCGCAGGTAGAGCGCGTAGTCCAGCGCCGGGCTCGAGGGGTTGAGCTTGATGAAGCGCTCGATGGCCGTGAGGCCGGCGGCGCGCTCGCCGCTGCGCCAGTTCAGATAGGCAATGTCCAGCAGCGCCTGCTGGCCGAGCAGGGTGCCCGAGGCCAGGCCTTCCACGCGTTCCAGCGTCTTCAGCGCGCGGTCGAAGCTGCCGGATTCGATGTCCTCGCGCGCCTCCTTGTACAGGCGCTCCGCGGTAGCATTCGCCGACTCATCGCTCTTCGGCGTGCTGCAGCCCGCGAACTGCAGTGTGGCTACCAGCAGGGCGAACAGTGCAGCGCGCCACATCAGGGAAACGATCATCGGGAATGGTGCCGGTCACAACGGAAGGCGCAGATTATAGGGAGGGCCTTGCGGGCCACTCCGAGGCGGATGCCGAGGCCGAAGGCCTGCCTGCCGAGCCCGGGGCGGCGCCCGAGATCCGCAGCGCCAGCGTGCCCGCCGCGATGCACGGCGAGCGGCTCGACAAGCTGCTGGTGTTGCTGGCCCCCGAGTTCTCGCGCAGCCACCTGCAGCATCTGCTCGAACAAGGCCATGTGCAGCTGGAAGGGCAGACCGCCAGCGCGTCGTCGCGCCGTGTGCGGGCCGGCCAGCAGGTGCGGCTGGAACTGGTGCCCACCGACGAGAGCCGCGCCTACCGCCCGCAGCCCATGGCGCTGGCCGTGCTCTTCGAAGACGAACATCTCCTGGTGCTGGACAAGCCCGTCGGCCTGGTGGTGCACCCGGCGCCGGGCCACTGGTCGGGCACGCTGCTCAACGGGCTGCTGGCCCATCACGCCGGTGCCACGGCGCTGCCGCGGGCCGGCATCGTGCACCGCCTGGACAAAGACACTTCGGGCGTGATGATGGTCGGCAAGACCCTTCCGGCCGTCACCGCACTGGTGCGCGACCTGGCGGCGCGGCAGGTGCACCGGCGTTACCTGGCGCTGGCGCAGGGTGTGCCGCTGCAGGCCAGCTTCACGGTGGAGGCCCCCATCGGCCGAGACCCCGCGGTGCGCGTGCGCATGGCGGTGGTGGCCAGCGGCCGGCCGGCGCGCACCGACGTGACCTGCATCGCGTCGCACGGTGGCGAAGGTGGCATCAGCGCGCTCAGCTGCACGCTGCACACCGGCCGCACGCACCAGATCCGCGTCCACCTGGCGTGGAAAGGCCACCCGCTGGTGGGCGACACGCTCTACGGCGGCCGTCCGCAACTGGGCCTGCAGCGCCAGGCCCTGCACGCGACAGAACTGCGGCTGGCGCACCCCGTCACGCGGGCCGCGCTGGCCTTCGACTGCCCGCCACCGGCGGACTTTGCGCATGCCTGGCGGCAAATCGTGCCGGTGTGATGCGGCCCGGCCTGCGCGCTGGGCGTACAATGCAACAGATTCACAGCGCTGACGGCACTTCCCGCGTGCCGCGCCTGTTCGACACGCTCACCTGTCCCGGCCCCCGGCTCCGCCGCACCGGGCCAAGCCCGCGCCCGGCGCCAGCGCCGCGCGGCCCCCGACACTTCGGATGAACCTTCAGGCCCCGCCCCGCGGCGGCCCCACCCCAAGCGCAGGCCATGAACACAGCTGAGGCCAAACGTGTCCTCGAAACGGCGTTGATCTGCGCCACCGCGCCGCTGCCGCTGCCCGAGATGAGGGCCCTGTTCGACGGCGAGCTGGGCAGCGACACCTTGCGGCGCCTGCTCGACGAGCTCGTCAACGACTGGCAGGACCGTGGCGTCGAACTCGTCGCGCTGGCCAGCGGCTGGCGCTTCCAGAGCCGGCCCGAGCTGCGCAGCTACCTCGACCGCCTGCACCCCGAGAAGCCGCCGAAGTACTCACGCGCCGCGATGGAGACGCTGGCCATCGTGGCCTACCGCCAGCCGGTGACGCGTGGCGACATCGAGGACATCCGCGGCGTGACCGTCAGCAGCCAGATCGTCAAGCAGCTCGAAGACCGCGGCTGGATCGACGCCATCGGTTACCGCGAAGCACCCGGCCGGCCGGCGCTCTACGCCACAACGAAGCAGTTTCTGGACGACCTGGGCCTGGCCAGCCTGGACCAGCTGCCGCCGATCGACGGCCATGCCGAAGCGGCGCGCAGCGCCGATGCACTGGCCGCGCTGGAACAGGCGCCGACGCTGCTGGACGACGGCCAGGGCTCCTTGCCGCTGGACGCCGAGCCGGCGGCCGAAGCCACGGCTGAACCCTCCGCCGACACCCCCATCGACACCGAAGCCGGACACCTTGCGCCGCCCCTGGCGGACGCAGCCCCCGTGGCCGACGCAGCCGCACCCCTTCCTCCTACCGACACGCCCGCATGAACCCTTCCGACCCCGACCTGCCCGAGGCTGCCCCTGCCGACGAGGGCAGCGCTGCCCCGGCCGAGAAGCCCAAGCGCAAGCGCGCGCCGCGCAAGGTGGCCGCCGAGGTGGTGGTGCCGGCAGTGGCCAGCGATTTCGCGGCTCCCTCGGCAGAGCAGCTCTTCGCCAAGCCAGCGCCGCTGGCCGAAGTCGCGTCTGCGGCCCCCGAAGCGCCGGCGGTGGCAGCCCCGGCGGCTGCGGGCCAGGCTGCGCAGGAAGCCGCTGAGAGCGGTGCCGGCGGCGAAGGCGGCGGTGAAGCGCTGGGCGACGACGGCAAACCCGGCAGTCGGCGCAGCCGCAACCGTCGGCGTGGCCGCCGTGGTGGTGAACGTGGGCCTGAAGCGGCCGGTCAAGGGGCAAGTGAAGGGGCCGGTGAAGGCCCCGGTGAAGCGGGTGCTGAACCGGCGGCCGATGCTCAGGCCGCACGTGGCGCGCCGCGACCGCCGGCGCCAGTGGCCGAGGAGGTCTTTGCGCAGGTGCTGTCGGGCGAGTTCGATGTCGAACCCGAAGCCGCGGCGGGTGTCTCCCAGGGCGAAGCGCCGGCTGCCGACGTCGCCGTCGGCGAGACCAGCGCTGCAGGCCCTGAAGCCCCCGACGCCGAAGGCGCGCCCAAGCGTGTGTTGGCTCCTGATGTCGACGCGCCCAAGCTGCACAAGGTGCTGGCCCAGGCCGGCGTCGGCTCGCGGCGCGACCTGGAACAAATGATCACCGAAGGCCGCGTCACCGTGAACGGCGAGGTCGCGCACACCGGCCAGCGCATCAGTTTCGGCGACCGCATCCAGATCGACGGCAAGCCGGTGCGCTTTCGCATTGCCCCGCCGCCGGCGCGTGTGCTGGCATACCACAAGCCGGCCGGCGAAGTGGTGTCGCACGACGACCCGCAGCAGCGCCCGACCGTGTTCCGCCGCCTGCCGCGGCTGCAGCACGGCAAGTGGCAGTCGGTGGGCCGGCTCGACATCAACACCGAAGGCCTGCTGCTCTTCACGACCTCGGGCGAACTGGCCAACCAGTTGATGCACCCGCGCTTCGGCGTCGAGCGTGAGTACGCCGTGCGTTCGCTGGGCGTGCTGGGCCAGGAGGCCAAGGCGCAGCTGCTCGAAGGGGTGGAGATCGACGGCCAGCGCTGCGCCTTCAAGAGCATCGACGACGGTGGCGGCGAAGGGGTCAACCACTGGTACCGCTGCGTCATCACCGAAGGCCGCAACCGCGAGGTGCGGCGCCTGTTCGAGGCCGTGGGCCATGCGGTGAGCCGGCTCATCCGCATCCGCTACGGTTCGGTGGTGCTGCCGCGCGGGTTGAAGCGCGGTGTCTGGGTCGATCTGGACGAACACGATCTGCGCAACCTGCGCCGCCTGGCCAGCGGCCCGCGGCCCGAAGGCGCGCGCGAGCCCGAGGCCGAAGGCCCGGGCCGCCGTGGCCGCAACCGCCGCGGTGGCAAGCGCCGCGCTGACGAAGTGGAACGGGGCCCGCGCCCCGAGCGCGTGGATCGGGTTGAGGCCGGCCCGCCGCGTGAACCACGTCCGCCCCAGGAACAGCGTCCGCCCCGCGAACCACGCCCCCCGCGCGAGCCGCGGCCGCCGCGCGAGGCCGGCGAAGGCGGTGCCATTCCCAACCCGCTGCAGCAGACCTTCGACAAGCGCGCCATCCAGCAGGAACGTGCGCTGCGCCGCGACATGCCGGAAGACGGGCCGATCCCGAACCCGCTGCAGCAGACCTACGACAAGCGCGCGCTGCAGCGCGACCGCATGCCGCAGCGCGACATACCGGAAGACGGGCCGATTCCGAACCCGCTGCAGCAGACCTACGACAAGCGCTTTGCCAATGGTGGCGAACGCCATGGCATGCAGCCGCTGCCGGGCAGCACCAAGCGCGGCCGTGGCGCCCGCCCCGGCAAGAAGGGCGGCGGTGGCGGCGGTGCCGACCCCAACCGCGTGCCCGACCCGCTGCAGACGGCGGTGGGCTACATCGGCGCCGACGCCTTTCACCGCAAAGGCAAGGGCGGCGGGGGTCGCGGCGGCCCCAAGCGCGGTGGTGGTGGTGGTGGTGGTGGCGGCGGCGGTGGCGGCGGCAGTGGTGGGCCGGGCCGGGGTGGCCCGCCGCGCGGCCGCGGAGGCCCCGCCCGATAGCACCCGGTCACAAAGTGCAGGCTAGAATAAAAAGCTTTGCCAAGTGGTTGATTCAGGAGAACTTTTCATCATGGCCCTCGAAAGAACGCTGTCCATCATCAAGCCCGATGCCGTGGCCAAGAACATCATCGGCCAGATCTACGCCCGCTTTGAAGGCGCCGGCCTGAAGGTCGTGGCCGCGAAGATGGCACACCTGTCGCGCGGCGAGGCCGAGGCCTTCTACGCCGTGCACAAGGCGCGCCCCTTCTTCAACGACCTGGTCAAGTTCATGATCAGCGGCCCGGTGATGATCCAGGCGCTGGAAGGCGAGGGCGCGATCGCCAAGAACCGCGAGCTGATGGGCGCCACCGACCCGAAGAAGGCCGAGAAGGGCACCATCCGCGCCGACTTCGCCGACAGCATCGACGCCAATGCCGTGCACGGCAGCGACGCGCCCGAGACCGCGGCCGTCGAGATCGCCTTCTTTTTCCCCGGCATGAACGTCTACAGCCGTTGAGTCGGGCGTGACCGCCCATCTTCTCGACTTCGACCTCGAGGGGCTGGCGGCCTTCTGCGACAGCCTGGGCGAGAAGCGCTTCCGCGCCATCCAGCTGTTCCGCTGGATGCACCAGAAGGGCGAGTCCGACTTCGAGAAGATGTCGGACCTGGCCAAGTCGCTGCGCGGCAAGCTGGCCGGCGTGGCCGAGGTGCGCGGCCTTTCGCTGCTCACCGAACACCGCTCGACCGACGGCACGACCAAGTGGCTGTTCGACGTCGGCGCCGGCAATGCAGTGGAGACGGTGTTCATCCCCGAAACCGACCGCGGCACGCTGTGCGTGTCATCGCAGGCCGGCTGCGCGGTGGGCTGCCGCTTCTGCAGCACCGGCCACCAGGGCTTCAGCCGCAACCTGAGCACGGGCGAGATCGTCGCTCAGCTGTGGTTTGCCGAACACCGGCTGCGCCAGACCCTGGGCCTGCCCGAAGGCACACGCGATGACAGCTCGAACGGCAAGCGCGCCGTGGACAACGTGGTGATGATGGGCATGGGCGAGCCGCTGCAGAACTACGCCGCGCTGCTGCCCGCACTGCGCACCATGCTCGACGACCACGGCTACGGCCTGTCGCGCCGCCGCGTCACGGTG
>JANNFE010000325.1:0-8439 GCA_031379415.1 Betaproteobacteria bacterium | reverse complement strand
CGAGTTCACGATGAAGGACGCCTACTCCTTCGACCGCGACTTCGCAGCCGGCCGCCGCAGCTACGACGCCATGTACCGCGCCTACTGCGCCATCTTTGACCGCATGGGCCTGCAGTACCGTGCCGTGGCCGCCGACACCGGGGCCATCGGTGGTGATGTCTCGCAGGAATTCCAGGTCATCGCCGACACCGGTGAAGACGCCATCGTCTACTGCCCGAGCAGCGACTACGCCGCCAACATCGAGCTCGCCGAAGGCGTGGCGCTGCTGCCCGAGCGCGCGGCGCCGGCGCAGCCGCTGGTGAAGACGCCCACCCCTGGGAAGAGCACCTGCGCCGATGTCGCACAGCTGCTCGGGCTGCCGCTGCAGCGCACGGTGAAGTCGCTGGTGCTGGCCACCGATGAACGCAACGAGGCCGGCGACCTGGTGAAGACCACCGTGTGGCTGTTGCTGGTGCGCGGCGACCACGACCTGAACGAAGTCAAGGCCGGCAAGGTCGATGGCCTGAAGGCGGGTTTCCGCTTCGCCACCGTGGCAGAAATCGAATCGCATTTCGGATGCAAGCCGGGCTACCTGGGCCCGATCGAGATGCAGCGGCCCGTGAAGGTGGTGGCCGATCGCACCGTCGCACGCATGGCCGACTTCGTCTGCGGCGCCAATCAGTCCGACTTCCACTACACCGGTGTGAACTGGGGCCGCGATCTGCCCGAGCCCGACGTGGTGGCCGACCTGCGCAACGTCGTGGCCGGCGATCCGTCGCCCGACGGCAAGGGCATCCTGGCCATCCAGCGCGGCATCGAGGTGGGCCACATCTTCCTGCTTGGCACCAAGTACAGCGACGCCATGAAGGCGACGTTTCTCGACGAGAACGGCAAGCCGCAGGTCTTCGTGATGGGCTGCTACGGCATCGGCGTTACGCGCCTGCTGGGTGCGGCCATCGAACAGAACCACGACGAGCGCGGCATCATCTGGCCGGCCGCGATGGCGCCCTTCAGCGTCGTCATCTGCCCCATCGGCTACGAGCGCAGCGTCGAGGTGCAGGCGGCGGCCGACAAGCTGCACGATGAACTCGAGGCACTGGGCATCGACGTGTTGCTCGACGACCGCGGTGAACGCCCGGGTGCGATGTTCGCCGACTGGGAACTCATCGGCGTGCCGCTGCGCGTGGTGCTGTCCGACCGTGGTCTGAAAGCCGGCACGGTGGAAATGCAGGGCCGCCGCGAAGCCACCGCCACGGCGGTGCCGCTGCCCGAGGCCGTGGCGGTGGTGAAGGGGCGATTGTTGAAGGGACAGTCGGCGGCATGATGGGCCCGCGGCGTCGCGCGCTGATGGTCAGCCCGCTCGCGCTGCTGCTGCCCACCGGTGCCCGCGCGGGTGCCCAGGTCGAGGAGCCTCTGGCCGACGCCGTGCGCACGGCGCTGGCCGCCTCGGTGGCCGACGCGGCACCGCCGCGCCCCAGCTTCGACACCATGGACGCGCGCCTGGCCTATCTGCGCTGGCTGGGCGCGGCCAGCGAAAGGCTCAAGCGCCGCAAGACCGAGCACCACATCCGCGTCGAGTTCCTGGAAGCCGTCTGGTACGAAAGTCGCCGCGCCGGGCTGGAGACGGCGCTGGTGCTGGGGCTCATCCAGGTGGAAAGCGGCTTCCGCAAATACGCCATCAGCAGCGCGGGCGCGCGTGGCTACATGCAGGTGATGCCCTTCTGGGCGCGCCTCATCGGCGACGGCGACGACCGCCGCCTCTTCCACCTGCAGACCAACCTGCGCTTCGGTTGCACCATCCTGCGCCACTACCTGCAGATCGAGCGTGGCGACATGTTCCTGGCGCTGGGCCGCTACAACGGCAGCCGCGGCCGTTCCGAGTATCCGAACGCGGTGTTCGCCAACCGACGCCTCTGGCAGGTGGAACCCGCCTCGGCCTGAGCCGGCCGCGCGCGCTTCAGTCGCGCAGGCCGCCCCAGGCCCGAGGCGCCGCGCCGGGCGCCTGCAGCAGCGCCAGCACGCGCTCCACGGTGTCGGCCACCATCTCGTCAATGCTGCCCGGCCGGTGGTAGAAGGCCGGCAGCGGCGGGAAGACGATGCCGCCCATTTCCGTCACAGCCGTCATGTTGCGCAGGTGGGCCAGGTTGAAGGGCGTCTCGCGCACCATCAGCACGAGGCGGCGGCGCTCCTTGAGCACCACGTCGGCGGCACGGGTCAGCAGGTTGTCGGCCAGGCCGTGGGCGATGGCCGCCAGCGTCTTCATGGAGCACGGCGCCACCACCATGGCCGCCGTGTCGAAGCTGCCGCTGGCGATGCAGGCACCCACGTCGCCGGGGGCGTAGGCGTGGTCGGCCAGGGCTTCGAGTTCGCGGCGGTCCAGGCCCAGTTCGTGGTGCGCGTTGAGCACGCCCGAAGGGGTGACCACCAGGTGCGTCTGCAAGCCCAGCTCGCGTGCGCGGGCCAGCAGCTTGACGGCGTACACCGCGCCAGTGGCACCGGTGACGCCCACCACCAGGCGCGGCGGGGGCGTCACGGGATCAGACCTTCGCCGTCAGCAGCTGCTGCAGTTCGCCCGACTGGTACATCTCCATCATGATGTCCGAGCCGCCGACGAATTCACCGCCGACGTAGAGCTGCGGGATGGTGGGCCACTGCGCGTAGTCCTTGATGCCCTGGCGCACGCCTTCGTCTTCCAGCACGTTGAAGGTCTTGATCTCGGTGGCGCCGGCGGCCTTCAGCACCTGGATGGCGCGGCCGGAGAAGCCGCATTGCGGGAACTGTGCCGTGCCCTTCATGAAGAGCATGACGCGGTTGTTCTTGACCAGCTCGTCGATGCGCTGCTGCACGTCGCTCATGGTGGATGTCCTTCGAAAATGGCAATACCCGGCAGTATGCGGCAAAGGCGGGCCGCGCCAGCCCGTTGGGGGCTTGGCGCCGCTAGAAGCTGTAGCGCACGCCCAGCTGCAGCACCGGCGACAGGCGCAGCTCGCGCAGCGCGCTGTCCATGGCCTGGCTGCCGAACACGGCGCGGCCCACGCTGGCCGCGGCGGCCGGATGTTCGGCCACCAGTCCCAGGTCGGCCGAGATGGCCAGCCCGTTGCGCCACGGCGTGCCGGTGAAACCCAGGCCCAGATAGGGCATTGCCGCCGGAGTCTCGGCGCCGACGATGTTCGGCGCTGCCGCGCCGCTGCTCAGCGACACGCCCAGCAAGGAACCCGCCGCGGTCTGGACCAGCGGCAGGCCGCCGAGCGTGCCGCTCATCACACCGCCGCTGGCGCGAAAGCCGCCGAATGAAGGGCGCGCGAAGTAGTAGTCGCCGAACAGGGCGCCGCCCTGCACGCCGCGCTGTGGGCTGCCGTCCAGCAGGCGGGTCACGCTGAGGGGAGACACGCTGGCCGCCTGCACGGCGATGCGCGCCTGCCATCGCGGCCACAGCGTTTCGGCGGCGGGAGCCACCAGACCCTCGGCGGCCTGAGCAGCAGGTGCCACGGCCAGTGCGGCCAGGCAGAGGCGGATCCAGTCGACTTTCATCTCGGTCCCCTTGTTCCTCGCATCCCAGATTGATCATGCGCCGCTTTGGCATGGGCCGCATCTGCGCGCGCGCCACAAGCCGGGTAACCGTCGGTGTGATGGGACGCCGGGCGGAACTAGTTGGCACCTGGCCAGAGGCCGCCAGTGCAGCGTGGCAAGCCGGCCAGGTCGCAGCGGGTCTGCACAGCCTGAAAGCCGGCCGACCCCAGCAGGCCGGTGACGGCAGCAGCCTGGTCGTGGCCGTGCTCCAGCAGCAGCCAGCCGCTCGGCAGCAGATGCGCCGGTGTGCCGGCCACCACGGCGCCCAAGGCTGCGAGCCCGTCGCCCCCTGGCGTCAGCGCAGCGCGCGGCTCGTGAGCCAACGCCGCCAGATGCGGGTCTGCGGCGGCAATGTACGGCGGGTTGCAAAGTGCCAGCGCGTAGCGCCGGCCGGCCAGCGGCGCCCACCAGTCGCCCTGCATGAACTGCACGGGCAGACCGTGCCGCTGCGCGTTGCCACGCGCCACGGCCAGGGCGTCGGCACTGGCGTCGGTGGCCGTCAGCGCGAGTGCAGGACGTTCGCGCCGCAAAGCCAGGGCGATGGCGCCGGAGCCGGTGCCCAGGTCCACCACATCGGCGGCCTGCCCCGGCGGCAGCAGTTCCAGCGCCCACTCAACGAGCACCTCGGTCTCGGGCCGCGGTATGAGCACCGCCGACGACACCCGCAGCGCCAGGCCGCGGAACTCGGCCGTGCCCAGCACGTAGGCCAGCGGCACGCCGGCTGCGCGCCGGGCCAGCAGCCCGGCCAGGGCGGTAACCTGCGCCGGCGTGAGCACTCGTTCGTCGTGCCCCAGCAGCCAGGCGCGCGTCTGCTGCAGCAGATGGGCCAGCAGCAACTGCGCGTCCAGCCGGTCCACACCGCAGGCGCGGGCTTCGGCAAAGGCGTCGCGGATGCGCACCGGCTTCAGCGCCCGCCGGCTTCCAGCTGCGCCAGCTGCTCGGCGGCGCGCGCGGCCTGCAGCGCGGCCACCACGTCGCCGAGGTCGCCGTCCATGACCTGCTGCAGCTTGTGCAGCGTCAGGTTGATGCGGTGGTCGGTGAGCCGGCCCTGCGGGAAGTTGTAGGTGCGGATGCGGTCGCTGCGGTCACCGCTGCCGATGAGCCCCTTGCGCGTGGCCGCTTCCTTGGCCGCGCGTTCACTGCGATCCTTCTCGCGCAGCCGCGCCACCAGCACGGCCATGGCCTTGGCCTTGTTGCGGTGCTGGCTGCGGTCGTCCTGGCATTCGGCCACCAGACCCGTGGGCAGGTGGGTGATGCGGATGGCGCTGTCGGTCTTGTTGACGTGCTGGCCGCCGGCACCGCTGGCGCGGAAGGTGTCGATGCGCAGCTCGGCCGGATTCAGCTGCACCTCTTCGGCTTCGTCGGGTTCTGGCATCACCGCCACCGTGCAGGCGCTGGTGTGGATGCGGCCCTGGCTTTCGGTGGCCGGCACGCGCTGCACGCGGTGGCCGCCGCTCTCGAAGCGCATTTGGCCGTAGACGCCGTCGCCTTCGACGCGCAGCACCAGTTCCTTGTAGCCGCCGAGCTCGCTGTCGCTCTGGCTCATGACCTCGGTGCGCCAGCCGCGGCGCTCGCAGTAGCGCAGGTACATGCGCGCCAGGTCGCCGGCGAAGAGGGCGGACTCGTCACCGCCAGTGCCGGCGCGGATTTCCACGAAGGCGGCGCGCTGATCGTCGGGGTCCTTGGGGATCAGCGCGGTCTGCAATTCGGCGTGCAGGCGTTCCATGTCGGCTTTGGCGGCGGCAATCTCTTCCTGCGCCATCTCGGCCATCTCGGGGTCGGCCTGCATCGCCTGCGCGTCGGCCAGGTCGGCCTCGCGCTGCAGGTAAAGCGTGTAGCGCTCGACGATGCCGCGTACTTCGGCCTGCTCGCGCGACAGGATGCGGTAGCGCTTCATGTCGGCGGCCACCGCGGGGTCGGCCAGCGTGGCGTCGAGCTCGCCCAGGCGCAGGCCCAGGCGGTCGAATTGTTCGCGCAGGGTGGGGTTCATGAAGGGGCGTGCGATAGCGTGGCGGTGGCCGCGCTGCACGCGCGGCCGCGAGCGTACGAGCCGCTAACGGCCCTGGCGCAGGAACAGGCGCGAGACGGTGTCGGCCAGCCGCGAGCGCTCGTCGCCTTCGGCGGCATGCAACTCGGCCAAGGTGCCGTGCAGCATCTTGTGCGTCAGGCCGCGGGCCAGCGCCTCCAGCACCTTGTCAGCACTGTCGCCACGGGCCAGCGCCTTGCGCGCCCGCGCCAGCTCCACCGCGCCCCAGTCGTCGGCCTGGCGGTTCAGGGCCTGGATCAGTGGCACCGCGGCGCGCTGGTCCAGCCAGTGCGTGAAGCTCTGCACGCCGGCGTCGATGATGGCCTCGGCCTGTTGCACGGCGGCCTGGCGCTTCTCGCCTGCGGTCTGCACCAGCTGCGACAGGTCGTCCACGGTGTAGAGGTAGACGTCGTCGAGCTGCCCGACCTCGGGCTCGATGTCGCGCGGCACCGCCAGGTCGACCATGAACATGGGCCGCCGGCGCCGCGCCTTCAGCGCCCGCTCCACGGCACCCAGGCCGATGATGGGCAAGGTGCTGGCGGTGCAGGAGATGACGGCGTCGTACTCGTGCAGCCGCGTCGGGATGTCGGACAGCCGGATGGCCTCGCCGCCGAAGCGCGAGGCCAGCCGCTCGCCGCGCTCCAGCGTGCGGTTGGCCAGCGCGATGGACTTCGGCTCCTTGGCCTCGAAGTGCGTGGCCACCAGTTCGATCATCTCGCCGGCACCGACGAAGAGCACCTTGATCTGCTTGAGGTCCTCGAACAACTGCCCGGCCAGGCGCACGGCAGCAGCGGCCATGCTGATGGAGTGGGCGCCGATCTCGGTGGAGCTGCGCACCTCCTTGGCCACCGCGAAGCTGCGCTGGAACAGCTGGTGCAGCGTGGTGCCCAGCGTGCCGGCTTCGTCGGCCAGGCGCACGGCCTGCTTCATCTGGCCCAGGATCTGCGGCTCGCCGAGCACCATGGAATCAAGACCGGCGGCGACGCGGAAGGCGTGGCGTGCGGCGTCGCGGTCTTCCATCACGTAGCTGTGGTCGAGCAACTGGCCGCCGCTGATACCGCCGTGTTCGGCCAGCCACTCCACCGCCGGACGCACCATCTCGCTGGCCTTGTCGGCCGGGGCCGCCACGTAGAGCTCGGTGCGGTTGCAGGTGGAGACGAGCGCGGCCTCGGGCACGCTGCGCACCAGGCGTTCACGCAGGCCGTGCAGGGCCGGGGCCATCTGCTCGGGCGAAAACGCCAGCCGCCCGCGCAAGTCCAGCGGTGCGGTGGTGTGGTTCAGGCCGAGGGCAAAGACGCTCACGTCAGAATTGTAGGTTCGCGGCCGTCGGCCTCATGCCTTGCGATCTTGCGCGAGGTCAAGCCGCAGCCCTGCCTCGTACAAACCCCGATCGGATTTCATGGGACCGCTGGACGCCTTCTGGCACCTGAGCAACCTTTTCCTGGTGCCGCTGGCCCTGGGCGCGCTGGCCGCCGCGCTGGCCAAGCTGCTGTGGCGGCGCGAACTCGCGGCCGTGAGCTGGCACCGGCTGGCCGGCCCGGCCTGCGGCGTGTGTGCCGCCGTGGTGCTGGCCGGGCTGCTGCTGTTCGGCAGCGACGGCAGAATAGCCACGTACGCCGCGATGGTGGCCGCCTGCGCCATCACGCTGTGGTGGCGGGGCTTCGGGCCCGGTCGCCGCTGAGCCGGTCGGCCAGCACCGGCGCGCCGCGCAGCGAGTGCGGCAGAGCTTCGGTGATGGTGACGTCGATCATCTGCCCCACGAGCCGCCCGGCGTTCGGCCCGCCATCGAAATTGACGATGCGGTTGCACTCGGTGCGGCCCATCAGCTCGCTGACGCCGAGTTTCAAGTCACCCGCCTTGCGGGCCTTGCCGGCATTGCGCGAGGGCCCTTCCACCAGGATGCGCTGTACCGTGCCGACGCGGCTGGCGCTGATGCGGCGCACGTTGCCTTCGATGGTGGCCTGCAGGTGCTGCAGGCGCTTCAGCTTCACGTCCTGCGGTGTGTCGTCGTGCAGTGACGCAGCCGGCGTACCCGGGCGCTTGCTGAAGACGAAGCTGAAGCTGCTGTCGTAGCCCACGTCGTCGATGAGCTTCATCATCTTGTCGAAGTCTTCGGGCGTCTCGCCCGGGAAGCCGACGATGAAATCGCTGCTCATGCTGATGTCGGGCCGCACGGTGCGCAGCTTGCGGATGGTGCTCTTGTATTCCATCGCCGTGTAGCCGCGCTTCATGGCCGAGAGGATGCGGTCGCTGCCGTGCTGCACCGGCAGGTGCAGGTGGTTCACGAGCTGCGGCACGCGGGCGTAGACATCGATCAGGCGCTGCGTGAATTCGTTCGGGTGGCTGGTGGTGTAGCGGATGCGCTGGATGCCGGGGATCTCGGCGACAACTTCGATGAGCAATGCGAAGTCGGCGATCTCTGCCGTGCTGCCCATGGCGCCGCGGTAGGCGTTGACGTTCTGGCCCAGCAGCGTCACTTCCTTCACGCCCTGCGCCGCCAGGCCGGCCACTTCGGCCAGCACGTCGTCCAGCGGCCGATGCACCTCTTCGCCGCGCGTGTAGGGCACGACGCAGTAGCTGCAGTACTTGCTGCAGCCTTCCATGATCGACACGAAGGCCGAGGCGCCGTCCACGCGCGCCGGTGGCAGGTGGTCGAACTTCTCGATCTCGGGGAAGCTGATGTCCACCTGCGGCCGGTGTTCGGCCTGGCGCGCGGCGATCATCTGCGGTAGCCGATGCAGCGTCTGCGGGCCGAAGACGAGGTCGACATAGGGCGCGCGCTCGATGATGGCCGCACCTTCCTGGCTGGCCACGCAGCCGCCCACGCCGATGAGCACGCCCTTCTTCTTCAGGTGCTTCACGCG
>JANNFE010000299.1:0-9629 GCA_031379415.1 Betaproteobacteria bacterium | reverse complement strand
TGCGATAAACGATCATAAGTCGTTGATTGGATGAGCCTGATTCTTCTGTCTTATAAAAGACATAAGTCTCGACGGGTCGAAGCTCCCGCGTTACGCTGGCGGTGTGGATTCTTCGTCTCACCTTCAGCCTCAGGAGCCCCGCATGACCGCACCCACCCGCCAGCAACAAGCCGCCACCCTCGACAAGGACTGGGCCACCAACCCGCGTTGGAAAGGCATCCAGCGCGGCTACAGCGCCGACGACGTGGTGCGCCTGCGTGGCAGCCTGCAGATCGAGCACACGCTGGCCAAGCGCGGCGCCGAGAAGCTGTGGCCGCGCTGGATGCCTTTCCAACGCGGGTTGGTGGCCCAGTCCTTGTCGAGGGTGGCGGCTTGTTGCTGGCGGGTGGGTGCGGTCATGCAGGGCTCCTGAGGCTGAAGGTGAGACGAAGAATCCACACCGCCAGCGTAACGCGGGAGCTTCGACCCGTCGAGACTTATGTCTTATATAAGACAGAAGAATCAGGCTCATCCAATCAACGACTTATGATCGTTTATCGCATGGTGAAATTCACTTTTTCCATATGACGAACTTTTGCTGCGCTGCAGCGCAGCTCATCTCACGATCCGGAATGGGTTTTCTGCGATGTGAAAGTTCGTCGGGGTGCCCTCACCGCGTCGCCGCCAGCGCCACCCAGCGCGCGTAGATGCGCGCCGCCAAGGCCTGCTGCACAGCCAGGTGGCGGGCCGCGTCAGCGCGCATCTCGGCGCCGGTCTGCACGCTGCCATGGCCGGCCGCCTCCGGTAGACGATCACTCGCTTCCCACGACCAGCGCAGCAGCTTCTCCTCATCCAACTCGACATGGAACTGCAGGGCCAGATGTGGGCCGATGGCGAAGGCCTGGTGCGCGCAGGCCGCACTGCGCGCCAGCAAGGTCGCGCCCGGTGGCAACTGGAAGCTGTCGTAGTGCCACTGAAAGACCATGTGCTCGGCCGCGCTGCCGAAGCATTCCCGCGCCGTCTCGTTCGGCAGCCCCTGCGTCGTCTGCCAACCGATCTCGGGCATGGTGGCCGGGGCGACGGTGGCGCCGAGCGCCCGCGCCATCAGCTGGCTGCCCAGGCAGTGCCCGAGCGTGGGCACACCTTCGCGCAGCGCATCACGGAACAGCGCCTCGGCACCGCGCAGCGCGGGCAGGTCGTCGTTCGCGCTCATCTCGCCGCCCAGGATGGCCAGCGCGCCGTAGCCTTGCAGCGTGGGCGGTGGCCATGCACCGGTCTCGGCATTGCTGACGACGAATGGCAGGCCCTGCGACCGCAGCCAATCCGCCAGAAAGGCCGGGCCGTCGGTGCTGAGGTGCTGCAGGATGAGGACGGGTTTCATGGTCACGCTGTGATGGCGGGCCTCCGTATCATGGCTTGCCTATGAGCACTTTCGCCTTCCAGTCCGACCAGCGCTTCCTCAAGGTGGGTGCGCCAACCGCGGACACACCCTACGCCGTGGCCGGCATCGCCTGGGACGGCGCTACCACCCACCGCCCCGGCGCACGCCTGGGCCCCCGCGCGGTGCGCGACGCCAGCCACATGCTCTGCGATGGCACGCACCCGCACTTCAACCTCAGCCCGGTGGGTTGCTTGGGCGATGTGGGCGACCTGGCCTTGCCCAATACCTCGTTGCCCGCCATGCGCGCGGCCATGGCGCCGCGCGTGGCGGCGTTGATCGAGCGCCACCACATGGCCTGGATCGGCGGTGACCACTCCATCACCCTGCCCTTGCTGCGCGCCTACCGCCGGCACCTGGGCCGGCCGCTCGCCGTGATCCACTTCGACGCCCATTGCGACACCTGGGACAGCCACATGGGCGAGCCCAGTGGCCACGGTACCTGGGTCTACGAGGCCATGCAGGAAGGCCTGGTCATCGATGCCTGCTTTGCGCAGATCGGCATTCGCTCGCCCGGCGAGCGTGCGGCGCGCGAGTACGTGCAAGACCGAGGCGGGCAGATCTTCACCGCACGCGCGCTGCGCGGGCTGGTCTCGCCGGCGCAGCTGGCACCCATGCTGCAGGCCATCCGCACGCGCCTGGCCGAACACCACCACCCGCCCGTCTACCTGAGCCTGGACATCGACTGCCTGGACCCCGCCTACGCCCCCGGCACGGGGACGCCCGAGCCGGGTGGACTGAGCACTTCGCAGGTGCTGACGGTGCTCGAAGAACTGGCCGACCTGCCCTTCGTGGGCATGGACTGCGTCGAGGTGTCACCGCCCTTCGACCACGCCGAGATGACCAGCCAGGCCGCCGCCGCCTTTATCTGGACCTACCTCTGCGGGCGCATCGCGCACGCACGCTGAAGGCGCTGCGCGCGGCTTGATCAGGCGCAAGGCCGGCGCCCGGCTGCGGCGAACAATGGCTGCACACTGCCAGGAGCCCGCATGAACGCCCCCTCCTCACGCCCGCCGCGCGCGCGCCGCCCGCCGGTGCCAACGCTGCCCGACTTTCACCAGCTCGACCACGCGCACCGCGCTGCGCTCGACATGCTGCAGGCCTTCGAGCGCCTGCTCACGCACCTGGAGGCGCAAGGCCTGGACGCGGTCGCGCGCCGCACCGCGCGCGAGGTGCTGGACTTCTTCAGCGGCCCTGGCCTCGACCACCATGCGCAGGAGGAGACGCTGGTCTTCCCCGGCCTTCTGAACTGCGGCGACGCCGAACTCGCCCACCACGTGCGGCGCCTGCAGCAGGATCATGGCTGGATCGAGGAAGACTGGCGCGAGCTGGCGCCGCACGTGCAGGCCGTGGCCGAGGGTTACAACGGCTACGACCTGCCGCTGCTGCGCGCCGCGCTGCCGGTGTTCGGCGGCCTGTACCAAGAGCACATCGCGCTGGAAGAAGGCCTGGTCTACCCCGCCGCACGCCGCCTGGCACAGGCGCTGAAGGACGGCAGCAGCGCGAGCCAGACCGCGGCCTGAGGGCCAGGACGCCCGAGGGGCTGGCATGATGTGGGTCTTGCCTTTCCAGGAAACGTCATGAACAAGGCCATCGACCCCGCGCTGATGCACGCTGCCGAATCCGTGGGCAGCAGCGACCAGGCCATGGGCGCCTACTGGATGCCCTTTACCGCCAACCGGCATTTCAAGAAGGCCCCACGCCTGCTGGTGCGTGCCGAAGGCATGCACTACTGGGACAAGGACGGCCGCCAGGTACTGGACGGCGTGGCCGGCCTGTGGTGCGTGAACGCCGGCCACGGGCGGCCGCGCATCACCAAGGCCATCCAGCACCAGGCGGCCGAGATGGACTTCGCGCCGCCCTTCCAGATGGGCCACCCCAAGGCCTTCGAACTGGCCGAGCGGCTGGCCGCGCTGGCGCCAGCCGGCATGAACAAGGTCTTCTTCGCGAACTCGGGTTCGGAAGCGGTCGAGACGGCGCTGAAGATGGCGCTGGCCTACCACCGCGTGCGCGGCGAAGCTTCGCGCACCCGCCTCATCGGCCGCGAGCGCGGTTATCACGGCGTGAACTTCGGCGGCATCTCGGTCGGCGGCATGGTCGGCAACCGCAAGCACTACGGCACCATGCTGGCCGGGGTCGATCACATCCGCCACACCCACGACCCGGTGCGCAACGCCTACAGCGTGGGCCAGCCGGCGCATGGCGCCGAACTCGCCGACGACCTGGAGCGCAGGGTCGCGCTGCACGACGCCAGCACCATCGCCGCCGTCATCGTCGAGCCCATCGCCGGCAGCACGGGCGTGCTGATCCCGCCACAAGGCTACCTGCAGCGCCTGCGCGAGATCTGCGACCGCCACGGCATCCTGCTCATCTTCGACGAGGTCATCACCGGCTTCGGCCGCACCGGCAATGCCTTTGCCGCGCAGACCTTCGGCGTCACGCCCGACCTCATCACCTGCGCCAAGGGCCTGACCAACGGCGCCGTGCCCATGGGCGCGGTGATCGCGCAGCAGAAGATCCACGACGCTTTCATGCAGGGGCCCGAGAACGCCATCGAGTTCCTGCACGGCTACACCTATTCGGCGCATCCGTTGGCCTGCGCCGCCGGCCTGGCCACGCTGGACACCTATGAAGAAGACGGCCTGCTCACACGCGCCCAGCAGATGGGGCCTTACTTCGCCGAAGCCGTGCACGCGCTGAAGGGCGAGCCGCATGTCATCGACATCCGCAACTTCGGGCTGGTGGCGGGCATCGAGCTTTCGCCTGTGGCCGGCGCGCCGACGAAGCGCGCCTTCGACGTTTTCCTGGACTGCTGGCAGCAGGGCCTGATGCTGCGCACCACGGGCGACATCATCGCGATGTCGCCGCCGCTGATCATCGAACGCAGCCACATCGACCAGATGGTCGACACCGTGCGCACGGCGCTGCGGCGCGTGGCCTGAGGCGCCTGCAGGCGTGCCGCTGCCGGCTACCGACGAGGCGCTCGCCCGCAATTCCTACTACGCCGCCACGGCGGTGCGTGACACGGCCTACGCGCCGCTGCAGGGCGCGGCCACCTGCGACGTGGCCGTGGTCGGCGGCGGTCTGGCTGGCCTGTCGGCGGCACTGGACTTGCGCCGCAAGGGCTACGACGTGGTGCTGCTGGAGGCACGCGAAGTCGGCCACGGCGCCAGTGGGCGCAACGGTGGACAGGCCATCCACGGCCTGGCGTGTGAGCAGGCGGTCATCGAGGCGCAACTCGGGCTGGACACCTCGCGGCGCATCTGGGACCTGACGATCGAGGCGCTGGACTTGCTGAAGCAGCGCATCGCCGAACATGCCATCGCCTGCGACTGGCAGGACGGCTGGCTGGGCCTGGCGCGCACGGCCGGCAAAGCGCGCGAACTGGCGACGTGGGCCGAGCGCACCGAGCGCGTTTACGGCTATCCTCTGCAGCACATCTTGCCTGCCGAGATCGGCCGCTGGATCGCCAGTCCGAGCTTTCACAGTGGCATCTTCGACCCGCGTTCCGGCCACTTGCACCCGCTGAAGTACACGCTGGGCCTGGCCCGCGCCGCAGCGGCGGCGGGCGTGCGCATCCACGAGCAGTCGGCGGTGACGGCGCTGGTGCAGGGCGCCACACCCCGGCTGCGCACGGCGCGCGGCGAGTTGCAGGCGCGCCAGGTGCTGCTGGCCGGCAACACCTCGCTCGCCGGCATCGCGCCCGCGCTCGAGGCCCGCATCATGCCGGTGGGCACGTATATCGCTTGCACCGAGCCCGTCGAACCCGGACTCGCCGCCAGCCTGATCCCCAGCCGGGCGGCCGTCTGCGACAACAACTTCGTGCTCGACTACTTCCGCCCCACGCCCGACCACCGCTTGCTGTATGGCGGCCGCGTCAGCTACAGCACGCGCACGCCGCGTGACCTGGCCGCGAGCATGCGCCAGCGCATGGTGCACACCTTCCCGCAACTGGCCGGACAGCGCATCGACCACGCCTGGGGCGGCTTCGTCGACATCACGATGAACCGCGCGCCCGACTTCGGCCGCCTGCCCGGCGCGGGCGGCGCTCCTCAGAACATCTACTACCTGCAAGGCTTCTCGGGCCACGGCCTGGCGCTCACCGGCGTGGCCGGCCGGCTGGTGGCCGAGGCCATGAGCGGCGACGCCAGCCGCTTCGACCTCTTCACCCGCCTGCGCCACCGGCCCTTTCCGGGCGGCGGCCGGCTGCGCATGCCGGCGCTGGTGCTCGGCATGGCCTGGTACCGGCTGCGCGATATGCTCGGCTGACATTGCCCATGAACACACCATGAGCCGCCTCCCCATCGTTCTCGTACCGGCCTGCAACCGCCTGCTGGGCGAACACCCCTTCCACATCGCCGGCCGCAAGTACATCGACGCCGTGCGCCTGGCCGGCGCGCTGCCGCTGGTGGTGCCGCGACTGGAGCCCGCCGAGATGGATGCCGCGCTCGACCTTGCCGACGGCGTGCTGCTCACCGGCTCGCCTTCGAATGTGCACCCCTCGCACTTCGACGAAGCCGTGCACGACAGCTCGCTGCCGCTGGACCCGGATCGCGACGGCTGGACGCTGCCACTCATTCCGCGCGTTCTGGCGCGCGGCATGCCGCTCTTCGCCATCTGCCGCGGCACGCAGGAAACCAACGTGGCACTCGGCGGCACGCTGCACCAGGCGGTGCAGGAAGTGCCGGGCCTGGCCGACCACCGCGCCGACGATGACGAACCCGCAGCGGTGCAGTACGGGCCATCGCATCACATCGACGTGGTGCCCGGCGGCCTGCTGGAGCGCATCACGGGTGGTGGCAGCCTGGAGGTCAACTCCGTGCACGGCCAGGGCGTGAAGCGCCTGGCCGAGGGGCTGCGCATCGAGGCGCTGGCGCCGGATGGTCTGGTCGAGGCCTTTTCGGTGGCCAGTGCGCCCGGCTTCAGCCTGTGCGTGCAGTGGCACCCCGAATGGCAGGCAGCCAGCAACGCCACCTCGATGCAGCTGCTGCAGGCCTTCGGCGCTGCGCTGCGCCAGTACCGCGACCGTGTGCGGGGCCCTCTGCCACACCGGGCGGCGATCATTTGACATCGCTGGCGGCGCCCCCTGGGCCGCCCCACCCGAAGCGCAACACAAGAATCCCATGACGGCCAAGAAGACACTCACTTTCAGCGAACTCGAGCAATGGCTCGACGAACACCGCGTCACCGAGATCGAATGCCTGGTGCCCGACCTCACCGGTGTGGCACGCGGCAAGATCCTGCCGCGCCAGAAGTTCACCGAAGACCGCGGCATGCGCCTGCCCGAAGCCGTGGTGGCCATGGGCGTGACGGGCGAATTCCCCGAAGAGGGCCCGTACTACGACGTCATCAAGCCGACCGACCGCGACATGCACCTGCGGCCCGACCCGAGCACCGTGCGCATCGTGCCCTGGGCCACCGACCCCACGGCGCAGGTTATCCACGACTGCTACGACCGCGAAGGCGTGCTGGTGCCGTTCGCGCCGCGCTCGGTGCTGCGCCGCGTGTGCGACCTGTATGCCGCCGAAGGCTGGGACCCGGTGGTGGCGCCCGAAGTCGAGTTCTACCTCGTGGCGCGCAACACCGACCCCGACGTGCCGCTCAAGCCCCCGGTGGGCCGCAGCGGCCGCAGCGAAAGCTCGCGCCAGGCCTACAGCATCGACGCCGTCAACGAGTTCGACCCGCTGTTCGAGGACGTCTACGAGTACTGCGAAAAGATGGAGCTGAACGTGGACACGCTGATCCACGAGGTGGGCGCGGGGCAGATGGAGATCAACTTCTTCCACGCCCACCCGCTGGGCTTGGCGGATGAAGTGTTCATGTTCAAGCGCACCGTGCGTGAAGCAGCCCTGCGCCACAACATGTTCGCCACCTTCATGGCCAAGCCCATTGCCGGCGAGCCGGGCAGCGCCATGCATGTGCACCAAAGCATCATCAGCCAGGCCACCGGCCGCAACTTGTTCAGCAACGAGGACGGCAGCCCGAGCCGCGAGTTCTTCTGGTACATCGGCGGCCTGCAGAAGTACGTGCCGGCGGCCATGGCGCTGTTCGCGCCCTACGTCAACAGCTACCGCCGCCTGGTGCGCAGCAACGCCGCGCCCATCAACATCCAGTGGGGCACCGACAACCGCACCGTGGGCATCCGCAGCCCGGTGGCCGAGCCGGTGTCGCGGCGCATCGAGAACCGCGTCATCGGCGCCGACGCCAACCCCTACGTGGCGCTGGCCGCCACGCTGGCCTGCGGCTACCTCGGCATCAAGAACCAGGTCGAGCCTTCGCCCGAGTGCAAGGGCGACGCCTACCTG
Organism: Betaproteobacteria bacterium; assembly: GCA_031379415.1. Classification (GTDB taxonomy): domain Bacteria; phylum Pseudomonadota; class Gammaproteobacteria; order Burkholderiales; family Burkholderiaceae_C; genus Rubrivivax. Next base: position 1,907 of record JANNFE010000299.1, on the reverse strand, counting down.
GGCGACTTCCAGTTGCCGCGCAGCCTGGGCGAGGCCTTGATCTTGCTGCGTGAAGAGCGTGAACTGGCCGAAGTGCTGGGTGCGTCTTTCGTCACCGTCTACACCGAGGTCAAGGAGATCGAGTACGCCGAGTTCATGAAGGTGATCTCGCCCTGGGAGCGTGAGCATCTTCTGTTGCACGTCTGAGGCCGCCATGAACACAGCAACCCGCAGTACCGCCCGGACCACCGCTGAATGGCAGGCCGCCGACGCCGCCCACTTCCTGCACCCCTTCACCGACTTCCAGGGCCTGGCGAAGAAGGGCTCGCGCATCATCGTCCGCGCCGAAAACATCTATCTCTGGGACAGCGACGGGAAGAAGATCCTCGACGCCATGAGCGGCCTGTGGTGCGTGAACGTCGGCTACGGCCAGGAAGCGCTGGTGGAAGCCGCTGCCAAGCAGATGCGCGAGCTGCCCTTCTACAACGCCTTCTTCCAGACCGCCACGCCGCCGGCCATCGCGCTGGCCGAGCTGCTGGCCGAGGTGACGCCGCCGCAGTTCCGGCATGTCTTCTTCTCGGGCTCGGGCTCCGAGGGCAACGACACCGTGGTGCGCATGGTGCGCCGTTACTGGGATCTGCTGGGCCAGCCGCAGCGCAGCGTCATCATCAGCCGTAACAACGCCTACCACGGCAGCACCATGGCCGGCGCTTCGCTGGGCGGTTTGAGCGGCATGCATGCGCTGGGCGGGCTGCCGATCCCCGGCATCGTGCACATCGAGCAGCCCTACTGGTGGGACCATGGCCGCACCCAGGGGCTGAGCCGCGAGGACTTCGGCCTGATGGCCGCCCGCTGGCTGGAAGAACGCATCCTGGCCGTCGGCGCTGACCGCGTGGCCGCCTTCATTGGCGAACCGGTGCAGGGCGCCGGCGGCGTGATCATCCCGCCGGCCAGCTACTGGCCCGAGGTGCAGCGCATCTGCGACAAGTACGGCGTGCTGGTGGTCAGCGACGAGGTCATCTGCGGCTTCGGCCGCACCGGGCGCTGGTTCGGCTGCGAGACGCAGGGCTTCCGCCCCGACCTGATGACCTTCGCCAAGGGCGTGACCAGCGGCTACGTGCCGCTGGGTGGCGTGATGGTGGGCGAGCGCATCGCGAAAGTCCTGATCGAGCAAGGCGGCGAGTTCAACCACGGCTACACCTACAGCGGCCATCCGGTGGCCTGCGCGGTGGCGCTGGCCAACATCGGGCTCATCCAGTCGCTGGGCCTGGTGGCGCGTGTGCACGACGACGTGGGCCCGTATCTTGCTGAAGGTTTCAGGTCGCTGGCCGACCACCCGCTGGTGGGTGACGCGGAAACCTGCGGCCTGATGGGAGCTTTGCTGCTCGTGAAGGACAAGGCCACCGGCGCTGCTTTCGCCGACGAGGTGGGCATTGGCATGGTCTGCCGCGGCCACTGCTTCCGCGAAGGCTTGATCATGCGCGCCGTGGGCGACCGCATGATCATCGCGCCGCCGCTGGTCATCACCCGCGCGCAGATCGATCAGATGCTGGCCTTGATCCGCCGCTGCCTCGACCTCACGTGGGCCGACGCGCAGCGCGAAGGCTGGCTGCGCTGAAGACCCAACACCCCACCCGCCTGCCACAATCTTTTCATCCCGCCCCGGAGACCGCCGCATGAACCCGAAGTCGCTGCTGTGTGCCTTGAGCCTGTCCCTGCTGGCCCTGATCCCTGTGGTCGCCTTGGCGCAGGAAGAAGACAAGGTCCTGAACATCTACAACTGGTCCGACTACATCGCCGAAGACACGCTGCGCAACTTCGAGAAGGAAACCGGCATCAAGGTGCGCTACGACAATTTCGACAACAACGAAATCGTCCACGCCAAGCTGGTGGCCGGCAAGACGGGCTACGACATCGTGGTGCCCTCT
>JANNFE010000303.1:0-17073 GCA_031379415.1 Betaproteobacteria bacterium | reverse complement strand
CCAACGCGGCGCTGGTCTTCGACCGCCAGGCCGCCAAGGGCATGCGGCTGAACATCGCCAGCGGCACCGCGGTGCGCTTCGAGCCCGGCCAGGAACGCACCGTGACGTTGGTGGACTACGCCGGGCGCCGCCAGGTGTGGGGCTTCCGCGGCCTCGTCAACGGGAGCCTGTGATGAGCCGCACCATCGGCCGCCGCGCCTATGCCGAGATGTACGGCCCCACCGTCGGCGACCGCGTGCGCCTGGCCGACACCGGGCTCATCGTCGAGGTCGAGCAGGACTACACCCTCAGAGCGGGCGGCTACGGCGAGGAGGTGAAGTTCGGTGGCGGCAAGACCATCCGCGACGGCATGGGCCAGAGCCAGGTCGTCAACGGCCCGGGGCAGCATGAGGCGCACGACCTCGTCATCACCAACGCGCTGATCATCGACCACTGGGGCATCGTCAAGGCCGACATCGGCATCAAGGGCTGCCGCATCGCCGCCATCGGCAAGGCCGGCAACCCCGACGTGATGCCGGGCGTGGACATCATCATCGGGCCGGGCACCGAGATCATCGCCGGTGAAGGCATGATCGTGACGGCCGGCGGCATCGACAGCCACATCCACTTCATCTGCCCGCAGCAGATCGAAGAGGCGCTCGCCAGCGGCATCACCACCATGCTGGGCGGCGGCACCGGCCCGGCCACCGGCACCTTTGCCACCACCTGCACGCCGGGGCCCGAGAACATCCACCGCATGCTGCAGGCGGCCGAGGCCTTTCCGATGAACCTGGGCTTCCTGGGCAAGGGCAACGCCACGCGCGCCGAGGCACTCAGCCAGCAGATCGCCGCCGGCGCCATCGGCCTGAAGCTGCACGAGGACTGGGGCACCACGCCGGCGGCCATCGACAACTGCCTGGACATTGCCGAGGTCACCGACACGCAGGTCAGCATCCATTCCGACACGCTCAACGAGAGCGGCTTCGTGGAAGACACCATCGCCGCCACCCATGGCCGCACGCTCTGCGCCTTCCACACCGAAGGCGCCGGCGGCGGCCACGCGCCTGACATCCTGCGCGTGGTGGGCGAAGCGAACTTCCTGCCGTCGTCCACCAACCCGACCATGCCGTACACCGCCAACACGGTGGACGAGCACCTGGACATGCTGATGGTCTGCCATCACCTGGACGCATCGATCGCCGAGGACCTGGCCTTCGCCGAGAGCCGCATCCGCCGCGAGACCATTGCCTCAGAAGACGTGCTGCACGACCTGGGCGCCATCAGCATGATGAGCAGCGACAGCCAGGCCATGGGCCGCGTGGGCGAGGTCATCATCCGCACCTGGCAGACGGCGCACAAGATGAAGGGCCAGCGCGGCACCCTGCCCGAAGACTCCACCAGGCACGACAACTTCCGCGTCAAGCGCTACATCGCCAAGTACACCATCAACCCGGCCATTGCCAACGGCATCAGCCACGATGTCGGCAGTCTCGAAGTCGGCAAGTGGGCCGACCTCGTGATCTGGCGGCCGGCCTTCTTTGGCGTCAAGCCCAGCCTCATCCTGAAGGGCGGCTTCATCGCGGCGGCCTTGATGGGCGACGCCAACGCCAGCATCCCGACGCCGCAGCCGGTGCATTACCGGCCGATGTTCGGCAGCTACGGGCGTGTGGTCCAGGCCACATCACTCACCTTCATCAGCAGCATCGCCATGAAGAACGAGGTGGGTGACCAGATCGGTCTGAAGAAGCGCCTGTCGGCCGTGCACGGCTGCCGCACCGTGAAGAAGGCCGACATGGTGCACAACCACTGGCTGCCGAAGATGGAGATCGACGCCCAGACCTACCGCGTGCGCGCCGACGGCCAGCTGCTCACCTGCGACCCCGCCACCGTGCTGCCGATGGCGCAGAAGTACTTCCTGTTCTAGCGGCGCGGCTGGATGTGGGCGCGCAGCCAGGCGGCGAAGGCGGCTTCGTCCAGGGTGCTGGCAGCCACGGCCAGCATGGTGAGCACGCAGTCAACGTCGTCGGCCACCAGATCGTGGCCGTTCAGCACCAGGAACAGTTCCACTGCCACAAATGCGGTGCGCTTGTTGCCGTCGATGAAGGGGTGGTTGCGCGCAATGCCGCTGCCGTAGGCGGCAGCCAAGTCGGCTGCGTCGGGTTCGCCGTAGTGCGCCAGGTTCTGCGGGCGCGCCAGGGCCGATTCGAACAAGCCCATGTCCCGCGTGCCCGCTGCGCCACCGTGTTCTGCGAGTTGCTCGTCATGGACGGCCAGCAACACACGCGGGTCGATCCAGACCCAGGTGCTCACTTGGCCAGCTCACGCAGCACGTTGCGCCGTCGCTTCATCACGTCGCGTGCAGCCGTCATCTGTGCTTCGAATTCGAGGCTGTAGGGTGTGAGCTTGATGCCATCGGCCGCATCGGTGACGAACACCGTGTCACCCTTCTCCAGCTTCAGCCGCGCCAGCATGTCCTTGGGCAGGATCACGCCGACGGAGTTGCCGATCTGGGTGAGCTTGAGCGCGGTCATGGCGGTTTCCTGAGAGTTATAACGAACGTTATACTAATGCCGCCAGTCGTCGCCGACAAGACGCGTCTGAGCTCACAACCCGTGCTGAGGAACATCGCGACATGCTCACCGTGAACAAGATCATCCCCGGCGCACGCGGCCTGGCCGCGGCGCTGGTCAAGCGCGCCGGCACCGTGGAACTGGGCTGGGACATCCGCCAGAAGAGCCGCTTCGACGCCACCGACTCGGCGGGCCGCCAGCTCGGCGTCTTCCTGCCGCGCGGCACCGCGGTGCGCGGCGGCGACGCGCTGGTGGTGGAAGACGGCAGCCTCGTCATCGTGAAGGCCGCGCCGCAGCCGGTGCTGGTGGTGCGCCACTGCAGCGAACATGGCCAGCCGAGTGACCTGCTGCGCGCCGCTTACCACCTGGGCAACCGCCACGTCGCCGTGGAGCTGAAGCCCGACCACCTGAAGCTCGAGCCCGATCATGTGCTGGCCGCTCTGCTCAAGCGCATGCACCTCATCGTGAGCGAAGAGAACGCGGCCTTCGAGCCTGAAGGCGGCGCCTACGAGGGCGGGCACGATCACGATCACGATCACGCGCACGAGCACGAGCATGGGCACGACCACGATCACAAGCACGACCACTGAATGAACACCCTGCCGCCGCCGACGCTGCTGCAGCTGATGTGGTTGGCCTCGCCGGCCTTGCCGGTGGGTGGTTTCAGCTACTCCGAAGGGCTGGAGTCGGCCGTCGAGACCGGCCGCGTGCACGACGAAGCGTCAACCTCTGACTGGCTGCTGGCACAGCTTCAACTCACGCTGGCGCGCAGCGACGGCCCCGCGCTGGCCCAGGCGTGCACGGCATGGCAGGCGCACGACGCGCCGCGCATCGCCGAGCTCAACCAGTGGCTGCGCAGCACGCGCGAAAGCGCCGAGCTGCGCGCGCAGGCCGAGCAGATGGGCCGTTCGCTGCTGGACTGGCTGCGCAACGGCGAACACGCGGCCGACGCCCGCATCACCACGCTGGCCGCGCTGCAGCCCGCGCCGCTGTGGCCCACCGCCTTTGCGCTGGCTGCCACCCTGGCCGGCGCAGGCGCGCACGACGCGCTGCTCGCCTTCGCCTGGGGCTGGGCCGAGAACATGGCGCAGGCCGCCATGAAAGCCGTGCCGCTGGGCCAGGCCGCTGCGCAGCGCGTGCTGTCGCGCCTGGCGGTGGCGATGCCCGGCGCCGTCGAACAGGCACTGGTGCTATCCGACGATGAACGACAGGCCCACGCGCCCATGCTCGCCATCCTGAGCGCCCAGCACGAGTCGCAGTACTCACGCCTGTTCCGCTCTTGAGCCGGCAAGCGGCGCAGCTTCACGTTTCTTTGCACCGGGTGCTTGCTGGCATCAAGACGACGGCCGCATGATGATCACCTCTTGGCCCCGAAAGCAGACCATGCGCACATTGTTCTCCCCTGCGCTGCGGCCCTTGTGGCTGGCCGCGCTGCTCGCCGGCGCCGCGCTGAGCGCGCAGGCACGCGGCAATTGGTCGGTCGACCTCAATATCGGCCTGCCCATCGGCCCGTCCTACTACGGCGGCCCGGTCTACGCCGCGCCGGGTTACGGCGGCTACCTCACAGCCTTGCCGGCGGGCTCGGTGAGTGTCACCGTGGGCGGTGGCCGCTACTGGCGCCATGGCGACCACTGGTACCGGCCCTGGGGCCCGCGCTGGGTGATCGTGGCGCCGCCCATCGTGCTGGGCCAGCCCGAGCCGGTCTACATCCAGCACGCGGCGCCACCGCCGCTGCCGGCAGCACCGGCCAAGCCCGACCCCATCATCTACCCGCGCCAGGGCCAGAGCGCTGAGCAGGCCGAAGCCGACCGACGTGATTGCAACCGCTGGGCCACGACGCAGCCCGCAGCCATGGCCGAGGCCACGGTCTTTCACCGCGCCGTGGAAGCCTGCATGGACGGCCGCGGCTACACCCTGCGCTGAGCGCGCCCCCAGGCCGGCCAAGCCGCCGCCCCGCCCGGGTATGAGCAAAGTGGCGGGGCGCATGGGCGCATGGGCGCATGGGCTCATGGGCTCATGCCTCGCACGCTTCGTGCATCATGCCTGGCATGACCGCCACGAAGCTGCACCACATTCCCGGCCGCACCAAGACCTTGCCCCCGCTGCGCGTGGGCGTGGGCGGCCCCGTCGGATCCGGCAAGACCACGCTGGTGGAAATGCTCTGCAAGGCGATGCGCGAGCGCTGGGACCTGGTCGTCGTCACCAACGACATCTACACCAAGGAAGACCAGCGCCTGCTCACCGTGGCCGGTGCGCTGGCACCCGAGCGCATCGTGGGTGTGGAAACCGGCGGCTGCCCGCACACCGCCATCCGCGAAGACGCGTCCATCAACCTGGAAGCGGTGGACCGGCTGCTGGAGCAGTTTCCGAATGCCGACATCGTGTTCATCGAATCGGGCGGCGACAACCTGGCCGCCACCTTCAGCCCCGAGCTGAGCGACCTGACGATCTACGTCATCGACGTCGCCGCCGGCGAGAAGATCCCGCGCAAGGGCGGGCCCGGCATCACCAAGAGCGACCTCTTCGTCATCAACAAGACCGACCTCGCGCCCCATGTCGGCGCCAGCCTGGAGGTGATGGAAGCCGACACGCGGCGCATGCGTCCCGACCATGCGGGAAAGCGCCCCTATGTGATGACGAACCTGCGCACCCGCCAGGGCCTGGCCGAGGTGGTGTCCTTCATCGAGAAGCGCGGTCTGCTGGCAGCGTGAGCGGCCGGCGGCCCTAAGATGGCCGCATCGAGGACCGTCGTCCTGCGAGGAGCACCACATGGGTTTGATGTCTTTCATCAAGGAAGCCGGCGAGAAGCTGTTCGGCAAGGGTGAAGCCAAGGCCGCCGAGGCCGCCGCTGCCGCGGCGCCGACGCCCGAGAACATTGCCGCGCTCAGCCAGAAGGCCGGCGCCGCCATCGCCACCTACATCGAGGCCCAGGGCCTGAAGGTCGACGCCCTGGACGTCGGCTTCGAGGCCACCACCTCCACCGTCACCGTGGCCGGCGTGGTGGCCGACCAGGGCACCAAGGAAAAGGTGCTGCTGTGCTGCGGCAACGTGGCCGGCGTGGCTGCGGTCAAGGACATGCTGACGGTGAACGCGCCCGAGCCCGAGTCGCAGTTCCACGTCGTGGTCAGCGGCGACAACCTGAGCAAGATCGCCAAGAAGTTCTACGGCGACGCCAACAAGTACCCGGTGATCTTCGAGGCCAACAAGCCGATGCTCACGCACCCCGACAAGATCTACCCGGGGCAGTCGCTGCGCATTCCGGCACTCTGAAGCTCGCAGCTGGCAGGTAGAGTGAGGGCGTCGACGGGCCGAGGCCGGGCCGCCCCAAGCCGGCCTGCGTCCCTTTGGGGGACCGTTCGACGTATCCGTCGAACGAGGGGCTCCAGTGTCCAAACTCTATTTCCGCTACGCCGCGATGAACGCCGGCAAGAGCACCGCGCTCTTGCAGGCGGCGCACAACTACGAAGAGCGCGGCATGAAGGTGCGGCTCTTCACTGCGGCCCACGATGACCGCGACGGGGTGGGCGTCATCGGCAGCCGCCTGGGCCTGCAGCGAAAGGTGGAAACCTTCGGCCCGCAGACGGTGTTCGACGCCAACTGGCTGGGGCGAGGGTACGCCTGCGTGCTCATCGACGAAGCCCAGTTCCTCACATCGGCCCAGGTCAGCCAGCTGCACCGCCTGGCCCACGCCAGCCGCCTGCCGGTGCTGTGCTGGGGCCTGCGCAGCGACTTCCGCGGCGAGGCCTTCCCCGGCGCCGCGGCGCTGTTGACGCTGGCCGACGATCTGGAAGAGATGAAGACGATCTGCGCCTGCGCACGCAAGGCCTCGATGAACCTGCGCGTCGACGACCAGGGCCGGCGCGTCAAGGAAGGCGAGCAGGTCGTCATCGGCGGCAACGAGCGTTACCGCGCGGTCTGCCCCTCGTGCTTCTACAGCGAGGCCGACGACCCCGTCGACGCACCGGGCCTGTTCGGCTAACGCGCCCGCGTCGCCAGCCAGATGCTGGGCAGGATGAGTGCCGCGCCCACCGCGTGGTGCAGCCCGGGGCGCTCGCCCAGCAGCCACCAGGCCAGCAGCGCGCCGTAGACCGGCGCCAGGTAGAGCAGCAGCGCGGTGCGCGCCGCGCCCAGTTCGCGTTGCAGCCAGGAATAGGCGCCGTAGCTCAGCACGCCGGGCACCACCGCGGCCAGCACGACCAGCGCGCCGGCGCGCGCGCCCAGGGGCAACGGCGGTGCGTGCAGCATTTCCCACAGCGTGAAGGGCAGCAGCACCAGCACGCCACCGCCGATGATGGCGGTCAGGCGCACCGTGGGCGCCAGCGCGGAGGGCCAGCGGCGCAGCAGCAGTGAATAGGCCGTCCACGACATCGCCGCGGCCACGATCCAGGCATCGCCCGGCGTCAGACGCACCGCCAGCAGGTCGGCCGGGCGGCCCTTGCTGATGACGAACAGCACGCCGGCCAGCGCCGCCGCCACGGCAAAGCGCTGCGGCACGCTCATCTTCTCGTGCAGCAGCTTCACACCGACCACGGCAATGGCCACCGGCGATGCGGCATAGATCAGCGCGATGTTGGTGGCCGAGGTCGTCTGCCCGCCCAGGTAGACCCAGGCACCGCAGATCCACATGCCCAGAGCGCCCAGCACCAGCAGCTGGCGCCACTCAGTGACGACGTCATGCCGCTGCCGCCACAACGCCGCGCCGACGAAGGGCAGCAGCAATGCGAAGGCCAGCGTCCAGCGCCCGAAGGCCAGGGCATGCGGGTGGATCACGCCTTGCGCGGCGCGCGCGATGAGGTAGTTCGACGACCACAGCGCCGGCACCACGAACAGCAGCGCCTGCGCCAGGCGCGGGTGCTTCAAGGCCGGTCCGCCATGACCTCGCCCATGCGGATGGCGCCGCCGGGTGCCCAGCCCGGGTTGAACTGCAGCGGCCCGCGCGGGAACAGCAGCACCACCGTGCTGCCCAGCAGGAAGCGGCCCATCTCGGCGCCCTGGGCCAGGCGGATGTCGGCGTCGGTGTAGCGCCAGTCGCGCAGGCTGCCGGGCCGCGGCGGGTTGACCACGCCATGCCACGTGGTCGCCATGCTGCCGACGATGGTGGCGCCCACCAGCACCAGCACCCAGGGTCTGCCGCTCATTTCACCATCCATGCCGTCGAAGACGCAGACCACGCGTTCGTTGCGTGCAAACAGTCCCGGCACGCCGCGCGCCGTGGCCGGGTTCACCGAGAACAGCGCACCCGGCACGTGGATCATGCGCAGCAGCCGGCCAGCGCAGGGCATGTGGATGCGGTGGTAGTCCTTGGGGCTGAGGTAGAGCGTGGCGAAGTGGCCGCCGTGGAAGTGCGCGGCCAGCGCGGCGTCGCCGCCCAGCAGCGCGGTGGCGGTGTAGTCATGGCCCTTGGCCTGGAAGATGCGCTCGCCCTCGATGGCGCCGAACTGGCTGATGGCACCGTCCACCGGGCAGATCAAGCCGGCCCGCGCCAGCGGCCGCGCGCCGGGCTTCAGTTCGCGCGTGAAGAATTGGTTGAAGCTGGGGTAGGCGGCCGGGTCGGCGTTCGCCGCCTCTGCCATGTTCACGCCGTAGCGGCCGATGAACCAGCGGATCAGCGCCGTCGTCAGCGCCCCGCCCTGGGCCCGGGCCAGCGCGCCGGCCGCCACCGTGAGCGCCTGCTGGGGCAGCAGGTGCTGCGCGGCCACCGCCACGCGTTCTGACAAACCGCTCACCGCAGCGGCGACAGTTCGCGCAGCGCCTTCACCGCGCCCGTGCCGACGCTGGCGCCGAAGCGCTTGGCCAGGCGCTCGGCCACGTTCTCGCGCGGCGTGTAGTCGACGATCTCCTCGGCCTTCACGATGTCGCGCGCCACGAAGTCGAGGTTGCCCAGGCCATCGGCCAGACCCAGCTTCACCGCTTCCTCGCCGTTCCAGAACAGGCCCGAGAAGGTCTCGGGCGTCTCCTTCAGGCGCGCGCCGCGGCCTTCCTTCACCACCGTGATGAATTGCTGGTGGATCTGCTCGATCATGGCCTGCGCCAACTTCGTCTGCGTCTCGTTGCGCGGGCTGAAGGGGTCGAGCATGGCCTTGTTGCTGCCGGCGGTGAGCAGGCGGCGTTCGACGCCCAGCTTGTCCATCAGGCCGCTGAAGCCGAAACCGTCCATCAGCACACCGATGCTGCCCACGATGCTGGCCTTGTCGACGTAGATCTCGTCGGCCGCCGCGGCAATGTAGTAGGCGCCCGAGGCACAGACCTCTTCCACCACCGCATAGACCTTCTTCTTGTGCTTGGCCTTCAGGCGCTTGATCTCGTCGTTGATGATGCCGCTCTGCACCGGGCTGCCGCCGGGCGAGTTGATGCGCAACACGACGGCCTGCGCACCGGCGTCCTCGAAGGCGCTCTTCAGGGCCGCCACCAGCAGCTCGGCGCTGGCTTCGGAGTCGGCGGCGATCTCGCCGCGCACTTCCACCAGCGCCGTGTGCGGCGTGCTCGACGCCGCCGGCGTGGCGCTGCGGCCCAACAGCGCCAGGGCGACAAAAGCCACCAGCAACAGCCACGACAGACGGAAGAAGATGCGCCAGCGCCTTTCGCTGCGTTGTTGGCGCAACAACTCGGTGGCCACGCGTTCGAGTGCGCCTTCGAAGGCGGGGCGGACCGCACTCGACGGCTCCGTCGGCGGCAGTTCAGGGGTGTTCATGGGGTGCTCGGTGACGGCCAGGACGGGGGCAATGGCGACGGTGCGTCGTCGAATTCCAGCGGCCGGATGTCGCGGGAAGGATACCAATACACCTGACCGTCACGCTCTTCGGTGCGGATGGCCGTGAGCCGGCCGCGACCGCAGGGGCCGCCGACGCAACGACCGTCGGTGGGCTCGTAGGCGGCGCCGTGGATGCTGCACAGGATGACGCGCTTTTCCATGTCGAGGAACTCGCCCGGCTGCCAGTCCATCTCGGTGGGTACATGCAGGCAGCGGTTCATGTAGGCGCGCACCTGGCCTTCGAAGCGCAGCGCGAAGGCGCGCGCCGGGCGGCGGTACTCCAGCACGTCCCAGACGATGGCCTTGCCCTTCTCTTGCAGTTCGGCCGCTTCGCACAGCGCGAGCGGCACCTGGCCTTCGGCGTCGCTCACGCGTTCTCCAGGAGCCAGTTGTGCAGCTCGCGCGTGCTGTGGGCGATGAACAGCGGGCCGTGTTCAGCAAAGGCCTCCGACTCGTGCGCGCCGTAGCTCACGGCCACGCGGTCGGTGCCGGCGTTGGCAGCCAGCAGCAGATCGTGCGTGGTGTCGCCGATCATCAGCGTACGCTCGGGCGCCACGCCGAATTCGGCCATCAGCTGCTGCAGCATCAGCGGATGCGGCTTGCTGGCCGTCTCATCCGCCGTGCGCGTGGCGTCGAACATGCCTTGCAGCTGCGCGTGCTGCAGCGCGTCGTCCAGGCCGCGGCGGTTCTTGCCGGTGGCCACGGCCAGGAAGTGCTGGCGCGCCTTCAGCGCCGCCAGCATCTCCAGCGTGCCGGGAAAGAGCACCAGCTCGTGCTGGCTGGCCCAGTAGTGGTGGCGGTAGCGCTGGCCGAGTTCGGGGTAGCGCTCGGGCGCCAGGCCGGGCGCGGCGTGCTTGAGCGCATCGTTCAGGCCCAGGCCGATGACATAGGCCGCCGCCTCGTCGCTGGGCACTTCGGCGCCGATGTCGCGGCAAGCGTTCTGGATGCAGCGCACGATGAGCATGGTGCTGTCGAAGAGCGTGCCGTCCCAGTCGAAGGCGATGAGGTCGTAGCGGCGTGATGTCATGGGCGAAGAAGTGTCTCGCACTCGCGTGGCAACGGCGCAACGAGGGTGATGCGCTCGCCGCTGACAGGGTGGTCGAAGGCCAGCTGGCGGGCGTGCAGGAACATGCGCTCGAAGCGGTGCTCGCGCGCAAAGGCCTTGTTGCGCGCGAAGTCGCCGTACTTGGGGTCGCCGACGATGGGGTGGCCGTGGCTGGCCAGGTGGACGCGGATCTGGTGCGTGCGGCCAGTCTTCAGCGTCACGTCGAGCAGCGTCGTGTCGGCCAGGCGCTGCGCCACCTTCACCAGCGTGATGCTGCGGCGGCCATCTTCGTGGTCGGCGGCCACCACGCGCACGTGGCGCTCGCCGGCAGCGTCCGTGCCCTTGTGCAAGGCCAGGTCGATGACCTTGAGCTTGTCGGGCCAGGCGCCGAAGACCAGCGCTTGGTAGAGCTTGCCGGTGTCGCGCGACCGGAACTGGTCCTGCAAGGCCGTCAGCGCGCTGCGCTTCTTGGCCAGCAGCAACACGCCCGAGGTTTCCTTGTCGAGCCGGTGCACGAGTTCCAGGAAGCGCGCCAGCGGGCGAGCGCTGCGCAACTGCTCGATGACGCCCGAGCTGACGCCGCTGCCGCCGTGCACGGCCACGCCGGCCGGCTTGGCGATGGCCAGCAGGTGCTCGTCTTCGAGCAGGATCGGGAACTCCCGCGGCGGGGCCGCTGGCGCGGTGGAAGGCTCGGGCAGCCGCATGGGCGGCACACGGATGTCGTCGCCCGTGGCCACGCGCGTGTCGGCCGCCGCGCGGCCCTTGTTCACCCGCACCTCGCCGGAACGGATGACGCGGTAGACATGCGTCTTTGGCACGCCCTTGAGCATGCGCAGCAGATAGTTGTCCAGGCGCTGGCCGGCCGATTCGGCGTCCACCGTCAGGTGGCGCACCGCAGGCGCCGCAGCGCCCGTTTTACCGCCGACTTTGGCCGCTATACTCGCCCGCTCCACGTTTGCGCCGTAAGTGCTTGATTCATTGGAGTTTACCCGGGCATATCCGGAGTGACCGTGGGCCGCCTTGCACGACCATCGTGGGGCAAAGAGGTGATGCAACGCCTGTCCAGCAGCGTCGGGCCGGGGATCTGAAGGGACCCGGCAGACGCTCGAAACAGGCGGCAGAGAAACGAACAAGAACCCCGTCTGCCCGTGGACCCAACCCGGCAAGACACCCGTGAATACCAAGGTGCCAGATCGCAAACGCTGCGGCCTGGCATCCGCGCCCGGTGCGCTCAAGCCACAGCCCATGTGTTTCCCGTCTCCCGCCAACCCCATGACGCGCCCGCATCGCCTTGATGCCCGCGGCGCAGGGGCATCGCCGCGCGATCCGCGGCGGTCAGGGCAGACGGCGCATGCCGCTGCAGCCGCGCCCGGCACGCACGCGCCAACGCTGCGAAGCTGACCGCCCGTTCATCGGCGGCCGAACGCAGTCCAGGGCATTTCGCGATCTCCGGTTCAGCCGCGTTTCTTCGTGCATCTGTGTGAGAACGGGCGCCGCGCGCAACGCGGTGCCCTGCTGGAGTGCACATGAAACGCATGCTGATCAACGCCACGCAGCCGGAAGAGCGGCGCCTGGCCATCGTCGACGGGCAGAAGCTGCTCGACTTCGAAACCGAAATCGAAGGGCGCGAACAGCGCAAAGGCAACATCTACAAGGCCCTCATCACGCGGGTGGAGCCGTCGCTCGAGGCCTGCTTCGTCGACTACGGCGAAGACCGCCACGGCTTCCTGCCTTTCAAGGAAATCTCGAAGAACTACTTCCGCGAAGGCGCCGACGTCAAGAACGCGCGCATCCAGGACGTCATCCGGGAAGGCGACAACCTGCTCGTGCAGGTGGAAAAGGAAGAGCGCGGCAACAAGGGGGCCGCGCTGACCACCTTCGTGAGTCTTGCCGGCCGTTATCTCGTGCTGATGCCCAACAACCCGCGCGGCGGCGGCGTCAGCCGACGCATCGAGGGCGAGCAGCGCGAAGAGCTGAAGGAGAACCTCGACCAGCTCGACTATCCCAAGGGCATGAGCCTGATCGCGCGCACCGCCGGCATCGGCCGCAGCGCCGAAGAGCTGCAGTGGGACCTGAACTACATGCTCAAGCTGTGGGACGCCATCGACGGCGCTTCCAAGGCCGGCAAGGGCGCCTACCTGATCTACCAGGAAAGCAGCCTCGTCATCCGCGCCATCCGCGACTACTTCACGGCAGACATCGGCGAGATCCTGATCGACACCGACGACTTCCACGATCAGGCGCTGCAGTTCATGACCCACGTCATGCCTGAGACCGCCAACCGTGTGAAGCGCTACCGCGACGACGCGGCGCTGTTCAGCCGCTTCCAGATCGAACACCAGATCGAGACCGCGTTCAGCCGCACCGTGAACCTGCCGAGTGGTGGTGCCATCGTCATCGACCACACCGAAGCGCTGGTCAGCGTGGACGTGAACTCGGCGCGCGCCACGCGTGGCAGCGACATCGAGGAAACCGCCACGCGCACGAACCTGGAGGCCGCCGACGAAGTGGCGCGCCAGATGCGGCTGCGCGACCTGGGCGGGCTGATCGTCGTCGACTTCATCGACATGGAAGAGAGCAAGAACCGGCGTGACGTGGAGCAACGCCTGCGCGACGCGCTGCGCTCCGACCGCGCCCGCGTGCAGTTCAGCAGCATCAGCAAGTTCGGCCTGCTGGAGCTGAGCCGCCAGCGCCTGCGCCCGGCGCTGAGCGAAGGCAACCACATCACCTGCCCGCGCTGCAACGGCACCGGCCACATCCGCGACACGGAAAGTTCCGCACTGCAGATCCTGCGCATCATTCAAGAGGAAGCGCTGAAGGAAAACACCGCCGCCGTGCACGTGCAGGTGCCGGTGGAGGTGACGAGCTTCCTGCTCAACGAGAAGCGCAGCGAGATCACGAAGATCGAACTCAAGCAGCGCGTGACCGTGCTGCTGGTGCCCAACAAGCACCTGGAGACGCCGAACTACAAGCTCGAGCGCCTGCGCCACGACGACCCGCGCCTGGAAAGCCTGCAGGCCAGCTACACCATGATCGAGGAGCCTGCCGACGAGGTCGGCATCACGCGGCGCCGATCTGCCGAAGACCGGGCCAAGCCCAAGCAGGAACCGATCATCAAGGGCGTGCTGCCCGACCAGCCGGCACCGCCGGCACCTGTGCCGGCGCCCGCGCCTGCGCCGGCCCCCGTGGTTGCGGCTCCCGTGGCGCCCCCGGCACCGGTGCGTGCGCCGGCGCCGGCCGCCGGCAGCGGTTTCTTCGGCTGGGTGAGCCGCCTGTTCGGCGCTTCACCGGCCCCAGCGCCCGCCCCTGCGCCCGCACCCGTGGTGACGCCGGTACCTGCCGCGCCTGTGGCTGCCGGTGCCGAGAAGCGCGAAGGCCGCCGCGGTGAACGTGGCGGCCGTGGTGGTGAGCGTGGTGGTGAGCGTGGTGGTGAGCGCGGCCCGCGTGGGAGCCGCGAAGGCCGTGAAGGCCAGCGTGAAGGTGGCCGCGAACCGCGTGAAGGCCGCGGCAGCCGTGGCCCGCGCCCGGAAGCCGCAGCCGAAGGTGCCGCTCCGGCAGCGGCGCGTGAAGAACGCGCCCCGCGCAACGGTGACAGGAACGGTGACCGGCGCGGCCCGCGCCCCGAACGCAACGGCGCGCCACACACCGAGGAAGCCACCGCCGTCGAGCCGCAAGCCCTGGTCGATGCCAGCACTGCCCCGGCCGATGGGCCGCAGGCCGAAGGTGGCGAACGCGAAGGTGGACGCCGCCGCCGCCGTCGCGGTGGCCGCGACCGTGGTGAAGGCCGCAGCGACGAAGTGCGTGTCGACGAGAACGGCAATCCCATCGCCCTGGACAGCGCCAACGACGCCAGCGCCGAGCCACGTGCCGAAGCCACGACCGATGCCGTGACCCCTGCAGCCTTTGAAGGCGAAACGCCGCCCGAAGCAGGCGGTGAGCGCGAGCGAAGCCGCCGCCGCGGCCGTGGCCGTGGTGACCGCCCGCGCGAAGGCCGCGACGAGGTGCCGCGTGAAGGCGGCGAGCCAGCCGCTGCCGACGTCCCCGCCGACCTCCCCGCGGACACCCAGCCCACCCCCGCCACCTTTGCGACGGCCGAAGACCCGGGCACCGAGGTGCATGCCGAGCTGGCACCTCGCGTCGCCGCTGCGCCAGTGGCAGCCCGAGCAGCCCCGGCAGCCCCTGCGGCCGTGGCACCGGCGCCCGCGCGCATCGAGCCCTACGTCCTGCCCACTGGCGACCTGCAGTCGCTGGCTGCGATGGCCGGGCTGGAATGGGTGAACAGCGACGCCGAGAAGATCCGCAGCGTGCAGGCCGCCATGGCCGCCGAACCGCAACCCATCCGCGTGGCGCGCGAACCGAAGCGCCATGCGCTGGCCGACGAAGGCCCGTTGGTGCTGGTGGAAACGCGCAAGGACCTGTCGCAGCTGAAGCTGCCCTTCGAGCAGTCGGCGCACTGAGCGCCGCTTGTCCGGCAGACCTGGAGGCCCCGCGACGCGGGGCCTTTTTTCTTGCGCGTCGGCCGGCTCAGCCCAGCGACACGTCGCGCAGGCTGCCTGCACCGTCGCTGAAGCGCAGGCTCATGCGCTGCGCCGCGAAGTCAGCCTGCAGTTCGGCCACGTGCTCGCCCAGTTGCCAGTGCAGGCCCAGCACCTGAGTGTCGCTGCCCTGCAGCGTGAATTGGCCACCGAAGGCCGGGTGCTGGTTGCGCAGGCGGATGAGCTGCAGCAGCCGCACCACCACCGGCCGCTGCAGCGCGGCACTGATTTCGGCCTGGCTGTAGTGGTGTCGGTTGATGTCGCGGCCGACGCCGCTGCGCTGCAGCAAGGCCATGTCGTTCTCGCCGGCCAGCAGGCCCACGTAGTAGACCTGCGGCACGCCGGGCAGGAAGAACTGCACCGCGCGCGCCAGCAGGTAGGCGCCGTCGTCGCGGCCCAGCGCGTCGTAGAAGGTGCAGTTCACCTGGTACAGGTCCAGGTTGCTGGCCGCAGCACCCGTGGCCTGCCGGCTGCTGCCCTGGCTGTTGGCGTGGATGCGTTCGACCAGTGCATCCAGCTCGGCCGGTGGCACCAGCCCGGGCCGGCCGCTGCGGTCGCTGGCGTCGGCGCCGATGTCGATGATGCCGATGCCGTCGTGCGTGTCCAGCACCGTCAGCGCGTTGACCGGGCGCAGCGCGATCCAGCGCTTCAGCGGCTCGGCGGTGCCGTTGAAGACGGCGTGCAGCACCAGCGGCGGCAGCGCGAAGTCATAGACCCAGTCGACCTGCCTGGCGATCTCGATCTGGCGCTGGAAGTAGCTGTGGATCTCCACCAGCACCTCGATGCCGCGCTGCCGCGCTGCCTGTGCGAACTCGCCGATGAAGGCGAAGGTCTCGGGCATCATGAAACAGCTGGCTCCTGCCTTCTTGATGGCGTAGCCCACGGCGTCCAGCCGCACCATGCGCACGCCGGCAGCGGCCAGCGTGTCGAGGATGCCTTCGAGGTAGGCCCGGCCCTGCGGATGCGTGACGTCGATGTCGGCCTGCTGCCCGGTGAAACTGGTCCACAGCGCCACGCGGCGGCCGTCGCGCAGTTGCGTCACGGTAAAAGGCAGGCCCGGACGCGGCCGGTACAGGGCCAGCAGATCGTCTTCGGTAGCGCCGTGCGGGAACACGCTGCGCATCGTCAGGAACAGGCCCGCGTAAGGCGAGGCGGCGCCGCGCGCCGACCAGTCGCGGAACTGCGGCGAGTCGGTGGACATGTGGTTGACGATGACGTCGGCCATCACGTCCAGCGTGCCGGTGAGCGCCTTCACGTCGGCCCAGTCGCCCAGGCGCGGGTCCACCTGCGTGTGGTCGATGGGGTCGAAGCCGGCGTCGGCGCCGTCGATGGGGTGGAAGAAGGGCAGCAGGTGCACGCCGCCGAACACGCCCTGCAAGGGCCCTTGCAGCAAGGCCTGAAGGTCCTGCAGGCCGCCCCCGCCCAGGCGGTCGACATAGGCGATGAGCTGAACCTGGTTCTTCATGGCTGCCGGCTTGCGGTGGGGACGAACATCACCGCCACGGCCGCGCAGGCCAGCAGCGTGCCGGCCAGGCGGATGACGTTGTCGGGCTGGCCGCCCAGCAGGCTCTGGTAGTACAGCGGCAGCGTGAGCATCTGGATGAGCATGGGAATGACGATGAACATGTTGAAGATGCCCATGTAGACCCCGGCGCGCTCCGGCGGGATGCTGCCAGCCAGGAGCACGTAGGGGTTGCCCATGATGCTGGCCCAGGCCAGGCCGACGCCGACCATGGGCACGAAGAGCCAGGCCTTGCTGGTGATGGCCGGGATGGCCCACATGCCGGCGGCTGCGGCCAGCAGGCACACCGCATGCACGCGCTTGGGCCCCAGCCGGCGCACGAAAGGCACCATGGCGAAGGCGGCGATGAAGGCGATGAAGTTGTAGAAGCCGCCGATCTGGCCGTTCAGCAGGCTGGCGTCGCGAAAGCCGGCCGAGCTGGCATCCGAGGTCTGGAACATCGTCTGGGCCAGCGCGGGCACGATGTAGATCCAGTAGCACATCATTCCGTACCACTGGAAGAACTTCATCCACCACAGCCGGCGCATGGTGGGCGGCATCTCCTTGATGGCCGCGCCGATCTCGGCCAGCGTCGCGCCCAGCCCCGTCGGCCGGGCCAGCATCTCGGCTTTTTCGGCCTCGGTCAGCGGCAGCTCGGGCACCTTGCGCACGCTCCACCAGACGGTGGTGAA
>JANNFE010000190.1:0-8033 GCA_031379415.1 Betaproteobacteria bacterium | reverse complement strand
CGGTGATCCACCTCATCGCCATCGCCGGCCGTGTGGGCGTGCCCCTGTCCATCGACGACTTCGACAGGCTGGCCAGTGAACTACCCTGCCTCGTCAACCTGCAGCCCAGCGGCCAGCACCTGATGGAAGACTTCTGCTACGCCGGTGGCCTGCCGGCGGTGATGAAGGAGATCGCCTCGGTGCTGCACCTGGGCGCCGTCACCGCCAACGGCCAGACCATCGGCCAGAACATCGAAGACGCGCAGAACTTCGACCCGCGCGTCATCAAGACCATGGCCGAGCCCTTCAAGGCCAGGGCCGGCATCGCCGTGCTGCGCGGCAACCTGGCGCCACGCGGCGCCGTCATCAAGCCGAGTGCCGCCACGCCGGCGCTGATGCAGCACACAGGGCGTGCCGTGGTCTTCGAGGACAGCGATGACTTCCACAGGCGCATCGACGACGAGGACCTCGACGTCGACGAGACCTGCATCCTGGTTCTGAAGAACTGCGGGCCCAAGGGCTACCCCGGCATGGCCGAAGTGGGCAACATGCCGCTGCCGCCGAAAGTCTTGCGCAAGGGCATCACGGACATGGTGCGCATCAGCGACGCGCGCATGAGCGGCACC
The DNA here is from genome assembly GCA_031379415.1 of Betaproteobacteria bacterium. GTDB lineage: Bacteria > Pseudomonadota > Gammaproteobacteria > Burkholderiales > Burkholderiaceae_C > Rubrivivax. Next base: position 7,428 of record JANNFE010000190.1, on the reverse strand, counting down.
GCTTACGGCACCGTGGTGCTGCACGCCGCGCCCGAAGCCGCCGCCGGCGGCACGCTGGCGCTGGTGAAGAACGGCGACCTCATCACGCTGGACGTGGCCGGCCGCCGCCTGCACCTGCACGTGGACGACGATGAACTCGCACGCCGCCGCGCGGCCTGGTCGCCGCCGGTGCCACCGCTGCAAAGCGGCTACTGGAAGCTCTACATCGACCACGTGCTGCAGGCCGACGAGGGCGCCGACCTCGACTTCCTGCGCGGCAAACGCGGCGCCTTTGTGCCCAAGGACAACCACTGATGAAAGTCGCCATCGTCACCGGCGCCGGCAGCGGCATCGGCCGCGCGTGCGCCCTGGGCCTGCTGGCCGAAGGCTGGGCCGTCGCGCTCATCGGCCGCCGTGCCGAAGCCCTGCAGGCCACGGCCGAACTGGCAGGCGCCAACACCGCACACGCCCTGCCCCTGCCCTGCAACGTGGCCGACGACGTCGAGGTGGCCACCGCCTTCGACACCGTGGCGCAGCGCTATGGCCGCCTGGACCTGCTCTTCAACAACGCCGGTGGCGGCCTCGGCGCCAAAACGCCCGACCTGGTGACGCCGGCCGAGTGGCGACAGATCGTCGACGTCAATCTGAACGGCGCCTTCTACTGCCTGAGCAACGCCTTCCGGCTGATGAAGGCACAGCAGCCCATGGGTGGCCGCATCATCAACAACGGATCAATTTCGGCCTACACGCCGCGGCCGGGCTCCATCGCCTACACCGCCACCAAGCACGCGGTGAGCGGCCTCACCAAGACGGCGGCGCTGGATGGTCGGCCTTTCGACATCGCCGTCGGCCAGATCGACATCGGCAACGCCGCCAGCGAGATGACGGCGCGCATGGTGAACGGCGTGGCGCAGGCCGACGGCAGCATCAAGCCCGAGCCGCGCATGGACCTGCAGGCGGTGGTGGACACCCTGCTGCACATGGCCCGCCTGCCGCTCAGCGCCAACGTGCTGTTCACGACCGTGATGGCCACCAAGATGCCCTACGTCGGCCGCGGCTGAACGCCACTCACCGGACACCTCCATGACTCAACGACTGGCCGGCAAGACGGCCTTCATCACCGCCGCCGGCCAGGGCATCGGCCGCGCCACGGCGGTGGCCTTCATGCGCGAAGGCGCACGGGTCATTGCCACCGACATCAACGCAGCGGCGCTGGAAGCGCTGGCGGCCGAGACCGGCTGCATCACGCTGAAGCTCGACGCGACCGACGCTGCGGCGGTGGCTGCCGCAGCGGCTGAGCACAGCCCCGTGGACGTGCTCTTCAATGCCGCCGGCTACGTGCACGCCGGCACCGTGCTCGACTGCACCGAAGCCGACTGGGACTTCGCCTTCAACCTCAACGTGCGTTCGCAGTTCAGGCTCATCAAGGCCTTCCTGCCCGGCATGCTGGCCCAGGGTGGCGGATCCATCATCAACGTGGCGTCGGTGGCCAGCAGCATCAAGGGCGCACCCAACCGCTTTGTCTACGGCACCACCAAGGCCGCGATCATCGGGCTGACGAAGGCGGTGGCGGCGGACTTCATCGGCCGCGGCATCCGCTGCAACGCCATCTGCCCGGGCACCGTGGAGTCGCCTTCCTTGCGTGAGCGCATCGCGGCGCAGGCGGCAGCCAGCGGGCAGACGCAGGCACAGGTGGAAGCCCTCTTCATCTCGCGCCAGCCCATGGGCCGCCTGGGCCGCGTGGAAGAGATCGCCGCGTTAGCCGTTTACCTGGCCAGCGACGAATCCGCCTTCACCACCGGCACCGCGCAAGTGATAGACGGCGGCTGGTCGAATTGAACTGACAGAAAGTACCCCATGAAACTGCTGCGACACGGCCCCAAGGGTCAAGAGAAGCCCGGCATGCTCGACCGCGACGGCCAGGTGCGCGACCTGAGCGTACTGCTGCCCGACATCACGGCGGCGACACTCTCACCGGCCGGCCTGGCCGCCCTGCGCGCGTTCGACCTGAACGCGCTGCCGGTGGTCGAACAAGGCACCCTGGCCGTGCCGTGGTCGGGCATGGGCAAGTTCATCGCCATCGGCCTGAACTACGCCGATCACGCCGCCGAGTCCGGCATGCCCATCCCCAAGGAACCCATCGTCTTCAGCAAGACCGTGGAATGCGCCGTGGGCTGCAACCACGCCGTGGTCTTGCCGCAGGGCAGCGTGAAGAGCGACTGGGAAGTCGAGCTGGGCATCGTCATCGGCAGCACGGCGCGCTACGTGTCGGAAGCCGACGCGCTGAAGTGCGTCGCGGGCTACGTCTGCGTGAACGACGTGTCGGAACGCGAATACCAGCTGGAGCGCGGCAGCCAGTGGGACAAGGGCAAGGGCTGCGACACCTTCGGGCCCGTCGGCCCGTGGCTGGTGACGGCCGACGAGGTGGGTGACCCGCAGAACCTGAGCATGTGGCTCGAGGTCAATGGCCACCGCCATCAGAACGGCAGCACGAAGACCATGATCTTCGGCGCCGCCACGCTGGTGAGCTATCTCAGCCGCTTCATGACGCTGCGACCGGGCGACCTCATCACCACCGGCACGCCGCCGGGCGTGGGCATGGGCGTGAAGCCGAGCCCGGTGTTCCTGAAGCCGGGCGACGTGATGCGCCTGGGCATCGAGAAGCTGGGCGAGCAGCGCCAGACCGTGTACGCCTGGGATCCGACACTCATCGACAGCTGAGATTGCCGTGAGCAGCCCGGCCATCCGCATCCACCCGGCGGACAACGTCGTCATTGCACGGCGGCAGTTGCTGGGTGGCACCGAGCTGCCCGAAGAAGGGGTCACCGTCAGCGGGCTGGTGCCGCCGGGCCACAAGATCGCCACGCGCGCGATTGCCGCGGGCGAGGCGGTGCGACGCTACAACCAGGTCATCGGCACCGCCACGGCGGCCATCGCACCGGGCCAGCACGTGCACGTGCACAACCTGGCCTTCAGCGACTTCGCGCGCACGCACGAGCCGGGCGCTGGCACATCGCCCACGGCCTACGCGGCGCAGCCCGCCACCTTCGAAGGCATCGTGCGCGACGACGGCCGCGTGGCCACGCGCAACTACATCGGCGTGCTGACCAGCGTGAACTGCAGCGCCACCGCGGCGCGCGCCATCGCCGACCAGTTCCGCCGCGACATCCACCCCGAAGCGCTGGCCGACTTTCCGAACGTCGACGGCGTGGTCGCGCTCACGCACGGCATGGGTTGCGCCACCGACAGCGAAGGCGAAGAGCTCGAAGTGCTGCGCCGCACGCTGGGCGGCTATGCGCGCCACCCCAACTTCGCCGCCGTGCTGGTGGTGGGCCTGGGCTGCGAGACCAACCAGATCCAGGGCCTGGTGGCGCAGGAAGGCCTGCAGGAAGGCGCGAACCTCGTCACCTTCAGCATCCAGGACAGCGGCGGCACGGCCAAGACCGTGGCCAAGGGCATCGAGTTGATACGCCGCATGCTGCCGCACGCCAACCGCATCCAGCGCCAGCCGGTGCTGGCGAGCCACATCACCGTGGGTCTGCAATGCGGTGGCAGCGACGGCTATTCGGGTATCAGTGCCAATCCAGCGTTAGGTGCAGCGGTCGACCGCCTGGTGCGCCACGGTGGCACCGCCATCCTCAGCGAAACGCCCGAGATCTACGGTGGCGAACACCTGCTGACGCGTCGCGCGGTGAGCCATGACGTGGCGAACAAGCTGCTGGCGCGCATCGCCTGGTGGGAGCAGTACACCGCGCGCAACGGCATGAAGATGGACAACAACCCATCGGCCGGCAACAAGGCCGGTGGTCTGAGCACCATCCTGGAAAAGAGCCTGGGCGCCATCGCCAAGAGCGGCACCACCAACCTGGTGGACGTCTACCGCTACGCCGAGCGCATCAGCGCGCGCGGCTTCGTCTACATGGACACGCCGGGCTACGACCCGGTGTCGGCCACCGGGCAGGTGGCCGGCGGCGCCAACCTGATCTGCTTCACCACCGGCCGCGGCTCGGCCTATGGCTGCGCGCCTTCACCTTCGCTCAAGCTCAGCACCAACACCGCGCTGTGGCTGAAGCAGCAGGACGACATCGACATCGACTGCGGCAGCATCGTCGAAGGCCTGGAAACCGTGGACGAGGCCGGCGAGCGCATCTTCCGGCTGATGCTGGACACCGCTTCAGGCCGCACCACGAAAAGCGAACAGCATGGCTACGGTCAGAACGAGTTCGTGCCCTGGCAGCTGGGCGCGGTGATGTAGCTCAGTGACGTGGCTCAGTGATGAAGCTCAATCAGCGCCAGCGTGTGACGGCGTCGCGTCGCCGTCAGCCGGCGTGGTGATCTCGCCCGGCGTGGCCTTGCGCGCAAACAGCGTGTACACCGTGGGCACCACGAAGATGGTGAGCAGCGTGCCCAGCGACATGCCGCCGACGATGACCCAGCCGATCTGCTGCCGGCTCTCGGCGCCGGCACCGCTGGCCAGCGCCAGCGGCAGCGCCCCCAGCACCATGGCGCCGGTGGTCATGAGGATGGGGCGCAGGCGCAGGCTGGCGGCTTCCACCACCGCGTCCAGCACGCTGCGGCCCTGCTGGCGCAGCTGGTTGCTGAACTCCACGATCAGGATGCCGTGTTTGGTGATCAGACCCACCAGCGTGATGAGGCCGATCTGCGAGAACACGTTGAGCGTGCCACCCGCGAGCTGCAGCGCCGCCAGCGCGCCCACCATGCTCAGCGGCACGGCGAGCAGGATGACGAAGGGGTCGATGAAGCTCTCGAACTGCGCCGCCAGCACCAGGAAGATGAAGAGCAGCGCCAGCACGAAGACCAGGCCCAGGGCGCCCGATGAGGACTTGAACTCGCGACTGATGCCGTTGAGTTCGGTGGCGTAGCCGGCGGGCAGCACCCGTGCCGCCGTATCGTCCATGAACTTGAGCGCATCGCCCAGCGCATAACCCGGCGCCAGGTTCGCGCTGAGACTGACGGAGCGGCGCTGGTTGAAGTGGTTCAGCTCGCGCGGGCTCACGGCCTCGCGCACCTTCACCAGCGAAGACAGCGGCACCATGGTGTCGTTGCGCCCGCGCACGAACATGCGCTCGATGTCCTCGGGCGTGGTGCGGCCGGCGTTGGCGGTCTGCACCATCACGTCGTACTGCTCGGCGTCGCGCTTGTAGCGCGTGACGACGCGGCTGCCGAGCATGGTCTCCACGGTGCGCGCCACGGCTTCGACCGACACGCCCATGTCGGCGGCGCGCGCGCGGTCCACGTCCATGAAGATCTCGGGCTTGTTGAGCTGCAGGTCGCTGTCGGGCTGCACGATGCCCGGGTTCTTCTGCATCTCGGCGATGAACTGCTGCGACACGCGGGCCATGTTCTCGTAGCTGTCGCCGCTGACCAGCACGTAGTTCAGGCTGCGATCGCGGAAGCCCTGGCCCAGGCTGGGCGGCGTGACCGGGAAGGCGCTGATGCCGGGCAGTGCCGACAGCTTGGGCAGCAGGTCCTTCTGCAGTTCCTGCGTATTGCGCTTGCGCTCGCTCCAGTCCACCGTGCGCAGCACGCCGAAGGCCGAAGACACCTGGCCGCCGCCAATGAACAGGAAGCGGCGGTCGAACTCGGGGTACTGCGAGGTGATGCCGTCGATGGCGTCGAGGTAGCGCGCCGTGTAGGCCAGCGTGGCGCCGTCGGGCGCGCGGATGGGCATGGCGATGACGCCGCGGTCTTCATAGGGCGCCAGTTCGCTCTTCGTGGTGGAGAACAGGAACCAGCTGCCGCCGGCCGAAGCCAGCATCACGCCCACCATCAGCCAGCGCCGCGCCAGCGTCCAGCGCAGCGTGCGCGCATAGCGCGCCGCCAGGCCCTGCAGCGCGCCTTCCATGAAGCGGTCGAAGCGCGTCGGCGCGCTGGCATGGCGCAGCAGCTTGCTGCACATCATGGGCGTGAGCGTCAGTGCGACGAAGCCCGACACCAGCACCGCGCCGGCCAGTGTCAAGGCGAACTCACCGAACAGCCGCCCGGTGCGCCCGGGCGTGAAAGCCAGCGGCGCAAACACCGCCGCCAGCGTGAGCGTCATCGCCACCACCGCGAAGCTGATCTCGCGCACGCCCTTGATGGCGGCCTGGAAAGGCTGCATGCCTTCTTCGATGTGGCGGAAGATGTTCTCCAGCACCACGATGGCGTCGTCCACCACCAGACCAATGGCCAGCACCAGCGCCAGCAGCGTGAGCGTGTTGACGGTGAAGCCGGCCAACGCGATGAGCGCGAAGGCGCCGACCAGGCTCACCGGGATCGTGATAAGCGGAATGATCGACGCCCGCAGCGTGCGCAGGAAGACGAATACCACCAGCGCCACCAGCACCACGGCTTCGATGACGGTGGTGTAGACGGCCTTGATGCTGCGGTCGATGAAGACCGAGTTGTCATTGGCCTGCTGCACACGCAAGGAAGCCGGCAGGTCGCGCTGGATCTGCGGCAACAACGCGCGCACACCGTCGGCCACCTCCAGCGGGTTGGCGGTGGCATTGCGGATGACGCCCGTGCTCACACTCTGCACGCCGTTCAAACGCACGCGGCTGCGTTCGCTGGCCGCTGCCTCCTCGACGCGCGCCACGTCGCGCAGGCGCACCGTGTAGCCGGCCACCGTCTTCAGCGCAATCTCGTTGAACTGCGCCACCGTGTTGAGGTCGGTGCGCGCGGTGACGCTGAACTCCCGCTGCAGGCTCTCGATGCGGCCGGCCGGCACTTCCAGGTTCTGGCGCCGCAGTGCGTCTTCCACGTCCTGCACGGTCAGGCGGTAGGCGGCCAGGCGCTCGGGGTCGAGCCAGATGCGCATGGCAAAGCGCCGGTCGCCGCCGATCTGCACGTCGGCCACGCCGGGCACCGTCTGCAGGCGCGGCTTGACGACGCGGTTGACGATGTCGGTGACCTCCAGCGGGCTCATCGTCTCGCTGGTGAAGGCCAGCCAGATGGTGGGCGTGGCGTCGGCCTCGACCTTGGAGATGACGGGCTCGTCCGACGCCTCGGGCAGGCGGCCGCGCACGCGCGCCACGCGGTCACGCACCTCGGCGGCGGCGGTATCGGGGTCCTTGCTCAAGCGGAAGCGCGCCGTGATCTGGCTGCTTTCGGTGCGTGACACCGAGGTCAGGATGTCGACGCCGTCGATGCCGGCGATGGAGTCTTCCAGCGGCTTGGTGACCTGCGACTCGATGACCTCCGACGAGGCCCCGGCCAGCCGCGTGCTGACGTTGACCAGCGGCTCGTCGATGCGCGGGTACTCGCGCAGCGTGAGCTGCTTGAAGGACACCAGGCCGATCAGCACCAGCAGCAGCGACATCACGCAGGCCAGCACCGGGCGGCGGATGGAGGTCTCGGACTGGCGCATCGGGCTCTCCCTCAGGCCTGGGCCGCGGGCCGGGCACCACTGGCGGCGGGGCCGCCCGGGCGCGGCGGGCCACCGCCCCC
>JANNFE010000186.1:0-22829 GCA_031379415.1 Betaproteobacteria bacterium | reverse complement strand
CCTGATCAACGTGCCGGGCGAATCGAGCTCGGTGGTGACGGCCATCGACGGCTACAAGATGGCGCGCAAGGGTCGCGCCGGTGCCGCGCTGGCAGCGGCAGGCCTGGGTAGCTTCTTCGCCGGCTGCGTGGGCACCATCATCATCGCTGCCTTTGCGCCGCCGCTGACGGAATTGGCCTTCAAGTTCGGCCCGGCCGAGTACTTCAGCCTCATGGTGCTGGGCCTCATCGGCGCCGTGGTGCTGGCCTCGGGCTCGCTGGTCAAGGCCATCGCGATGATCCTGTTCGGCCTGCTGATGGGCCAGATCAACACCGACGTCATCTCCGGCGTGCCGCGCTACAGCTTCGACATCCCCGAGCTCACCGACGGCATCGGCTTCGTGGCCATCGCCATGGGCGTGTTCGGCTTCGGCGAGATCATCGCCAACCTGGGCCAGCCACCCGAGAACCGCGAGGTCTTCACCAAGGACGTGAAGGGCCTGTGGCCGACCATGGCCGACGTCAAGCAGGCCTTTCCCGCCGTGTTGCGCGGCACCACGCTGGGCTCCATCCTGGGCGTGCTGCCCGGCGGTGGCGCGCTGCTGGCGTCATTCGCCGCCTACACGGTGGAAAAGAAGATGCGCATGAAGCCGGGCGAAGTGCCTTTCGGCCAAGGCAACATCCGCGGCGTGGCCGGCCCCGAGAGCGCCAACAACGCCGGTGCCCAGACCTCCTTCATCCCCATGCTGACGCTGGGCATCCCGCCCAATGCGGTGATGGCGCTGATGGTGGGTGCGATGACGATCAAGGGCATCCAGCCCGGTCCGCAGGTGATGACCAGCAACCCCGAGCTGTTCTGGGGCCTGATCGCCAGCATGTGGGTGGGCAACCTGATGCTGGTGATCCTGAACCTGCCGCTCATCGGCATCTGGATCAAGCTGCTCACGGTGCCTTACCGCTTCCTATTCCCGGCCATCATGTCGTTCTGCTGCATCGGCCTGTACACGCTGAACAACAACGCCTTCGACGTCTACATGGGCGCCGGCTTCGCGCTGGTGGGCTACCTGTTCTACAAGCTGGGCTGCGAGCCGGCGCCGCTGCTGCTGGGCTTCATCCTCGGGCCCATGATGGAAGAGAACCTGCGCCGCGCGCTGCTGCTGTCGCGGGGCGACTGGACCACCTTCATGACGCGTCCGCTGTCGGCCGGCCTGCTCATCGCCGCGCTGCTGATGATCGTGGTGGTGATGCTGCCGTCGATCAAGAACAAGCGCGAAGTGGCCTTCCACGACCAGCCCTGAGCAGCCGCTGAACTGAACGCAGCAGGGCCCCGCATGTCGGGGCCCTGTCTCATCTGCGCTAGCCTTGCCGTCATGCCGCTGCCCGCCGCCCTCGCACCGTTGCACGGCCCCGTCTTCCGCGGCCTGTGGTTCGCCTGGCTGGCGGCCAACATGACGATGTGGATGAACGACGTGGCAGCCGCCTGGCTGATGACCACGCTGACCACCAGCCCGGTGATGGTGGCCCTGGTGCAGACCGCCTCGACGCTGCCCGTGTTCCTGCTCGGCCTGCCCAGCGGCGCGCTGGCCGACATCCTGGACCGCCGGCGCTACTTCGCAGCCACGCAGCTGTGGGTCAGCATCAACGCGCTGGTGCTGGCCGCGCTGTCGCTGGCCGGGCTGCTGACGGCGCCGCTGCTGCTGCTGCTGACCTTCACCAACGGCATCGGCCTGGCGCTGCGCTGGCCGGTGTTCGCGGCCATCGTGCCGCAGATCGTCACGCGGCCCGAGCTGCCGGCGGCGCTGGCGCTCAACGGCATCGCCATGAACCTGTCGCGCGTCATCGGGCCGGCAGTGGCGGGTGCGCTGCTGGCGGCCGTCAGCCCGGCGGCGGTGTTCGTGCTCAACACGCTGCTGGCCGGCGTGGCCTTCGCGCTGGTCTTGCGCTGGAAGAACGAGCCGCGCACCAGCACGCTGCCGGGCGAACGTTTTGTCGGCGCCATGCGCGTGGGGCTGAACTACACCTGGCAGTCGCCGCGGCTGAAGCTCATCCTGCTGCGCATCTTCCTGTTCTTCCTGCAGGCCACGGCGCTGATGGCGCTGCTGCCGCTGGTGGCGCGCAGCCTGCACGGCGGCGGGGCCGGCACCTTCACCTTGATGCTGTCGTGCGTCGGCATGGGCGCCATCGTCGCCGCGCTGTACTTCCCGCGCTGGCGCGAACGCTTCGACCGCAACCAGTTCGTGCGACTGGGCACGCTGATGCACGCCGGGCTGTCGTCGCTGATCGTGCTGGTGCCCGAACTGTGGGTGGCGCTGCCGGCCATGGTGCTGGTGGGCATGGCCTGGATCTCGGTGGCCAATTCGCTGACGGTGTCGGCGCAGATGGCCATGCCCAACTGGGTGCGTGCGCGCGGCATGTCGATCTACCAGATGGCGCTGATGGGCGGCTCGGCGGCGGGCTCGCTGCTGTGGGGCCAGGTGGCCGAACTGGTGGACGTGCGCGGCGCCGTTCTAGCTGCGGCGGCCACCGGCGTGCTGGTGCTCATCGTCACGCGCAAGCTGTCGGTGGAAGGCGGCGAGGACATCGACTTTTCGCCTGCCGCCGTGCGCTCGGTGCCCGAGCCGGCCTTCGAGATCCACCCTGACGAAGGGCCAGTGATGGTGACGCTGGAGTACCAGATCGACCCCACCCGTGCCGCCGAGTTCACCGAGGTCATGCAGCGCACGCGCCGCGCGCGGCTGCGCCAGGGCGCGCTGTCCTGGGGCCTGTTCCGCGATGTCGCCGTGCCCGGGCGCTATGTCGAGTACTTCGTCGACGAAAACTGGGTCGAGCATCAGCGTCGGCTGGAGCGCTTCACGGCCTTCGACGCCGAGCTGCGTGCCCAGCGCATGGCCTTCCACCTTGGTGCCGAGCCACCCGTGCTGCGCCGTTACGTGGGCGACGGCCACCTGGCTTCGCACCCGCCCAATGTGTAGCGCGGCCGTCGCGGCGATACTTGCACGCCGCTTCTTCATCCTCCTTCAGCCACCATGACCCACGCCTTCGACTGGAGCACCGGCTACGCCAGCCAGCGCTCGCCCGTGTTCGCCCGCAACATCGTTTCCACCTCGCACCCGCTGGCCGCGCAGGCCGGTCTGGCCATGCTGCGCCAGGGCGGCAACGCGGTGGATGCCGCGATTGCCGCCGCCGCGGTGATGACCATCGTCGAACCCTGCAGCAACGGCCTGGGCTCTGACGCCTTCTGCATCCTGTGGGACGGCCAGCAATTGCAAGGCCTGAACGCCAGTGGCACCGCGCCGGCAGCCTGGACGCCTGGCTACTTCAAGGCCAAGTACGGCAGCGACGCCAAGACGCCGCCCAAGCGCGGGTGGGACAGCGTCACCGTGCCTGGCGCGGTGGCCGGCTGGATGGCGCTGCACACGCGCTACGGCAAGCGGCCCTTCGCCGACCTGCTGGCGCCGGCCATCGAGACCGCCGAGCGCGGCTACGCGGTGCCGGTGATCATCCAGCAGAAGTGGCGCAATGCCGCGTCGCTGCCGGAGCTCACGCAGCAGCCCGGTTTTGCCGCCGCCTTCCTGCCGCGCGGGCGCGAGCCGCGGGTCGGCGAGCGCTTCGCCTTCCCCGAAGCGGCGCGCACCTTGCGGCTGATTGCGCAGACCCAGGGCGAGGCCTTCTACCGTGGCGAAGTAGCGGCGGCCGTCGAGGCGCATGCCAGGGCCCACGGCGGCGCCATGACGGCAGCCGACTTCGCGGCCTACCAACCCGATTGGGTGACGCCCATCGCGCAGGACTACCGTGGCCACACGCTGCACGAGATCCCGCCCAACGGCCAGGGCATCGCGGCGCTCATCGCTCTGGGCATCCTGCAGCACTTCGACATCGGCGCGCTGCCGGTGGACGGCGTGGCCAGCCAGCACCTGCAGATCGAGGCCATGAAGCTGGCCTTCGCCGACATCTACCGCTACGTGGCCGAGCCGCGCAGCATGCGCCTGAGCGCGGCGCAGATGCTCGACCCGGCCTACATCGCCAGCCGCGCCAAGCTCATCGACCCGCGGCGTGCGCAGGACTACGGCCCCGGCCACGGCCCACAGGGCGGCACCATCTACCTGACCGCCGCCGACGAGAGCGGCATGATGGTCAGCTTCATCCAGAGCAACTACATGGGCTTCGGCTCGGGCGTGGTGGTGCCGGGTTACGGCGTCAGCCTGCAGAACCGCGGCCACGGCTTCACGCTGCGCGAAGACAGCGACAACCTGGTGGGTCCGGGCAAGCGGCCCTTCCACACCATCATCCCGGCCTTCCTCACCCGGCAGGGCCGGCCGGTGATGAGCTTCGGCGTCATGGGCGGCGACATGCAGCCGCAAGGCCACCTGCAGACCCTGGTGCGCATGCTCGACTACCGCCAGCAGCCGCAGGCCGCCTGCGACGCACCGCGCTGGCGCTACAACGGGGGCATCGTCAATGCCGAAGCCGGCTTCGACCCGGCCACCGCGCAAGGCCTGCGCGAGCTGGGCCACCGCGTGGAGCCTTTCGCCGACAGCTACCAGGACTACGGCGCCGGCCAGTTCATCTGGCGTCTTGACGAAGGGAAAGGTGACCCGGCCGTGGAAGGCTACGCCGCCGCCAGCGATCCGCGGCGCGACGGACAGGCCGCCGGCTACTGAGCCTAGCTGGAGCGCCGCATGCGGGTGAGTGACCTGCGCCTGGGCTGGCGCACCGACCTCATCCTGCACGCCTGCGGCGGCCAGGTGCTGGAGCGCGACGACTGCCTCGTCATCTGCACGCCCGCCAACCCCAGCTTCTACTGGGGCAACTTCCTGCTGCTGCCGCAGGCACCGCACGATGGCGACCTGGTGCACTGGCAGCGGCGCTTCGAGCAGGAGGTCGGCGCCCTGTTGCCGCAGGGCCGCCACCGTGCTTTCGGCCACCGTGCTTTCGGCGTTAACGCCGCGCCGGCCGGCGAAGATCTGCCCAGCTGGCTGGCGGCGGGCTACGAGCTCATCGAGACGACCGTGCTCGAACAGCGCCCCGGCGACCTGTGTGCGCCAAGGCGTGCGCCGCGCAGCCGCGTGCTGGTGCGCCCGCTCGACCTGGCCGCTGAGCTGGAAACCGCCGTGGCCCTGCAATGCGCCGACGACCACGGCTTCGAGCCCGTGGGCTATCAACTGCACCGCCGCCAGCAGATGCAGCGTTATGCGCTGATGGCGCAGCAGGGCGTCGCCCGTTGGTTCGGCCTGTGGTGCGACGGTGTGCTGGCTGCCGACTGCGGCCTGATGCGCAGCGCCGCAGCGCCGGGCGCCTTGGGCCGCTTCCAGCATGTCAGCACGCACCCGGTGTGGCGGCGGCGTGGCCTGTGCACGGCGCTCATCCATGCCGTCACCACCTGGGGCTTCGAGCACTGGCACCTGGCCAACGCAGTGATGTGCGCCGACCCTGGCGACGTGGCCATCGGCATCTACGAAGACCTGGGCTACCGGCGCGTGGACGACGAATGGGGCCTGCAGCGCCGCGCCCCGCAAGACCGGGTCGGAACCGCGTGATCGCGGCGCTGCGGGTAGCTGCCACGCGCTGTGCACCTTCGCGCCGGTGCTCATGGTCATGATGGCCGTTGAACGCGTGGGCGCCACGCTCACCGCGCCGACGGGCATGATCGGCCCGCCATCGACCATCGCCATGGGCGTGCTGATCCTGGGCGAGCCCCTGAATGCCTGGATCTCTGCCGGCACGGCGGCGGTGCTGGTCGGCATCTGGATGTTCGCGCGTGCGGGGTGAGCGAGGTCAGCGAGATGAGCGAGATGAGCGAGATGAATCAACCACCAAGGAGCAAGCGACATGGACCTGGGCATTGAAGGCAAGTGGGCGCTGGTCTGCGCCGCCAGCAAGGGGCTGGGCAAGGGCTGTGCGGCGGCGCTGGCGCAGGAGGGCGTGAACGTCGTCATCACGGCACGCGGCGCCGAGGCGCTGGAGGCCACTGCGGCCGAACTGCGCGCGCTGGCGCCGGCCGTGCACGTGGTGGCGGTGGCGGGTGACATCACCACGCCGGCCGGCCGCGCCGCGGCGCTGGCCGCCTGCCCGCAGGTCGACATCCTCATCAACAACGCCGGTGGCCCGCCGCCGGGCGACTTCCGCGACTGGGACCGCGACACCTGGCTCAAGGCCATCGACGCCAACATGCTCACGCCCATCGAGCTCATCAAGGCCACCGTGGACGCCATGGCCGCGCGCGGCTATGGCCGCGTGGTGAACATCACCTCGGGCGCGGTGAAGGCACCCATCGACGTGCTCGGCCTGAGCAACGGCGCACGTTCCGGCCTTACCGGCTTCATCGCCGGCCTGGCGCGCCAGCCCAAGCTGGCTTCGCGCAACGTGACGCTGAACAACCTGCTGCCCGGGGCTTTCGACACCGACCGGTTGAAGGTCACGATGGCGGGCGCAGCGCAGAAGACCGGGCAGTCGATCGAGGCGATTGCCGAAGCGCGCAAGCAGATGGCGCCGGTGCGGCGCTTCGGCAGCGCCGAGGAGTTCGGCGCCTACTGCGCCTTCCTGTGCAGCGCGCATGCGGGCTTCATCACCGGGCAGAACCTGCTCACCGATGGTGGGGCCTACCCGGGGACCTTCTAGGGGCTGGCCGGTTCAGTGTCGGTTCGTGCGGGAGCGAACAGAAGGCTTGCCGACGAAAGGACATCATCCGATGGATCACCAACACGAGCTGATTCCGGGTGCGTTACGGTGGCGACTTCCCGGAACTCCCAGGACCATCGATGAGCAAACCCGAGATCACTGAGGCAGCCAGGCAGGCTGAGATCGATGCGTACCAGATCGTGGACACCTTCGAGGAACAGGCCTACGACGACATCACCCGCCTGGCCGCAGCCACATTCCACACGCCCATCGCCGTGATCGCCTTTCTCGACCGCGACCGCAACTGGTTCAAGTCGCGCATCGGCATCAGTGCAGCGCAGGTGCCGCGCGAGTACGCACTGTGCGAGCACATGATCCTCAGGCCGGGCGAGGTGCTGGTCGTCAACGATGCTTTCGCCGACGATCGCTTCCGCACGAACCCGCTGGTCACGAGTGATCCGAGCATCCGCTTCTATGCCGGTGCTCCCTTGATTTCCCCTAGCGGGCATACCCTGGGGGCCCTCTGCGCGATCGACACCCAGCCACGCGAAGCGGACGCCGAGCAGCTGGCGATGCTGCAGTTTCTGGCCCAGCAGGTCATGCAGAAGCTGGAAGAGCGCAGACAGGGCTTGAGCTCAGAGTAGGAAGAACATGGGCCCGTCTCGTGGGCGCCGCTCTTCAGGAGCCAGCAGCACGTCTCGAAGCCGATACGGCAATGCCGCCGACGATGAGTGCGAAGGCGGCCGCGTGGAAGGCCTGTGGCGCTTCGCCCAGCAACAGCGCCGACAGCACGGCGGCGAACAGCGGCGTGAGGTTGTTGAAGAAGGAAGCCAGCGTCGGCCCGCCCTCGGCCACGCCCAGGCCCCAGCAGCGGTAGGCCACCACCGAAGCGCCCAGCGACACGTAGAGCAGCGCCGCGGCGACACCCCAGCTCCAGCGGATGGGCGCTGCACCGAGTGCCTGTTCACCCGCTGTGAAGACGGCCGACGCGGCGAGGCCGAAGAGCGTCTGCACGAGCAGCATGCCGGCCCAGTCCCAGTCTGGCCGCTGCTCGGTCTGCATGTGCGCCGGCGGCCGCGCCAGCAGCCAGCTGTAGAAGGCCCAGCCGATGACGGCGAGCAGGATGTAGAGGTCGCCGGCCACCAGGCGCACCTGCAGCAGCGTGTGCAGCGAACCGCGCCCGAGCACCACGCAAACGCCGGCAAAACCCAGCGCCGCGCCCAGCAGTTGGCGCCTGCTGGGGTGCTCGCCGTAGAAGAGCGCGCCCACGGCCAGCATCCACACCGGCATGCTGGCGGCCACCAGGGTCACGTTCAGCGGGGACGAACTCAGCACCGCCAGGTACTGCAGCGAATTGAAGAGACCCACGCCCAGCAGGCCAATCGCGGCGAGATAGGGCCAGCGCTGCGCGATGCGCGAAAACGGCACCAGCGCGCGCCAGGCCAGCGGCAGCAGGAAGAGCGCGGTCAGGCTCCAGCGCAGGAAGTTCAGGGTCAGCGGTGGCACCTGGCCGGCCATCAGCTTGCCCACCACCGCGTTGCCGGCCCACAGCAGCGGCGGCAGCGTCATCAGCAAGGCCAGGCGCGGGCTCAGCGCCTTCAAGTGGGTAGCCCGGCGGGCAGCCGCATCGCGCCGCAGCTCCAGCACTGCTCGAAGGGGCCGTCGACGCTCTCGCCGCAACCGTGGCACAGCCAGTGGTGGTGCGGGCGATGGCTGATCTCGTGCAGCAGCGCGCCCGCGCGCGCGTGGTCGTCGTCGTCGTGCACCCAGACCTCAGGCAGCGCCTGGTCGGGCGGGATCTGCCCGGCAATGCCGCTGGCGTAGGCGCGCTGTACGCTGGCCTCGATGCCGGCGCTGGTCAGCAGGTCGGCCCAGAAGGTGGCCAGGGCGAGGTTGGGGGCTTGCAGCAGGCGCTTCATCGGTGCGGCCGATGGTGCCACGAAGCGGCGCCCGGCAAGGCCGCGCGGCATGGCGTAACCTCGCGCCGGCTTCCCCTTCCGACGAGAGACGACACCATGCCCCGTGCCATCCAGATCACCGCCTACGGCGGCCCCGAACAGCTGCAACTGGTCGACTTGCCGGTCGGCGAACCCGGTGCCGGCGAAATCCGCATCCGCCATCACGCCTGCGGCCTGAACTTCATCGACATCTACCAGCGCACCGGCCTCTATGGCAACCCGCTGCCGCTGACCCTGGGCATGGAAGGCGCCGGCATCGTCGAAGCGGTGGGCGCGGGTGTCACCCACCTGGCGGTGGGCGACCGCGCCGCCTATGCCAGCAACCCGCCCGGCAGCTATAGCGAAGCGCGCGTGATGCCGGCAAAGAATGTCGTCAAGCTGCCCGCCGACATCGCCTTCGACACCGCCGCCGGCATGATGCTCAAGGGGCTGACGGCGCAGTACCTGCTGAAACGCGCGCGCCCTGTGGAAGGCCTGGAGCCGGGTGACTTCGTGCTCTTCCACGCCGCCGCGGGCGGTGTGGGCCTGATCGCCTGCCAATGGGCCAAGGCGCTGGGCCTGCAGCTCATCGGCACCGCCGGCAGCGCCGCCAAGTGCCAGCTGGCGCTGGACCACGGCGCGGCGCACGCCATCGACTACAACCAGGAGGACTTCGTGGCGCGGGTGAAGGAAATCACCGGCGGCAAGGGCGTGAAGGTGGTCTACGACTCGGTGGGCAAGGACACCTTCGAAGGCAGCCTGAACTGCCTGCGGCCTTTTGGTTTGCAGGTGTGTTTCGGCAATGCCTCGGGGCCGGTGCCGCCCTTCAACGTGGGCTCGCTGGCTGCCAAGGGCTCGCTCTACGTGACGCGGCAGACGCTGTTCACCCACATCGCCACGCGTGAGGCCACCCAGCAGATGGCCGAGGACCTGTTCGCCGTGGTGCAAAGCGGGGCGGTGAAGATCCGCATCGACCAGCGCTACCCGCTGGCCGACGTGGCGCAGGCGCACCGCGACCTGGAAGCACGCAAGACCACCGGCTCGACCGTGCTGCTGCCCTGAGCTTCATGCTCGTCCCACTCGATGCAGGGGCCTGGCCGGCTTGTGCGGGGGCAGGGCGAGGGCATACGATGTGGGGGCTTTGTCGTGTCACGTCACTTCACCTGAAAGTATCCATGTCGATGCCCCGCCTGCTGCTCTGCGCACTCACCTCCGCCTGCGTCATGACCGGCGCACAAGCCGCCACCGCCTGGGACGAGGGCGCATCGGGTGACCTGGCCAACGTCGGCATCAGCCCCACGGTGGTGACACTGGGTCTGGGCTCCAACATCGTCAAGGGCACCACCGGCCGCGACGCCGCCGGTGTGGTGGACCGCGACTACTTCACCTTCACCCTGCAGCCCGGCTGGCAGCTGGACGCGCTGACCATGCTGCCGGGCACCACCTTCCTGGGGCCTTCGGGCCTGGGCTTTATCGCCGTGCAGGCCGGCACCCAGGTGACCGTGAATCCCACCGGCGGCAGCGCCGTGGGCCTGCTGGGCTGGTGGCACTACACCGCGAACGACATCGGCACTGACATCTTGCCCTTCATCGGCTTCGGCCCCGAGGCCACCGGCTTTGTCGGGCCCTTGCCGGCCGGCAGCTATGCCTTCTGGATCCAGGAAACCGCCACCGGCAGCGCGGCCTACCACTTCGACTTCAGCGTCTCCGCGGTGCCTGAGCCATCGGCCGCGCTGCTCTTGCTGGCGGGCCTGGCCGGGCTGGGTCTGCGGCGCCGACGTTGAGCGCTACCCGGAGGCTGACGCTTGCCCCGGGCGCGCCCCAGATTCAGCGAGCGCTGAACTGGTAGTCGGTCTTGGCTTTGCTGCGCAGCTCCTCCTGGTACTGCTGCATGCGCGCCTGTTCCATGCGCTGCTTGATCTGGCCCTTGACTTCGTCGAAGCCGGGGAAGCTGGCTTCGCGCGTGTCTTCCAGACGGATGATGTGGTAGCCGAACTGGCTCTTCACCGGGGCGTCGGTCATCTCGCCCTTCTTCAGCTTGGTCAGCGCGCCGCCGAATTCGGGCACGTAGCTGTCGGCCTTGGCGAAATCGAGGTCACCGCCGTTTGCGGCCGAGCCGGTGTCCTTGGAGTTCTTCTTCGCCAGGTCTTCGAACTTGGCGCCGCCCTTGAGCTGGGTGATCAGCGCCTTGGCGTCGTCTTCCTTCTCCACCAGGATGTGGCGGGCGCGGTATTCGGTGCCCGTGGCCTGGGCCTTGAACTTGTCGTATTCGACCTTGGCGGCCTCGTCGGTGACCGGGTTCTTCTTCCGGTGGTCATCGAACAGCTCGCGGATCAGGATGCTCTGGCGGGCCAGCTCCATTTGCGCTGCGTACTCCGGGCCGGCGGCCAGGCCGCGCCGGGTGGCTTCCTGCACGAAGATCTCGCGCAGCACGACCTGGTCGCGGGCCTGGGCCTGCAGCTCCGGCGTGACCTGTTGGCCGGCGCGCGTAGCCTGCTGGATGAGCGTGTCCACCCGCGACTTGGGTATCGGCTTGCCGTTGACCAAGGTGATGTTCTGGGCCTGAGCGGCCAGCGGCGCCAGGGCGATGGCCAGGGCCACGGCAAGGGCCGCGCGCGCGGCAGGGGTCTTCAGCTTCATGGGCGAGAGGGCTTTCAGGGGGTGGTTGCCGCCAGCGCAGGCAGCTTGGGGTGATACAGCGCCGCGGCTTGGAGCACATGGCGGCGCAAAGGTTCTCTACGGCTCGCCTGGCGCCTTGGCCACGATGGCCAGCGCGTGCACGCCCTGGTCCGCCAGCGAACCCAGAGAATCATACACAAGGCGATGTCGCGCCACCCTGCCAAGGCCAGTGAAGCGCGCGCTGGTCAGGCGCACCGTGTAGTGCCGGCCTTCGCGTGCGCCGGCATGGCCGGCGTGCTGGTGGCTGTCGTCCTGCACCTCCAGCGCCAGCGGGGCGAGCGCTTCGCGCAGGCGGGTGGCGATGTCGTCGGCGGTCATGCCGGGCCCGGCTTGAAGTCGATGGCCGCCGAGTTGATGCAGAAGCGCTCGCCCGTGGGTTCCGGCCCGTCCTCGAAAACATGGCCGAGGTGGCTGCCGCAGTTGTGGCAGCGCACTTCCACGCGCACCATGCCATGGGCCTTGTCGACCACACGTTCGACCACGTCACCGTTGATGGGCTGCCAGTAGCTCGGCCAGCCGCAGCCGGCGTCGAACTTGGTGCCGCTCTCGAACAGCGGCGTGCCGCAGCCCACACAGTTGTAGCGGCCGTCGGCGAAATGGTCCCAGTACTTGCCGGTGAAGGCGCGCTCGGTGGCGGCGTGGCGTGCCACCTGGTACTGCATGGAGTCGAGTTCCTGGCGCCATTCCTCGTCGGTCTTGTGAACGGGGTAGCGCGGGTCGTCGTGGCGGTGTGTCATGGGCTGCAGCAAACCTCGGGTTGGGTTGCCCGGTGGGGCGGAAAGCCGGCGTTGGCGTCGCGGTCTGGGCGGGGTGCCTGCGCAATACGAACTTCGGGTTGACGTGCGTCATGCGTCCGACGCGGTTGGGGAGGGCGGCCGTCTCCAGCGTCTCCAGCGTCTCGCGGAGCACCGGCAGCGGCGGCGGGCCGAGGATGGCCAGTGCGAGTGCTCGGGATGCCAAGTGAATTCATGACCATATTGTCCGCCGACGCGGGCCCTCGCTCGGCCACCAAGGTCATCGCAGCGTCCCCCTTGCGACAGGCCTTCGGGGTAGTCCCTGAGGCCCGGGGTCATGCAGTTCAGCTACCTTCCACGCGTTTGATACATCTACAGGTGACAACGATGAATCTCCGGCGCAGCCTTCTTTCG
Source organism: Betaproteobacteria bacterium (assembly GCA_031379415.1). GTDB lineage: Bacteria > Pseudomonadota > Gammaproteobacteria > Burkholderiales > Burkholderiaceae_C > Rubrivivax. Next base: position 10,469 of record JANNFE010000186.1, on the reverse strand, counting down.
ATCGCACTCGGCTCGGCCATGGTCTTTAGCTGTGGTGGCGCATATGCGCAGAAGGGCCAGACCGTCAAGATCGCCTGGATCGATGCACTCACCGGCCTCACTGCAGCCACTGGCCAGAACCAGCTCAAGGGCTTCCAGTTCATGGCCGAGCAGTTCAACAAGAACAACGCCGCGGGCGTGAAGTTCGAGATCGTCTCCTTCGACAACAAGCTCAGCCCGCAGGAAACGGTGAACGCGCTGCAGGCCGCCATCGACCAGGGCATCCGCTACGTGGCACAAGGCACCGGCACCGGCCCGGCCACCGCCATCATCGACTTCCTGAACAAGTACAACGAGCGCAACCCCGGCAAGGAAGTGCTGTTCCTGAACTACGCCGCGGTCGACCCCGCGCTGACCAACGAGAAATGCAGCTTCTGGCACTTCCGCCTGGACGCCGACACCTCGATGAAGATGGAGGCGCTGACGACCTTCATGAAGGACGACAAGGACGTCAAGAAGGTCTACCTGATCAACCAGAACTACGCCCACGGCCACCAGGTGGTGAAGTTCGCCAAGGAGAACCTGGCGCGCAAGCGGCCCGACATCCAGATCGTCGGTGAAGACCTCACGCCGCTGGCGCAGACGCGCGACTTCGCGCCCTACGTGGCGAAGATCAAGGCGGCAGGCGCCGACACGGTGGTCACCGGCAACTGGTCGTCAGACCTCACGCTGCTCATCAAGGCCGCCAACGACGCCGGCCTGAACGCCAAGTTCTATACCTACTACGCGGGCGTCAGCGGCACACCCACCGCCATGGGCGCCAACGCCGCCGGGCGCGTCTACCAGGTCAGCGTGCTGCCGCCCTATTCGGTGGTGCCGGCGCGCAAGCTGATGGACGAATACAAGGCCAAGTTCAACGACGACTTCTACACGGCGCAGATCTACAACGCCTACGCCTTGCTGTCGGGGGCGATGGCAAAGGCCAAGAGCACCGAACCCGTGAAGGTGGCCACCGCCATGGCCGGCCTGGAAGTGCCCGGCTTCGGCGGCGCGCCCGTCACCATGCGCAAGGCCGACCACCAGTTGCAGCAGACCGTGTACATCACGCGCTGGGAAAAGGCCGGCGCCAAGCCCAACGACTACAGCGTCGAGAACACCGGCTACAACTTCAAGACCATCAAGACCTATGAAGCCTACGTGGCGAGCACGCCGACCTCGTGCCAGATGAAGCGGCCGTCAGGCCTCTGACCGCCGCCTTCATCGGCCGGGCCCTGGGGAGCTCGCTCCGCAGGGCCCTTTTTCCAGGTCGTGAATCGGAGCGCAGCGCTCACGGACCCCCGCATTGGACCAACTGCTCATCAATGTCCTGAACGGCGTCAGCGCCGGGCTGCTGCTGTTCATGCTGAGTTCCGGGCTGACGCTCATCTTCAGCATGATGGGCGTGCTGAACTTCGCGCACGCCAGCTTCTACATGGTGGGCGCCTATATCGCCTATTCGCTGACGCGTGCGGTCGGCTTCTGGCCGGCACTGTTCATGGCGCCCGTGGCGGTGGGCTTGCTCGGTGCGCTGTTCGAGCGCACGGCACTGCGGCGCGTGCACAAGTTCGGCCATGTGCCCGAGCTGCTCATCACCTTCGGCCTGTCCTTCGTGGTGCTGGAACTGGTCAAGCTGGTGTGGGGCCTGTCGTCGGTGCCGTTCCCGCCCCCGGCGCTGCTGCAGGGCGCGGCCTTCACGGTGGTGCAGAGCCCGACCGATGGCCTGTCGATGGTATGGGGCGCCGCGCCGGCTTCGGTGTGCGACGCCACCCTGGGTGCCGAAGTCACGCACTGCTCCAACTTCCCGGCCACGCGCTTTTTCATGATGGTGGTGGCGCTGGTGATGCTGCTGGCGCTGTGGCTGCTGCTCACGCGCACGCGCATCGGCCTCGTCATCCAGGCCGCGCTGACGCACCCCGAGGCGGTGGAGGCGCTGGGCCACAACGTGCCGCGTGTCTTCATGCTCGTCTTCGGCAGCGGCTGCGGGCTGGCCGGCCTGGCCGGCGTGATCGGCGGCGTGACCTTCGTCACCGAGCCTTCGATGGCCGTCATCGTCGGCAGCATCATCTTCGTGGTGGTGGTGGTGGGCGGCATGGGCTCGCTGGCCGGCGCCTTCGTGGCGTCCATCCTCATCGGGCTGCTGCAGACACTGCCGCTGACGGTGGACAAGTCGCTCGCCGACGCGGCACTCGCCATCGGCTGGGCGGTGACGCCGGCGAACTTCGCCTACCCCATCCTGAAGATCACGCTGGCCCAGGCGGCGCCCATCCTGCCCTACCTGCTGCTGGTGCTGATCCTGATCTTCCGGCCCAAGGGCCTGCTCGGCACGCGGGAAGGCTGAAGGATGACCAAGCTGCACGCGGTTCGCTCGCAGTCCCGCGCTGAATACCGCTTCAAGCCGCTGAACGTCGGCCGCTGGCTGCTCTGGGGCCTGTTTGCGCTGGTGCTGCTGGTGGCGCCGCTGATCTGGAAGTCGGGTTTTGCGCTGACCATGCTGTCGCAGATGGGCATCGCCATCATCGCCTGCCTGGCCTACAACATCCTGCTCGGCCAGGGCGGCATGCTCAGCTTCGGGCATGCGGTCTACACCGGGCTGGGCGCCTTCCTGGCCATCCACACGCTGAACATGGTGGCCAAGGGCACGCTGTGGTTGCCGGTGAGCCTGGTGCCGCTGGCCGGCGCCCTGGGCGGCCTGCTCTTCGCCGCGCTGCTGGGCTACGTGACGACGAAGAAGTCGGGCACGCCCTTCGCGATGATCACGCTGGGCATTGGCGAGCTGGTGTGGTCGATGTCGCTGATGATCCCCGAGTTCTTCGGCGGCGAAGGCGGCATCGCCGGCAACCGCGTCGTCGGCCAGCCGGTGCTGGGCATCACGTTCGGGCCGCAGATCCAGGTCTACTACCTCATCGCGGTGTACTGCTTCATCAGCACGGCGCTGATGTTCGCGCTGACGCGCACGCCGCTGGGCCGCATGCTGAATGCCGTGCGCGACAACCCCGAGCGCGTGGAATTCGTCGGCTACAGCACGCAGCGCGTGCGCTACATCGCCTTCATGATCTCGGGCCTGTTCTCGGGCGTGGCCGGCGGCCTGGCGGCGGTGAACTTCGAGCTCGTCACCGCCGAGGTGGTGGGTGCCGGGCGCTCGGGCGCCTACTTGCTGTTCGTGTTCCTGGGCGGCGCCGTCTTCTTCATCGGGCCCATCATCGGCGCCGTGCTCATGGTGGTGGCGCTGGTGCTGCTGTCGGAGCTGACGCAGGCCTGGCTGCTGTATCTCGGCCTGGTCTTCGTGTTCATGGTGATGTACGCGCCGGGCGGCATCAGCAGCCTGATCATGATGAACCTGCGCGTGGCTTCGTTCGGCAAGCTGCGGCCGCTGCTGGCGTCCTACCTGGCACTGGCCGGTGGCGCGGCCACCATGCTGGTGGGTGCGGGCGCCATGATCGAGATGGTCTACCACCTGCAGCTCAACGAGGCCCTGGGCCCGCAGCTGAAGTTCATGGGCGCCACGCTCAACGCCAAGGGCTTCGACAGCTGGTTCGGCGCCGGCTTCGTGCTGGTGGTGGGCGTGGCGATGTTCGAGCTGACGCGCCGCGGGTTCGCGCGCCAGTGGGGGCAGACGCAGGAAGAGATCGAGAAAGAGATCAAGCGCAGGGAGGCCGCGACATGAGGGCTGCGACATGAGGGCCGCAACATGAGCAGCAGCGCCGAGTTCGCGGTGGAACTGCGCGACGTGCGCAAGAGCTTCGGCAAGACCGAGATCATCCGTGGCGCCAACCTGGCGGTGCGGCCGGGTGAGCGCGTGGCCATCATCGGGCCCAATGGCGCCGGCAAGAGCACGCTGTTCAACCTCATCAGCGGGCGCTTCGGCAGCAGCAGCGGCGACATCCTGCTGCACGGCCAGAAGATCGACGGCCTGAAGCCCTACGAGATCACGCGCCGCGGCCTGGCGCGCAGCTTCCAGGTGAGCAACCTCTTCACGCGCCTCTCCGTGTTCGAGAACCTGCGCTGCGCCGTGCTGTGGAGCCTGGGCTACAAGTACTCGTTCTGGCGCTTCCTGGCCGATGCCAAGGACGCGAATGATCGCGCCGAAGAGGTGATGGCCATGATCAAGCTGCACAAGCGGCGCGACGTGCTGGCCATGAACCTGACCTATGCCGAGCAGCGGGCGCTGGAGATCGGCATCACCATCGCTGGCGGCGCCGGCGTGATCCTGCTCGACGAACCCACCGCCGGCATGAGCAAGAGCGAGACGGCGCGTTTCGTGAACCTCATCCGCGAGGTCACGGCAGGCAAGACGCTGCTGACCGTGGAGCACGACATGGGCGTGGTCTTCGGCCTGGCCGACAAGATCGCCGTGCTCGTCTACGGCGAGGTCATCGCCTTCGACGTGCCCGAGGCCGTGCGTGCCAATGCCCGCGTGCAGGAGGCCTACCTGGGCAGCGTGCTGGCCGACGCGCAGGCCGCCGGTGCGGGCCACTGACATGCTGAGCCTGAAGGACGTGCACGCCTACTACGGCAAGAGCCACGTGCTGCACGGCGTGCGCTTCGACGTGAAGGCCGGCGAGATCGTGGCCCTGCTGGGCCGCAATGGCTCTGGCCGCAGCACCACCGTGAAGGCCATCATGGGGCTCGTGGACTGCACCGGCTCGGTGGTTTTCAAGGGTGCCGAGGTGCTGGGGAAGAAGGCCTTCGAGATCGCCCATGCCGGCGTCGGCTACGTGCCCGAGAACCGCGACATCTTCCCCACGCTCACCGTGCACCAGAACCTGCTGCTGGGCCAGAAGACCGGCAAGAAAGGTGGGCGCTGGGGCTTCGACGACATGTACAAGATGTTCCCGCGCCTGAAGGAACGCCAGCACACCGAAGCCGGCGTGCTGAGCGGCGGCGAGCAGCAGATGCTGACCCTGTGCCGCACGCTGATGGGCGACCCCGAACTCATCATGATCGACGAGCCCACCGAAGGCCTGGCGCCGAAGATCGTGGAGCTGGTGGCCGAATACCTGCGCGAACTGAAGCGCCGCGGCATCAGCGTGCTGCTGGTGGAGCAGAAGCTGACCATCGCGCTGGAGGTGGCCGACCGCTGCCTGGTCATGGGCCATGGCCAGATCGTCTTCGAGGGGACTCCCGCGGACCTGCGTGCGAATGCCTATATTCGCAAGGAATGGCTCGAGGTCTAAGACCCGCCGCCTGTCACGGCAGCGACATCCGCGGCAGGCGGGCCCTGCCTAGAATCGAACGATCGTTCTATTTCCGTCCAGCCTGAAGGAGCCGACATGGGCACCCGATACGAAGTGCGCGGTGAAGTCGCCGTGCTGACGCTCGACAACCCGCCTGTCAACGGCCTGGGCTACGACACGCGGCGCGAGTTGGCTGCGGGCGTGGAAAGGGCAGTGGCCGACGCGGCGGTGAAGGCCATCGTCATCACCGGCGCCGGCAAGGCCTTCTCGGGAGGTGCCGACATCAAGGAGTTCGGCTCGCCCAAGGCCATTGCCGAGCCCAACCTGCTGAGCCTGATCAAGCTGCTGGAAGACTGCCCGAAGCCCGTGGTCGCGGCCGTGCACAGCGTGTGCATGGGCGGCGGGCTGGAACTGTCGCTCAGCGCGCACTACCGCGTGGCCGCGCCGGGTACCAACGTGGCGCTGCCCGAGGTGAAGATCGGCCTCATCCCGGGCGCTGGCGGCACGCAGCGGCTGCCGCGTGTGCTGGGGGTGGAGACGGCGTTGAACATCATCGTCAGCGGTGAGCCGGTGAAGAGCGAGGTGCTGGCTTTGCTGCCCGGCCAGAAGCTCTTCGACAAGATCGTCGAAGGCGACCTGCTCGAAGGCGCCATCGCCTTCGCGTCCGAAGCGGCCACCAAGCCCGGCCCCTATCCGCGCGTGCGCGACCTGAAGGTGAGCCACCGCGACCCCGACGCCTACTTCGGCTTTGCGCGCAACATGGTCAAGGGCATGTCGAAGAACTTCCCGGCGCCGGCCAAGTGCGTGGATGCGGTGGAAGCCAGCGTCAAGAAGAAGTTCGACGAGGGCATGCAGTTCGAGCGCGAGATCTTCCTGGCGCTGATGCTCACACCCGAATGCAAGGCGCTGCGCCACGCCTTCTTCGGCGAACGCGCGGCGAGCAAGATCCCCGATGTGCCCGAGGACACGCCGCAGCGCAAGATCGAGAAGATCGCCGTCATCGGCGCCGGCACCATGGGCGGCGGTATCAGCATGAACTTCCTCAACGCCGGCATCCCGGTGGTGATGCTGGAGATGAAGCAGGACGCGCTGGACCGCGGCGTGGCCACCATCCGCAAGAACTACGAGGCGCAGGTCAAGAAGGGCAAGCTCAAGCAGGACAAGCTCGACGCGCGCATGGCGCTCTTGAGCACGACGCTGAACTACGCCGACATCGCGCAGGCCGACATGGTGATCGAGGCCGTGTTCGAGGAGATGGGCGTCAAGGAGAAAGTCTTCAAGACACTGGACGAGGTGATGAAGCCCGGCGCCATTCTGGCCAGCAACACCAGCACGCTGGACGTCAACAAGATCGCCTCGTTCACGAAGCGGCCCCAGGACGTGATCGGCACGCACTTCTTCAGCCCGGCCAACGTGATGAAGCTGCTGGAGGTGGTGCGCGGCGAGAAGACGGCCAAGGACGTGCTGGCCACGGTGATGGCTTTGGGCAAGAAGATCCGCAAGACCAGCGTGGTCAGTGGTGTCTGCGACGGCTTCATCGGCAACCGCATGATCGAGCAGTACAGCCGCCAGGCCGGCTTCCTGCTGGAAGAAGGTGCCACGCCGGAACAGGTGGACAAGGCGGTGGAGAAATGGGGCATGGCGATGGGGCCCTTCCGCATGGGTGACTTGGCCGGCAACGACATCGGCTGGGCCATCCGCAAGCGGCGCTATGTCGAAAAGCCGCACATGCGCTACAGCAAGACGGCTGACCTGCTGTGCGAGATGGGCCGGTATGGGCAGAAGACCCAGGCCGGCTGGTACGACTACCAGGCCGGCAAGCGCGACGCCGTGCCGTCGCAGGCCGTGGTGGCGATGATCGAGAAGCACCGTGTCAGCATCGGCGTGAAGCCGCGCAAGATCAGCGACGACGAGATCGTGCACCGGCTCGTGTATTCGCTGGTCAACGAGGCGGCGAAGATCCTGGAAGAGGGCATTGCGAGCAAGGCCAGCGACATCGACATGGTCTACCTCACCGGCTACGGTTTCCCGCTCTTCCGCGGCGGGCCCATGTGTTATGCCGACCAGCAGGGCCTCTTCAACGTCGTGCAGGCGATGAAGAAGTTCGCCGCCAACCCGCTGGACGACGCGAGCTTCTGGCAACCCGCGCCGCTGCTCGCCAGGCTGGCGGCCGAAGGCAAGAGCTTCACCTGAGTTGAAGGAACACACACCATGACAGCAGCCGTCATCGTCTCCACCGCCCGCACCCCGCTCTGCAAGAGCTGGAAGGGCGCCTTCAACATGACCCACGGCGCCACGCTCGGCGGCCACGCCGTGAAGGCGGCGGTTGAACGCGCCGGCATCGAGCCCGGCGAGGTCGACGACGTCATCATGGGCTGCGCCAACCCCGAAGGTGCCACTGGCGCCAACATCGCGCGCCAGGTGGTGCTGCGCGCCGGCCTGCCCATCACCACCAGCGGCATGACCGTCAACCGCTTCTGCAGCAGCGGCCTGCAGACCATTGCGCTGGCGGCGCAGCGCATCATCGCCGGCGAAGGCGACATCTACATCGGCGGCGGGGTGGAAAGCATTTCCTGCGTGCAGCAGGAGATGAACACGCACATGCTGCGCGATCCCTGGTTGCAGGATCAGAAGCCCGAGATCTACTGGAACATGCTGCAGACGGCAGAACAGGTGGCCAAGCGCTACGGCATCCAGCGCGAACGCATGGACCACTACGGCGCCGGCAGCCAGCAGCGGGCCGCGGCGGCGCTGGAGCAGGGCCTGTTCAAGGACGAAATCGCGCCCATCACCGTCATCGCCGGTGTGGCCGACCCGGTACTGGGCCTGCGCAGCAAGGAAGTGACGGTGGCTAACGACGAAGGCATCCGCGCCGGCACCACGTATGAAGGCATCTGCGGCATCCGCCCGGCCATGCCCGGTGGCGTCATCAGCGCCGGCAACGCCAGCCAGTTCAGCGATGGCGGCGGTGCGTGCGTGGTGATGCACGAAGCCGTGGCGCAGCGCAAGGGCCTGAAGCCGCTGGGCCGCTTCCTGGGCTTTGCCGTGGCCGGCTGCGAACCCGACGAGATGGGCATCGGCCCGGTCTTCGCCGTGCCCAAGCTGCTCAAGCGCCTGGGCCTGACGGTGGCCGACATCGACCTGTGGGAACTCAACGAAGCCTTCGCCGTGCAGGTGCTTTACTGCGCCGACACTTTGGGCATCCCGATGGACCGGCTCAACGTCAACGGCGGCGCCATCGCGGTGGGCCATCCCTATGGCGTCAGCGGCCAGCGGCTCACCGGCCACGCGCTCATCGAAGGCAAGCGCCGTGGTGCGAAGCGCGTGTGCGTGACGATGTGCATCGGCGGCGGCATGGGCGCCGCGGGCATCTTCGAGGTGCTCTGAACCCATGGCCGTATCCCTCGGCCTGGCATGAGCAGCATGACGAGCCTGGAAGGCCTGCGCGCCTTCTTCCGCATGTCGCCCTTCATGGTCGATCTGGGCGTGGAGCCCGTCGGCATGGGTGAGGGCACGGTCAGCACTGTGATGCCCTTGGCCGCGCGCCATCTGCAGCACACCGGCCAGTGCCATGCCGGCGTGATGGCCAGCCTGGCTGACCACAGCATGGGCGCGGCGGCGCAGACGCTGCTGCAGCCGGGCCAGTGGGCCATCACCGCCGAACTGAAGGTCAGTGCACTGCGCCCCGGCCGCGGCGAGCGCTTGGTGTGTGAGGCCGTGGTCATCAAGCCCGGCCGGACGCTCAGCTTCACCGAAGCCGAGGTCTGGGCCGAAGGGCCGGCTGGGCGCACACTGGTGATGAAGGCTTCGGCCACCATGGCCATCGTGGCCGGCAAGGCCTGAGAGGCAGCGCATGCGCCAGACGCTCGACTTCCTGCTGCACGACTGGCTGCGCGTGAGCACGCTGCTCGACAGGCCGCGCTTTGCCGAGCACACGGCCGAGACCTTCACGCAGGTGCTCGACACCTGCGAGCGCATCGCGCGCGAGAAGTTCGCGCCGGTCAACCGGCTGGTCGACACCGATGAGCCGCGCTTCGACGGTGAAAAGGTTCACCTGCCACGGGCCACGCACGAGGCACTGGCGGCCTACGTCGAAAGCGGCATGCTCGCTGCGGCGCAGGACCATGAACTCGGTGGCATGCAACTGCCCTGCGTCATCGAGATGGCGGCCAATGCCTTCTTCAGCAAGGGCTGCGTGGCCCTGGGTGGCTACGCCATGCTGACCAGCGGCAACGCCAGCTTGTTGATGGCCCACGGCACGCCGGCCCAGCGCGAAGTCTTCGCGAAGAACCAGTTCGCCGGCCGCTGGTTCGGCACCATGTGCCTGAGCGAACCGCAGGCGGGATCTTCGCTCAGCGACGTGGCCACCCGCGCCGTGCCCGATGGCGATGACTTCGCAGCCGACCCGCTGGGCCCGCGCTACCGCCTGCGTGGCAACAAGATGTGGATCAGCGGCGGCGAACACGAGCTGACACAGAACATCGTGCACCTGGTGCTGGCCAAGATCCCCGGCGCAGACGGCAAGCTGGTGCCCGGCGTCAAGGGCATCTCGCTCTTCATCGTGCCCAAGCAGATGGTGAACGCGCAAGGTGAACTGACAGGCGTTCGCAACGACGTGGCGCTGGCCGGTCTGAACCACAAGCTGGGTTACCGTGGCACCACCAACACGCTTTTGAACTTCGGCGAAGGCAAGTACCCGTTGGGTGGCGCCGCAGGCGGCGGACTGGACGGCGCCGGTTCCGGCGCCGTGGGCTACCGCGTCGGCCAGCCCGGCGAAGGCCTGCGCTGCATGTTCCACATGATGAACGAGGCGCGCATCGGCGTCGGGCTGGGTGCGGTGATGCTGGGTTATGCGGGTTACGAGGCCAGCCTCGAATACGCCCGCGGCAGACCTCAGGGTCGGCCCATCACCGGCAGCGGCAAGGACGCCACACAAGCCCAGGTGCCCATTGCCCGGCACGCCGACGTGAAGCGCATGCTGCTGGCGCAGAAGTCGTATGTCGAAGGCGGCCTGGCGCTGGCGCTCTACTGCGCGCGCCTGGTCGACGAACTGAACACCGGCGCCGAGGCCCAGGCCGCCGACGCCGGCACGCTGCTGCAAGTGCTGACGCCCATCGCCAAGAGCTGGCCCAGTGAATGGTGCCTGGAAGCCAATTCGCTGGCCATCCAGGTGCTGGGCGGCTACGGCTACACCCGCGACTACCCGGTGGAGCAGTACTGGCGCGACAACCGCCTGAACATGATCCACGAAGGCACGCACGGCATCCAGGCGCTGGA
>JANNFE010000155.1:0-18827 GCA_031379415.1 Betaproteobacteria bacterium | reverse complement strand
GTGCGCAGACTGTGCCAGCGGCCCGGCGCCAGTGCCGAGCCGTAGGCTTGTTCGACAACGGTCTTCGCGACGGCCAAGCCGATGCGGAAGACGGCGATGGTCAAGCGGCGGCGCCGTAACGCAGCGCGACGAGTATCGACTGGACCTTGCTCATGCCCCACGGCGTGCGCGCGCGCTTCAGCGGGGTCTCGCCATCCAGCGACGGGTGCGGCCGCGTCAGCCACGTTGACGCCTGCGCCGGCGAGCCGAAGACCTCGGTGGCCTGCGTCAACAGATCCGTGATCTGAAGAGCCTTGACTGCGGCATCCTGCGGCAATGCCGAGCCACTGGCCTTGCGGCGGCTGACCGTCGTTCGGTCGATGCCCGCGAAGTCCAGCACGTCGCGCGAATCGAGACCGCTGAAACCCGCGATGTCGCCGAGGAAGTCCGGGTCCAGCCCGGCGATGGCCAGATGCTCCGCAACATCGGGCGCCATCCGATACCCGAGTGCCTCGCTGCCAGGGGTCTGATGCGGGACGGTGCCGGCATCCAGTTCGCCGCCCGTCAGAAGAAGCCGGCCGGCGCCGGCCGCCTCGGTGTTGCCGCGCCTTGCCGGTTTGGAGCCTCTGCGCGCGCTCCCCGCTCTGGCCGCGAGTCCGTTGATGGCGCTGGCCCACTCGAAGAGTGACGCCGCAGGTCGCAGTGGCAAGGGCTGGACTGTCGCTGCTGCAAGTGCTGTCATGCGTGAACTGCGATTCTCGTGCAAACGCACCATTGTCATAGTGCGCTTGCACAAGTCCAGCAAGCGCGGCAGTGCAGTCGCACTCGCAGAAGCCACTGGCAACATAGGCGCCGAGGCGGCCGATCACGTGGCTGCGTCAGTCCCTGCGGCCCGACCCCAGGCCACTGGTCTGTCAGCTGAGGTGCAGAGACCGGGCGTTCGTCCCGGCAACGCCTGGAACCGGAATCGACCCGGAGCGGCCGAACAACGGGCTGAGTCAGTCGCCGCAAAGCTGCCGGTCCGTGGAACGCGTCGGTGATCCGTCTTGATGATCGCAAGCGCCAAGGCCGCAGCCAAGCGCACTGTGCGTGGACCGTGAAGGTAACGATTGCGCCCCGTTTCACCGACACAGTACTTCGCGCGAGCCGGGCACAAACGGTCGGGACCTTGCGGGAAACCGTGATCGTTGCTGATGACGGCGCGGGCGGGTTTCTCTACAGCGGCGTCAGCGCCGCTGCGTTGCAGACGTGCCCCGCCATAGCCGCTGTGCCTGCGCACGCAGGGGCGGTGCGCGCCAGCAGTGTGCACTCAGGTCGGCAACAAGCCCGGGCCATATCGGTCGAGCTTGAGCTTCTGCATCAAGACCGCAAAGCGCGGCTCCTTGCGCAAGCCCGACCAGCGTGAGTCGTTCTTTAAGTAAATGAGCTGCGTATCGTGGCCTTCGTATGCTCGCTCCAGCGCGTCCAGTGCGAGCGCGTTTTCTCCCAGTGCCGCGTGCAGTACCGCCAACGAGACCGGCGGCACGTAGCGTGTCTTGGCCCGTTCCAGCATCTGGTTGAGGATCGCACGCGTCTCGTCGCGCTGACCCATGCGCGCGAGGTGCATGCCCAGCAGGGCGCTGGCTCGGGAGTTGCCGTCGGCCAGTGCGACAGCGCGCCGCAGCGACGCGATGGCGAGTTCGGGCTGTTGATCGGCCAGATGCAGCAGGCCCTGGGTTCTGTAGGCGAGATAGAAGTCGGGGGCAATATCGAGTGCACGGTTCAGCCTGGCGCGGGCTTCCTCGCGCCGGCCAGCGGACAACAGATAACCCGCTTCGACCGTGTTGAGGAAGGGCGACATGGGGTCGAGTTCACGCGCCAGACGCAGGTGCACAAATCCCTCATCGGGCCTGTCTTGCGTCAGCAGCAACTGGGCAAGGCCATAGTGGGCCATGGCGACGTTCGGGTTGACCGCCAGCGCCCTTCGGAACTCGCGCTCGGCGCCCGGCCAGTCGAACTCGAATTGGGAGAGGCTGAAGCCCTTCTCTGCAATAGCCTCGGCCAGGTTCGGGGCCAGCGCCAGCGCACGTTGCACGGCCACCTTGGCCGGTTCGAACGCTTCAGCCGGCACCGCGTCTGCACCCAGCAAGGTCTCCCGCAGGGCCGCGGCCAGCCCGACATAGGCCAAGGCGTAGCCGGGGTCGATGGTGAGCGCCTGGTTGAACAGCGCGATGCTCTTGCGCAGGCTGTCGGCGCGGCTGCGCTGCGCGTGCCGCGATGCGGTCAGGTAGAGCTGATAGGCATCGGTGTTCCGGGTGCCACCCAGGTTGGTCATGGGCACGCTTGGCGCCACGCGGGCACCCGCTTCCAACCGGGGCGCCAGCGCCTGCATCACGCGGGCCGAAATCAGATCCTGCATGTCGAAGACACCGGTGAACTTCTCGTTGAAACTGCCGCTCCAAGCGGCGGCTCCATCGGAGGCATGCAGCAGACGAGCGGTGACGCGCAATTGATCGCCGCTGCGCTGGAGCGAGCCGTCGACGATCCAAGCCACATCCAGTTCCTGCGCCGCGCGCGTCGGGTCTTGGTCGGCGCCTGCGTAGCGACGCACCGAGCCGACCGAGCGCACCACCAGCCCGGGCACGGTGGACAGGCGCGCGATCAGGCTGTCGGCCATGCCCACTTCCAGCAACTCGTCGCGAGCCTCGGCCACCAGCGGCTTGAAAGGCAACACGGCCAGGGCGGGGAGTCGCGCTGCGCTGCCGGGCGCTGGCTCGCGGCGCGACGCCCACCAGCCGATGCCGGCGATGCCGGTGGCGGCGCTGGCCGCCAGCGCCAGGCGCAGCCAGCGCCGCTTGTCCGATGCGCGCCGGCCGCCTGCGCTTGGGTGCGGGGTGCTGTCGGGCTCGGGGGCTGCCTCGGCCTGGGACAGCGGCGCAGGCTGGAGCATCCGGGTTGGGTCGGCCATCGACAAGGTCTCAGGCGTTGCCTCATCCGGCAACAACATGACCGGGGCGATAAACCTGAAGCCGCGCCGGGGCACGGTTTCGATGTAGCGGCTGCCCAGGGTGTCGTCGGCGAGTGCGCGCCGCAGCCCGGAGATGACCTGACTCAAGCTGTTCTCTTCGACCACCACGCCCGGCCACAAAGCCAGCATCAGGGCGTCCTTGTCGAGCAAGTCGCCGGCGTTTTCGACGAACAGCAGCAGGGCGCTGAAGAGCCGTGGCGCCAGGTTCAAGCTGCTGCCGTCGCGCCGACGCACCCGTTGCTGCGATCGCTCGAGCACGTAGTCCCCGAAGGCGTAGCGCTCAGACAAGGCCATGGCGGGATTTCAAACCTTTCTCAGAAATGCTTCAGATGCGGCAAAGGACTTCCGGTGTCATTCAAGCCATTGTGCCGATCCCAGGTCACTTCTTGGAGAGTAGGCATGAAACTGAACCACCGCAAAAGCCTGTTTGCTGCAGCGCTCGCACTAATCGGCGGCATCACTGTGTCCTCATGTGGCGGTGGTCAGGACGACCCGCTCCCCCCCGTGCTCGATGCCGACGGCTGCACCACGGCACCAGCCACGCCAGTCGACACCGCCGTCTGTCGAGGCAAGGCGAACTTCCGCGATAGGGCCCTCGCGGGCCTGGGAGGCAATGGCCGAGCCTGTTCCGACTGCCACATGGATGCCGAGAACTTCCAGCTGACCCCAGCGGCCGCGCAGGCCAGGTTCGCGAAGATGACCACCTCTGGCGTCGACGACCCGTTGTTCCGCGCGATCGATGCCGATGACTTCCGCGTCAACGGCGCGGCCGCGCGCGACTTCACCAACCTGACGCAGAACGGCCTGGTTCGCGTGACGATCCCGCTGCCCGCCAACGTCAGGCTCCTGGACTGCGGGGCGACCGTCCCCTGTCCGGCATCGGCCCGACCGACCAGCGAGACCGTCGCCGACGTCTGGCGAGCAACGCCGTCGATCTTCGACGCCAACATCACAGGCCCCGATGGCGTCGCTCCTGCGTCGCCGCGCGGGCCAAACCCGAGCGGTGGTTACCAGCTCGACGGCCGCATCGACACGCTGCAGAACCAGGCGCTCGCAGCGCTGCGCGCCCATGCCGGGATCACGGTCGACCCGCCGGCGAGCTTCCTGGACGACCTGGCGGCCTTCCAGAAAACGCAGTTCTCCTCGCCAAGCGTGAAGGCCCTGTCTGACGCCATGGCGGCAGGCACCAGCCCGCTGCCTGATCCCGATCCCGTCCTGAACGCCCTGGAGACAGCGGGCAAGACAGTCTTCAACCGCTCTTGCGCCCAGTGCCACGGCAACCAGGGGGGCCATCCGAGCGGCAGCACACCGACACTGCAGGGGACGCCGGGTGCGCCGACCGCCATCACCCGCTATCACAACATCTTCTCCGCTTGTCCCAGGCCGGTCGACAACGTCACTCCGCCGCGCTTCTCGTTCGCGGAATGCAGCCCGAACCAAATGAAGAACGTGCGCACCTATCAGGTCACGAACAGCGGCGCGCCGCCCAGCGGAATCGCGTGCGGCGGCGCCGCGCCCCAGCCGCCGTGCGTCACGCGAGTCACGAGCTCGGACCCGGGCCGCCTGCTGCTCACCGGCTACCCGCTGGCGGGTGGCCAGGGCGACATCCAGGCGATGGACACCCCCAGCCTGCGTGGCATCAGCCGCACCGCGCCGTACTTCAGCAACAACAGTGCGGCGACGCTCGAAGAGATGCTCGAGCACTACAAGCAGTTCTTCAAGCGCGTACAGACCCAGAACCCGGCCGCCGTTCTCCTCACCACGCAGCCGGGCGTCACTCCGCCGGTCATCGATCGCCCGTTCAGCGACGCTGAAGTTCCGGCGCTGCTGGCCTACCTGCGCAAGCTCTGACGGCCAACCCGTGGCGGCGGCATGCAATCCACCATAACGCTACAAAGGAATGCCATGAAATCCTTCAGACTTTGCGCTCGACTCGCAGCTGTTCTCGGCTGTGGACTGGGGCTGTCGGCACATGCGTTGCCGTCGCTCGAGACGATCAACGGCATCGTGGCCGGCGCCGGAAGCTGCGGCACGTGGGGGCCGGCGCCCGAGCTGTCCTTCTTCACCTTCGCGCCGGCCGACGTGGCGGTTGGCGGCATCGCAGCCTGTGGCTACAGCGGCGGATATCGGACACAGTCGGCGCCGATCGGGCCTTTGAACCAGCACGACAGCTTGGGCCCCGTGATTCTCGGACCACTGGCTCTTTCTCCCGGGTTCTACAGCGGCACGGCCGATGCCAGGTCAAGCTATGGATCGCTGGGCGCAGCGGCACACAGCGACATCGCGGGCGGCGTGCCGCAAAGCAATCTCGCCCTTTTCGACTCGGTGGCGGCGGCGACCTTTTCAGATGTCTTGACAGCCACCAGCCCGCTGGTGGCCAGCGGCAGCGCGGGCTCGGTGCGCTATCAGTTTCGCATCGATGGCAGCATGACTGCGCTCGGGGCTCCCGCGGCGTTCTTCTTTGGCGACAACTACGCATTGCTCGATGTGAAACAAGACAACGGGCCGGTCGTCGAAGTCATGAATGCCAGTGTGCGCCGCGGCGGGCTGGGCACGATCTCCGGCAATCCGCCACCTGCGGGTTGGGTCACAAGCGCCGGTAGCCTCAGCGGCAGCAGCGTGTTCCGCAGCGTGGCGCTGCCCATGGTGTGGGGTCAGCCATGGGATCTGAAGGTGGGTCTTCTGGCTTGGTCCTATGGCACCGCGGACAGCCAGTTCCTGAACACCGCCACGCTCAGCGGTTTTGAGTTCTTCGACGCCAAGGGCGTTGCCGTCAACGACTTCAGCCTCAGCTCGGCATCTGGCACGGACTACCTCGATCCGGTGCCCGAGCCCAGTGCGGCAGCCCTTTTGCTGGTGGGCATTGCCTTGCTTGCGCGGCGCTGGCCGAGCATCCGGGGCTGAGCGACGCTGCGGCCTACGGACCCAGATGGATCGGGGACCGCTCGATGACTGATCGGCCAGGATTGCGGCGATGATCTTCAGGTCTCCACCACAGTTCGGGCAGTGCTCGACGTTGAACTCAAAGACACCCCTGCGCAGCCACGCCAGTCCGGCTGCACCGGCAAGTGGCCACGCAGCCGTTCATCCTCCAACGCGACACCGCCGGGTCGAGGAGGCCCATACCCGACGGTCACGAGCACCCGCAACTGGCCGACTGCCGGTCTACGAATCAGACATTCGCAAGACGCCTCAAGCACAGGCAGCTGACACCCGATCACTGCTCGCCGCGACGCTCAGGTCGTTGATGATGTAGTTCCATCTGTCAACGGCGCGCAGAGGAGCAACTATGGTCGGCGCCCTCCCCTTTCGCCTCGGAGATCGCAATGCAGGAGTGCTTCGAATGAACGCTTGCGGTGCAGACGTTCACGCGATTTGCTGTCGGCGGAAGAAATGCTGCTCCCGCCCGCGAACCCGCATGAATGCTCGCGAATCGCCTCGAAATTTACCGTCAGGCCCGACTTTGAGGTGACGGCAAAGCGCCGCCGAAAATTTGGCGCCAAGTTTTGACCGTCAGTCTTACCGTCAAAAGTTTCCGCTTGCCCGCGATCGTTGCCGATAGTCCGCGAAAGCTCGCTGGCTGGTCAAAACTGGAAACCGATGGTCAGTCAACGACTTGCGACAGCCTGAAAGCGCTTCCCCGCACTGTTTCCGATAGTCCCCGACAGACCTCGAAGCCCTCGAAACTAACCCCCCTCACTCCCACTCAATCATTTCCTGCATCTCTAACCCGTTGTCCTCATTGGATTAAAAAACTAGACGTCGAATCTTTACCGTCAACTTTACCGTCAGACGGAAAACGCTCGAATTTCGCCCGATCGGGAACAGTCTATCCAGGGCAGGGCCTGCGTTCGCAGACTATCGAAGACCATTGCGGACCGCCCCCCGCGGCCGTTCGATGGCCTTCGCAGGGGTTGGTCATGCAGCCCTCACCTCGCCCAATAGTTCCGGGTGGCGATCCAGCACCTTCAGGAGCTTGACCAGCGCCACTGGTGGCTTGGTCTTGCCGTTCTCGTACCTGGAGAACGCGTTGACGCCACCACCGAAGATCTCGCCAGCTTCGCGTTGGTCGAGGTCGAGCTTCTTGCGCACGCTGGCAATGAAGTCCGGATCGACGAGCGAGGCATTGACCTCCTTGTTGAAGGCCGACATCAGTTCCATGGTGCGGCGCGACTCCGATGCGTCGAGGATGGACTCGTCGCAGGCCAGACAGAAGTCGCCCGTCACCTGGGGAAGGATCGTCGACTCGCCTTTGTAGGTGTAGGGCATGTCGCGGGTGTCATGCACCAGCCTGGCCGCTCCGCAGTTCGGGCACTTCATGGTCACAGCTCCTTGAACGACACGATGAGCACGTCATCGATCACCGTCAATTTCAGATAGGCCTCGCCGGCCGGCGTCATCGGCCGGTACACGTCCTGCCACACGCGGTGATCGGCGTGCGTGGTCATGCTCTTGTGGAAGTCAGCCGAGTTCAGCGCCATCACGACAGCGAGCATGCCGTCGAAGTCCAGGCCCAAGGCAACTGCGCCCTCTCGAGCGCTGCGTGTTGTTCGTACGTGACCGGCGCCAACCAGGGCCTTCACAACGCTGAGCTTGCAGTGGGGAGTGGCTTTTTCCACAGGCAGCGATGATAACCTAGTAGGTTAGCAAGAGCAAGCCACTGCTTGGGTACTTTCTGATCGGTCAGTGCGCGCAAGAGCAACTGGCGCGCCTGGAGCAATGGACCCGAGACTGCGATGCCTTTGCCGACCCAGCCCCCCGTCGACGCCACACGCAGAACTCGCTGATTCACCGTACTTGGTGACCAGCCGCTGCGTGGCGGTAACCGGGCCGCCGGTATTCAGGACACCGGGCTTGGCACGCGCCAGACTGATCAACTCGGGGAGCGACTGCGCGGGCGTGCTTTCGGGCACCAGCAGCAGCATGGGTACGACGGTCGTCTGCCCGATGATGACGAAATCATTGACCGGGTCGTAGGCCACCTTCATGGTGTGCGGTGTCAGGGTCAAGGTCGAATTGATCGCAAGCAGCAGGGTGTAGCCATCGGGAGCCGCCCGCTGCACCTCACCGGCAGCGATGACGGTGTCGCCCCCCGGCTTGTTGTCGACCACCACCTGCTGGCCCCACTTTTCAGACAGCTTCTGGGCAATGGTCCGCGCCGTGATGTCTGCCGTACCACCCGCGCCGAAGGGGATGACCAGGCGAACAGGTCGCGATGGCCAGCTTTGAGCGTGGGCCGAGAGCGCTGTGAAGAGCAAGGTGCAGCCGGCAAGGACGGCCGTGATGCTGCGTCGAGTCATGGGCATGGGTGGTCTCCGAAGCGACTGATGTCGTCAAAGTCGTTCTTGCTTTGCACGCCAGTCTATGACGGCAGTGGTGCCCGAACAATTCAGCAAAGCTGAGTCACTGTTCAGGAGGCGAGCCGCACCGCGATCTGCAGCGAGTGGCTTTGCTGGGCGCGCCCCGTGCTCTGTTCGCCGCGATGCTCACGTTGTTGATGAGCCAGTACCGACTGGACCAACTTTGACATGGCCCAAGACGCCGCACACGATCAGTTGGGGGGTGCTTCTCTTGCAGTGCCTAGAAGCTCAGACCCAGCCGCGCAGCGGCGCCCGGCGCCAAGCGCCAAGCGCATCGGGAACCAGCGCTTCGCCAGTCGTACCGCAGCCGCGACGGCGGCCTCGGTGGCGGTAGTGAGCTTCATTCAATGCGACGATCCCGCGATACCGTCGCGCATACCGTCCGTCAGTTGAATGCCTTGAGGCGAGACAAGGGCCGCAAGACACTAATTGTGAATCAGCGGTTTCGAACCCGTTTACGACAACTTCCACATCATCAACGAGAAGTCGCAAGCGATTGATTTAGATGACCTTTTCAGGCACCCCTACTCCCACTCAATGGTCGCCGGCGGCTTGCTGCTGACGTCGTAGGCCACGCGGTTGATACCGCGCACCTCGTTGATGATGCGGCTGCTGACCTTCTTCAGCAGCGAGTAGGGCAGCTCCGCCCAATCGGCCGTCATGAAGTCACTGGTCTCCACGGCGCGCAGTGCCACCACGTAGTCGTAAGTGCGGCCGTCGCCCATCACGCCCACGCTCTTCACGGGCAGGAAGACGGCGAAGGCCTGGCTGACCTGGTCGTACCAACTCCGACCGGAGGTCGGATCCACGGTCCAGCGCAGTTCCTCAATGAAGATGGCATCGGCGCGGCGCAGCAGATCGGCGTACTCGGCCTTCACCTCGCCCAGGATGCGCACGCCCAGGCCGGGGCCCGGGAAGGGGTGGCGATAGACCATGTCGTGCGGCAGGCCCAGCGCCACGCCGAGTTCGCGCACTTCGTCCTTGAACAGGTCGCGCAGCGGCTCCAGCAGCTTCAGCCCCAGCGTCGCCGGCAGGCCGCCCACGTTGTGGTGGCTCTTGATGGTGGTCGCCTTCTTGGAACCTGTCGAAGTTTTGGCACCGCCGCTTTCGATGACGTCGGGGTAGATCGTGCCCTGGGCCAGCCACTTCGCGTTCTGCAGCTTCTTCGCTTCGCGCTGAAAGACCTCGACGAACTCGCGGCCGATGATCTTGCGCTTGGCCTCGGGGTCGGCCACGCCCTTCAGTTCACCCAGGAACTGCGCGCTGGCGTCGACGTGGACCACTTTGGCGTGCAGGCGGCCGACGAACATCTCCATCACCATCTGCGCCTCGTTCAGGCGCAAGAGGCCATGGTCGACGAAGACGCAGGTGAGCTGCTCGCCGATGGCACGGTGGATGAGCGCGGCGGCCACGCTGGAGTCGACACCGCCGCTCAGGCCCAGGATGACCTCTTCGTCGCCCACCTGTTCGCGGATGCGGGCCACGGCTTCTTCGACATGGTCGCGCATCACCCAGTCGGGCTTCGCGCCGGCAATGCCGAGCACGAAACGTTCGAGCAGCAAGCGGCCCTGCACGGTGTGCGTGACCTCGGGGTGGAACTGCACGCCGTAGTAGCCGCGCTGTTCATCCGCCATGCCGGCGATGGGGCAGCTGGGCGTGCTGGCTATCAGCTTGAAGCCGGGCGGCAGTGCCGTGACCTTGTCGCCGTGGCTCATCCACACCTTCAGCATGCCGTGGCCTTCAGGTGTCGCGAAGTCCTGGATGTCCTGCAACAGCTTGGTATGCCCATGGGCCCGCACTTCGGCATAGCCGAACTCGCGGTGGTTGCTGGCTTCCACCTGCCCGCCCTGCTGCACGGCCATGGTGAACATGCCGTAGCAGATGCCGAGCACCGGCACGCCCAGGTCCCACACGGCCTGCGGCGCGCGCAGATCGTGTTCTTCGTAGGTGCTGGCGTGGCTGCCCGACAGGATCACCGCCTTGGGCGCGAACTCGCGCACGAAGGCATCGCTCACGTCGTTGGGGTGGATCTCGCAGTAGACATGCGCCTCGCGCACACGGCGCGCGATGAGCTGCGTGACCTGGGAGCCGAAGTCGAGGATGAGGATCTTGTGATGCATGGCGAAGCTCAGCTTTGAACCTGGACGGGGCGGTGGCCGGGCACCTTGCGGAAATGCGCCCAGGCCAGCAGCAGGCCCAGCAGCTGCAAGGCCGAGCCGAAGTACATGGGCGCGCCGATGCCCCAGTGGCCCTGCGGCAGGTGCGAGACCGCGGTGAGCAGCGAGGCCGCCACCACCGGGCCGATGACCGCCGTCAGGCTGTTCAGCGCGCTCACGGCGCCCATGGTCTGGCCCTGGCTGCGCGCGTCGGCGGCGCTGGAGATCATGCTCTGCACGCTGGCATTGACGGTGAAGCCCAGCAGGTTGGCGAAGATCACCGCATACATCATCCAGCCCGCCGTGGCGGCGCCCCATAGCGCATAGGCCACCGTCGACGACATCAGGCCCAGCACCGCCAGCCGCTGCGGCGGCATGCGCTTGAGCAATTGCCCCAGCAGCCAGCCCTGCACGAAGACCGACATCACGCCCACGGCGGCCAAAGACCAGCCGTTGTCGAGCGTCGTCCAGCCGAACTTGAAGGTGGTGTAGAGCACCCAGCAGTTGTAGAGCACGCCCTGCCCCAGGCCGATGCAGGCCACGACACCGACGAGCAAGCCCACGCCTTTCAGTTGCGCCAGCGATCTCAGGGACGTGATGGGGTTGACCGAACTCCAGGAAATGGCGCGGCGGCGTTCCGGCGGCAGCGACTCGGGCAGCACGAAGTAGCCGTAGGCCAGGTTCACCAGCGCCAGCGTGCCGGCCACATAGAAGGGCAGGTGCAGGTCGACCGCGCCCAGCAGCCCGCCGAGCGCCGGGCCGATGATGAAGCCCAGGCCGAACATGGCGCCCAGCATGCCGAAGCGCTTGGCGCGTTCCTCGGGCGCGCTGATGTCGGCCACGTAGGCGTTGGCCACCGCGGCATTGGCCTGCATGGCACCGCCCACCAGACGCACCGCAATCAACATCCACAACGCCGTCGACAGCGCGGTGGCGAAGAAGTTCAGCGCCAGCCCGCAGAAGCCCAGCAGCAGCACGGGGCGGCGGCCGTAGCGGTCGGACAGCGCGCCGAGGATGGGCGCGCCGAAGAAGTTGGCAATGCCGAAGGCGAAGCTCACCACACCCAGCCAGAAGGCATGGTCGGCCTGGCTGCCGGTGAAGCTGCCCACCAGCGCCGGCAGCACCGGCACCATGACGCCGATCGACACCATGTCGATCAGCACCGCCAGCATGATGAAGCGCATGGCGGCAGCGCGCGCCGGCGGGCCGCCGGGGGTCGGTACGGCGCCGCTCACTGCTGCACCCTAAGCGCTGCGCGCGGTCCCGCCAGGCGGGAGCTCGCACTCGGGGAACCCTCGTTGCTCATTCCATGCGGTAGTTCGGCGCTTCCTTCGTGATCTGCACGTCGTGCACGTGGCTCTCGCGAATACCGGCGGTGGTGATCTCCACGAACTCGGCGCGCGTCTGCATCTCTTCGATGCTGGCGCAGCCGCAGTAGTGCATGGCAGCGCGCAGGCCGCCAGCCATCTGGAAGACGATGGAGACGACGGAGCCCTTGTACGGCACCTGCCCTTCAATGCCCTCGGGCACCAGCTTGGCCGTGCTCGGGTTGTTGCCGCTGCCCTCGCCCGTTTCCTGGAAGTAGCGGTCAGCGCTGCCCTGCTGCATGGCGCCCATGCTGCCCATGCCGCGGTAGCTCTTGTAGGTGCGGCCCTGGTAGAGGATGGTCTCGCCGGGCGCTTCTTCGGTGCCGGCGAACATGCTGCCCATCATCACGCTGCCGGCACCGGCGGCGATGGCCTTGGCGATGTCGCCCGAGTACCGTATGCCGCCGTCGGCAATCAACGGCACGCCGCTGCCTTGAAGCGCCTTGGCGACGCTGTCGATGGCCATGATCTGCGGCACGCCCACGCCGGCCACGATGCGCGTGGTGCAGATGCTGCCGGGGCCGATGCCGACCTTCACGGCGTCTGCACCGGCTTCGACCAGCGCCAGCGCGGCATCGCCGGTGGCGATGTTGCCGCCGATGACGTCGACCTGCGGATAGTGGCGCTTGACCCAGCGCACGCGCTCGATGACGCCGGCGCTGTGGCCGTGCGCGGTGTCGACCACCAGCACGTCGACACCCGCCTTCACGAGTGCTTCCACGCGCTCTTCGGTGCCCTCGGCCACGCCCACCGCGGCGCCCACGCGCAGCTTGCCGTGGGCGTCGCGGGCGGCGTTGGGGAAGTCGGTCTGCTTGGTGATGTCCTTCACCGTCATCAGCCCGCGCAGTTCGAAGCTGTCGCTGACCACCAGCACGCGCTCCAGGCGGTGCTTGTGCATCAGCGCCTTGCCCTCGTCGAGAGAGGCACCTTCGCGCACCCAGACCAGGCGTTCACGCGGCGTCATGATGTCGCGCACCGGGGCGTCAAGTCGCGTTTCGAAGCGCAGGTCGCGGTTGGTGACGATGCCCACCACCGTGCGGCCGTCGACCACCGGGAAGCCCGACACACCATGCTGGCGCGACAGCGCCATCACCTCGCGCACCGTGGCGCCGGGGGCGACCGTGATGGGGTCGCGCAGCAGGCCCGATTCGTAGCGCTTCACGCGTGCGACCTCGGCCGCCTGCTGCCGGGGCGTGAGGTTCTTGTGCACGATGCCGATGCCGCCTTCCTGCGCGATGGCGATCGCCAGGCGGGCTTCGGTCACGGTGTCCATCGCGGCAGACACCAGCGGCAGGTTCAGCGCGATGTTGCGGGAAAGGCGGGTCGCGAGGCTGGTGTCGCGGGGCAACACCTGGGAGTAGGCCGGCACCAACAACACGTCGTCGAAGGTGAGCGCTTTGCCGAGTAGGCGCATGCTGAAAAGCTCCAGACGCAAAAGCAGATTATAGGGACCCGGCCCGCAGGCTCACGCCCTGTGACACACGCCCGGTTTGGCGCCGCACGCCCGCACTACACTCGCAGGATGCGTGTCAAGCCCCCATCTGCATCACGTTGGATGCTGGCCATTCTGGCCGCGCTCGTCATCAACGGCATGACCGTTTCCACGGCCCACGCGCAGTGGAAGTGGCGCGACAAGTCGGGCCAGGTCAATGCCAGCGACCGGCCGCCGCCCAACGATGTGCCCGAGAAGGACATCATCAGCCGCCCCTTGCCCGATGCCGCGCGCCGCGCTGCGCCAGCGCCTGCAGCCAGCGGCCCGGCATCGGCCGCGGCCCCGACGCGGGGTCCGCTGGAACGCGAGCTCGACGCCAAGAAGCGCGCCGCCGATCAGGAACAGGCCGCCAAGGCACGCGCCGAACAGGAAAAGCTGGCCGCCCAGCGCGCCGAAAACTGCCGCCGTGCGCGTGGCCACGTTGCGGCCCTGGAAACGGGGCAGCGCATCGCGCGTGTCAACGACAAGGGCGAACGCGAGGTGCTCGACGACCGCGGCCGCGCCGAAGAGATGCGCCAGGCGCGCGAGGTCATCACTTCCGACTGCAAGTAGCCGGCGCCTCAGCGCTTGGCAAGGCGTTCGCGGTGGCGCTGGTAACGCTGGCGGCGTGCTTCCTTCGGATCGACGATCAGCGGGCGGTAGATTTCCACACGGTCGCGCTCGCGCAAGATCGAACCGGTCTCGCGCAGCTTGCCCCACACACCCACACGCAGCCCCTCGGTCATGAGCGCATGGCGCTGCAGCAAGCCGCTGGCCTGCAGGGCATCACCGACGGTCGTGCCCGGCGGTACCAACAGCGCCACGCTGTCGCAAATGCCCGGCTGCGGGCAGTAGACCACCTCGACCTGCAACTCAGCGGGCGCCATACACCTCTTCGGCGCGGCGCACGAACGAGTCGACGAAGGTGTCGGCGATGCGGTCGAACACCGGGCTGACCACGGTTTCCAGCGCCGGGCTGGAGAAGGCATAGCGCAGGTCGAACTCGATCTTGCAGGCTGGCTGCTCGCTGCCGGGGCGGCCGAGCGTGCGGAAGAGCCAGGTGCCGTCGAGCAGCGAGAACGGGCCGTCCACCAGTTGCACCGACACCGACTCGGCCGGGCGCTGCGTGTTGCGCGTGGTGAAGGCGTGGCGCACGCCCATGTAGGCCAGGCCCAGTCGCGCGGTGACGCCGTCTTCGTGGCGCGCCATCACCTGCGCCTTGTCGCACCATGGCAGGAATTGCGGGTAGGCCTCGATGCCGGTGACGAGGTCGTACATCTCGCCCGGCGAGTACCACAGCAGAACCGACTTGCGCACGTGCTTCATACAATCGAAGCATTCTAGGAGCGCGTTGCGCTGCGGCCCGCCGCCCCCATCTGGCCCACCATGTCCAACATCGCCGAAAACCGCCGCGCCCGTTTCGAGTACAGCATCGAAGAACAATTCGAGGCCGGCATGGTGCTCGCCGGCTGGGAGGTCAAGGCCATCCGCGCCGGCCAGGTGCAGCTGACGGACGGCTATGTGCACGTGCGCGACGGCGAGCTCTACCTCATCGGCTGCCGCATCAACGCGCTGCGCGCCGCGTCCACGCATGTCACGCCCGAAGCCGACCGCACCAAGAAGCTGCTCATGCACAAGGGCGAGATCCGCCGCCTCATCGGCAAGATCGAGCAAAAGGGCTACACCCTGGTGCCGCTGAACCTGCACTACAAGGGTGGCCGCGTGAAGGCCGAGATCGCGCTGGCCAAGGGCAAGGCCCAGCACGACAAGCGCGAGACCGAGAAGAAGCGCGACTGGGAGCGCGAACACGGCCGCCTGATGCGGCACAAGGTCTCGTCGAAGACGAACGGCTGATCCCTCCCTGGGGGTGTACCCCCTTGATCGAAGGTGCGGACGGGGCTGAACATCCCCTGGTCAGCGGTTGTCGTGCCGCACCCAGGCCTTAGCATTCTCGGCATGGTCCGTGAGCCCGGGGGCAAGGGTGGTCAAGGGCCGATGCAGCGGAGAACTGTTCATGCAGAAGAACCCACCGCGTCTGATCGCGCGGGCTCGTCCGGCCGTCATGGCCGCCTGCTGGTGGTGGGCGTCGTTGCTGGTTTTGGTCGTGCTGGTGGTGTTGGCGCCCGCTCGGGCTGCTGTGCCGGTGGTCGAACCCCGCCACGCACTGATCATCGGCAATGCCGGTTATGCCTCGGCACCGCTGGTCAACCCGGCCAATGATGCGCAGGCCGTGGCCCAGGTGCTGGCCAAGGCCGGCTTCACGGTGGACCTGAAGCTCAACGCCACGCAGAAGCAGATGCAGGACGCCGTCACCGCCTTCGGCGACCGGCTCAAGGGCGGTGGCGCCGGCCTCTTCTACTTCGCCGGCCACGGCGTGCAGATCAAGGGCCGCAACTACCTGCTGCCGGTGGGCAGCG
This sequence comes from Betaproteobacteria bacterium, assembly GCA_031379415.1. Lineage (GTDB taxonomy): Bacteria > Pseudomonadota > Gammaproteobacteria > Burkholderiales > Burkholderiaceae_C > Rubrivivax. The sequence goes on along the minus strand of JANNFE010000155.1, from coordinate 3,070 downwards.
AGATCCAGCGCGAGGACGAGGTCGCCTACAAGGCGGTGGATGTGCAGCAGGTGCTGGACAAGATGGAGACGGCCAGGAACCGCATCAACATGGTCATCCTGGACGCCTGCCGCGACAACCCCTTTGCGCGCACCTCGCGTTCCGGCGCTGGCGGCTTGTCGCAGCTGGACGCGCCCATCGGCTCGCTGGTGGCCTTTGCCACCGCGCCGGGCAGCGTGGCCAGCGACGGGCGCAACGCCAATGGCCTGTACACGCAGCACCTGCTGGCCAACATCGAGAAGCCGGGCACGGCCATCGAAGAGGTCTTCAAGCGCGTGCGTCTGGGCGTACGCCTGGACAGCAACGGCAGCCAGGTGCCCTGGGAAAGCACCTCGCTGGAAGGCGATTTCTACTTCTTCCCGCCCGCGCCGGGCGCGAAGGGCGGCCCCACCACCCTGCCCGCGCCGCCCGGCATCGAGCACATCGCGCGCGCCGAACGCGCCTACGAACTGCTGCGCCAGGGCCAGCTGGATGACGCCGAGCGCATCTTCCGCGCGCTGGCCGGCACCTCACACCCCGAAGTGGCCTGGATGGGCCGCGAAGGCGTGGCCGAAGTCGAACTGGCGCGCGGCAACAGCGCCGCCGCCCTGGCCGAGGCCAACGAGATCATCGCCAAGGCACCAACGCGCAGCGCCGCCTACCTGATCCGCGGCCGGGCGCTGGCGGCCAGCGGTCAGGCGCAGGCCGGCCAGGCCGCCATCCAGCAGGCCGCCGGCCCGGGCACCTCGGCCGACTTCTCCTTCCAGAAGGCCAGCGCCCTGGTGGCGGTGGGCAATGGCCAGCTGAAGCAGGACCCGAAGCTGGCCGTCAAGACCTACGAGCGCGCTGCGCGCGAAAACCCGCAGTCGGTGGACGCGCTGTCCAACCTGGCCGTGGCGCTGAACGAGACCGGCGAGCCGGCACGTGCCCGCGCCGTGCTCGAACGAGCACAGGCGCTCGACCCCACCGATGCCGTGACGGCCGCACTCATCCGCCAGACCACTGAAGCCGTGGCCGAAGGCCAGGACCGCGCCCGCCAGCAGTTCGTGGACGAGGCCGTGAAGGAACTCGCCGCGCGATTCCGCAACCCGCCGCCACGGCCCGCTTCGGCCGGCGCGCCCGATGACTGGACCTCGCCGGCGCTGGCCGTCTCGGTGCTGCCCTTCCAGGACCAGCTGCCTCCCGGCAACATGGGCCGCATCGGCATGGATACGCTGCTGCAGCAGGAAGTTATTCGCGAACTGCAGGCGCGTGGCTTCACCCTCGTCGAACGACGCCTGCTCGACAAGGTGCTGGCCGAGGTGAAGCTCGGTTCATCGGAACTGGCGGACCCCGACACGCAGATCAAGCTCGGCAAGGTACTGGCAGCGCGCCTCATGGTGTCGGGCAGCTTGAGCCCATCCGGTCCGGCGGGCAACGGTGTGGCCGCGTCCTTCCGCGCCATCGACACCGAAACCACCCAGCTCGCGCTGGTGCGTTCTGAACGCCCACCGGCCACGCCCGGCGCCGGCTTCAACCCCACGCTGCTGGCCGCCAGCATCGCGCAGGCGGTGGCGCAGACGGTGGCCGAGAAGTACCCGCTGAAGGGCCGCATCGTGGCCGTGGACGGCGAGCGCACCATCATCAACCTGGGCCGCAAGCATGGCGTGAAGGCCGGCCAGCAGTTCAACGTGCTCAGCCGCGGCGAGCCCATCGAGCTCAACGGCCGCATCCTGGGCTACAAGGAAACGCGCATCGCGCAGGTCACCGTGACCGAGGTGGAAGACCTGCTTGCGTATGGCCGCGTCGCCGAACTCAAGGCGGCGCTGGAGAAGAACATGAGGATCATCGCCCGCAAGGAATGAAGCCCTGCCCTGCGGTCCACCGCACGCCGGCCGGTGCCTTGCACCGAGTCCGGCTTTCGGCGTTGTCCGCCCTGTCATGCACCCTGCTCTTCACTGCCGCCAGCGCTTGGGCGCAGGCCGCCGCCGCGCTGCCGGCGGTGGTGGTGTGGGACTTCGACAACCAGTCGCCCGGTCTCATGGTGCCGGCCGAGCGCGTGGACTTCCTGAAGCGTTCGCTGTCCGAGAGCCTCACTGGCTCGCTGCTGCAGGTGCCCGGCCTGCCGGTGGTGGAACGCCAGCGCCTGAAGGACCTGCTGGCCGAGCAGAAGGTCGGCGCCGGCAGCCTGGCCGACGAAGACAGCCGGCTGCGCCTGGGCAAGATCGTCGGCGCCGCGCGCATGGTCTTCGGCGGCTTCTTCGTGCTCGGCGACCAGGTGCAAGTGCACGTGCGCATGATCGACACCGGCAGCTCGCGCGTGCTCTTTTCCGACGAGATCATCGCGCCGGTGTCCGGCGTCATGCAGCAGGTGGAGCCGATGAACCGCCGCCTGGCGCGCGCCCTGGGCGGCGCGGAAGCTGCGGCCGCGCGCAGCCACGGCGCCAGCACCTGGCAGGCCTACGACCGCGCCCTGGCCCTGGCCGACGCCGGCGAGCTCGACGCCGCCGTGACTGCGCTGCAGACACTGCTGGCCCAGCAGAAGGATTTCACACCTGCCGAACGCCAGCTGGTGGCATTGCTCGACAAACTGGCACGCCGCTAGGGCCTGCACCCTTCACCGACCCCAGGACCCGACCACAGGACGCCGATGTCAGCCCATCCCCGACCGCCGCGCGCCTGCATCCCGCCGCTCTTCGCCATCATCGGCCTGGCGGCTGCGTCGCTGGCCCCCGCGCAGACACTGCCCGACGCCGGCCGCCTGCTGGAAGAGACGCGGCCGCCGCCGCGCCCGGCCCTGCCGCCGGCCCAGGCGCCGCGCGTGGTGGAACCACCGGTGCGGCCCACCATCAACATGCCCGAAGGCGTGAAGGTCACGCCCAGCGCCTTCCGCGTGAGCGGCGCCGTGTCCTTCCCTGCTGCAGAGCTGGAAGCGCTGGCCAAGCCCTGGGTCGGCCGCGCGCTCGACATCAACGGCCTGAACGAAGCCGCCGGCGCCATCACGCGCCACTACCAGTCGGCCGGCCATCTGCTCACCTATGCCTACCTGCCGGCGCAGCGCGTGGCCGACGGC
>JANNFE010000153.1:0-7743 GCA_031379415.1 Betaproteobacteria bacterium | reverse complement strand
ACCCCGGCCGCCGAAGAGCCCCCGCTGCGCCGCCTGGCCGCCCCGGCGCCGGCCGCACCCGCGACGACGGCGCCGCTGCCGCGCAGCCAGCCCTTGGCCACCACGCCGCTGCCGGCGCTGCAGCCCCTGCCTTCTTTGGGCGCCGGGCTGCCGGCCAGCGTGCCAGCGCCAGGTCCAGCCACAGCGGGTGCGCCCGATGCCGGCAACCGCGTCGGCATCGACATCGCCGTGCCGCCTGCAGCCGCCGCCAGCGCACCGCCGCGGCTGAACCTGGAACTGGTGCGCCCGCGCGGCGGTGAGCTGTCGCGCCATGGCACGCCGGGCGTGCTGCCGCTGCTGCCGCGCCCGCCCGAACTGGCCGACAAGCTGGCGCGCGACATCGAGAAGGCCGCCAAGGCCGACTGCCGCAAGGCGCACAGCGGCATGGGCCTGCTGGCCGTGGTGCCGCTGGCGCTGGACGCCGTGCGCAAGGACGGCTGCAAGTGGTGAATCGATGTGCAAGGCCGCAGTTCCCAGGCATTGCCTGACTGGCGCCCGACACCGCCGCGTGGGTCATATGACGTCGCAACGGCCCCTTGCAGCTGCCCATCACGCGCAGGATGGTGGCTGCATGGCGGGCGGCCGACAGTGAGCCGGACCGAGGACGAGGTCCCTGGCGCTTCCTTCACTTTTTTCGGGAGATGGCTCATGTTGATCCAGAGAGTCGCGGCTGCGCTGGCTTCCCTCTTCGCGGCCTTGTGTTTTCAGACCGGCGCTGCGGGGCAAACAGGCGGTGGCCAGACGGTGGGGGGTGGCTTCTTCGGAGACCACGACATTCGCACCAACAGCCAGCAGGGCCTGTTGCAGATCCAGCCCCTGCCCGCGGGCGGCAATGGCTTCTCCGGCACAGCGTTCGGCCAGCCCGTTTCGGGTTACTACGCGTCGACTGCCAAGACGGCCGTGTGGCTGGAGTTGAGTCAAGGCCAACCCGCGCGTGCCTATGTCGCCAGCACGTCCCGCCAATCGATGTCCGGCGTGATGTACGCGCTGGGCAGCACGCATGGCGCATCGGTCATGCGCAACTCGTTTGCATTCGTGACCACGGCACGACCCGCCCTCATCAACAGGTTCAACCCAGCTCGACCGCTGGTGGAACCGGCCGTGCCAGGCGCGGTGACGGTGCTCGGCCAGACGGCATCGTGGATCACCGCCAATGGCCACCAAGGCGTGTTGGTGATGCAGATCGACGCCGCCGGAAACCTTGTCGGCCGCGTGTTCCACGACGAGATACGTGGGCACTACGCGTCAGGGGCCGGTGTCGTCGCTTTCGTGAGGTTCAGTGCCGGCGTGCCGATCCAGTTCTTTCATGGCACTTTCTCGCCACAGGCTGGGGGCCAGTTGCAGCCGACGCTGGCGGGCCAGTTCTACCCGCTCACCGAAGCGGCCGGCGCCTCGCCGCAGGCGATCCGGTTCGCCATGAGCGCCACCAGCGGGCAAGGCTTCACCAGCTATCGGCCGACATTCGGAGCGGCTCCTCACGGCTGGTGCCTGATGCCGCAGGGTCGTTCGACGGCGCCCGCAGCCCACATGGTGATTGCGGCCTGCGAGGGGGTCGCGGACCAGATGGCGCTGATCGCTGGACCCGACGGATTCAGGTACATGGTGCTGCGCGAGAGCGGCTTGTGCATCGGCTTTCCTGGCGGCGCCACCAGCCAGGGCACCGTGCTCCAGCAGAACCATTGCAGTCTTGGCGCGAGCCAGCGCATCAGGCTTGGCGGGTTTGGCTCGGGCACTGGATTTCAACTGAGGGCTGTGCAGAGCGATCTTTGCCTCACGATGGGCGCGCCACCCATCACGGCGGTGACGCGGGGCGTGGTCGAACTTCGCGCATGCGACCCGATGGTTGACGGCAACTCCTTCATTTCGTTCTGACGCCGCGGGACCGACGCCCTGCTGGCACCTCATGCGACCAGCAGCGCCCGGAAGTCGTTGACGTTGGTGAAGGTCGGCCCCGGCACCACCAGGTCACCCAGAGGCTCGAAGAAGCCGTAGGCGTCGTTGCGGTCCAGGAACTCCGCCGCCTTCATGCCCATGGCCGCAGCCCGTTGCAGCGTGCTGGGCGTGACGATGGCGCCGGCGTTGTTTTCCATGCCGTCGATGCCGTCGGTGTCGGCAGCCAGCACGTGCACGCCGGGCTCGCCTTGCAGCGCGATGGCGCAGCCGAGCAGGAACTCGGTGGCGCGGCCGCCACGGCCGCCTTTCGACTTGACCGTGACCGTGGTCTCGCCGCCCGACAGGATCACGCAGGGCTTCGCAAACGGCGCGCCGCGCCGCGCCACCGCGCGCGCCAGCGCGGCCTGCACCTTGCCCACTTCGCGGCTTTCGCCTTCCATCTCGTCGCTGAGGATGTGCGCTTCGATGCCCGCCGCGCGTGCCACCGCCGCGGCGGCTTCCAGGCTCTGCTGCGGCGTGGCGATCATGTGCACGGCGTGGCCGGCGAAGATGGCGTCACCGGGTTTCGGCGTCTCGAAGGCGCCGCTCTCCAGCCCGGCCAGCGCGGCCATCGGCAGCGTGATGCCGTAGCGCTTGCAGATGGCCAGCGCGTCGGCGCAGGTGCTGGCGTCGGCGACCGTCGGGCCGCTGGCGATGACCTCCGGCGCGTCGCCCGGTACGTCGCTGATGAGCAGCGTGACCACCCGCGCCGGCGCGCACATCGCGGCCAGGCGCCCGCCCTTGATGGCGCTGAGGTGCTTGCGCACGCAGTTCATCTCGTCGATGGCCGCGCCGCTCTTCAGCAGCGCCTTGTTGATGGCCTGCTTGTCTTCCAGCGTCAGCCCTGCGGCGGGCAGCGAGAGCAAGGCCGAACCGCCGCCGGAGATCAGGCACAGCACCAGGTCGTCGGCCGTCAGGCCGCGAGCGAGTTCGGCGATGCGCTGCGCGGCCTGGCGGCCGGCTTCGTCGGGCACCGGGTGCGATGCCTCCACCACCTCGATGCGACCGGCGCCTTTCTGGAGGACGGCCTTGTAGGCCGGCGGCACATGGTCATAGCGCGTGACCACCAGGCCCGAGAGTGGCGCGTTGGCCGGCCACAGCGCGTCCACCGCCGCGGCCATGGCGCCACCGGCCTTGCCGGCGCCCAGCACCACGGTGCGGCCCGGCAAGGCCGGCGGTGGCGGCAGGTGGGCGGCGGTGTTGTGGGCCGGCAGCGCGCGCTGCACGGCGGCGTCGTAGAGCTGGCGCAGGAAGGCGCGCGGGTCGAAGAGGGTGGTCATGGGCTCAGCCCTGGCCCGGCGGCGCCGGATGCGTGGGGTCGACCCAATGCACGCTTTGCGGCGCTTCCACCGGCGTGATGTCCAGGTTCACCGCCACCGCCTCGCCGTCGCTGCGGCAGAGCACGCACTCCAGCGTCTCGGTGGCACTGGCGTTGATCTCCTGGTGCGGCACATAGGGCGGCACGTAGATGAAGTCGCCCGGGCCGGCTTCGGCGGTGAACTCGAGCTGCTCGCCCCAGCGCATGCGCGCGCGGCCCTTGACGACGTAGATCACGCTTTCCAGTGCGCCGTGGTGGTGGGCGCCGGTCTTGGCGTCGGGGTGGATGTGCACGGTGCCCGCCCACAGCTTCTGCGCACCCACGCGCGCGAAGTTGATGGCCGCCTTGCGGTCCATGCCTGGCGTCTGCGCCGTGTTGGCGTCGAGCTGCGTGCCGGGCACGACACGCACGCCATCGTGTTTCCAGCGGGGGGACAGGTCTTCGGTCATGGGCGGGCTCCTGGCAGCGCCCGCATTGTGCCGCCGGCTCCGCCGGCCTCAGGACGGCTTCAGGCGCGGCACGCGCAGGGGCGTGGTGTGCGCGGCCAGCATGCACAGCGTCCAGCACAACCAGGCCGACCACAGCGTGTGGCTCGGGTAGTGCGCGCCACGCGCCAGCTGCGCGGTGCCGAAGACCCCGCCCACCGCCGCCACCGCGAGCAGCCAGGCGCGGGCGCGCCGCGCATCGTGGCCGCGCCACAGGAAGTACAGACCAAAGAAGGCGAAGGCCGCCACCGCATGGCCGGACGGAAAGCAGTGGCCGCCGCCGCCGTCGGCCAGACCGAACTTCCAGTGCGACAGGTACTGCGCCGCGCCGCCGAATTCGGCCAGGTCCCAGGGGCAGCTGGTGGCGCTGACGCGTTTGATGGCCGGCACCGCCAGCACACACAGCAGCATCACGCTGATCCAGCGCCAGCGTTCGGCGCGGCCCGGCTGGCCCGGCAGGCCGGCCGCGGGCAGGCGCAGCGTGGTGGCCATCAGCAGCGCTAGCAGCACCCAGGCGGCCATGCGGCCACCATCGTGCAGCAGCCCTTTGGCCCACCAGGTGTCGCGTGCCGCGAAGCCCTGCGCCGTGCCGAAGAGGTGGGCCGCCGCCAGGTCCCAGCCGCTGGCGTCCCAGGCCAGCAGGGCGGCCAGCGCCAGGCCGGTGATGAGCAGGTCGTGACGCAGGCGCTGCGGCAGGCTCATGGCGCAGACTGGCGGCAGCCCTGGCCGAGGTCGAAGGCGGGCTCGTACAGCGCCGTCTGCACGTCCAGCAGGCCGAGCACGGTGTGGAAGAGGTGATCGTGTGCCACGGGCTGCGTGGCGCGCTGGCGCAGGCAGGTGAGGTTCAGCCGCAGCGCCTGCGCCGCGCCGGCCGAGAACCACATCACCATCGGCACGTGCTTCTGCATGTCGGGCGCGATGGCGTAGGGCAGGCCGTGCAGGTAGAGGTTGTTCTCGCCCAGCGACTCACCGTGGTCGGAGACATAGACCATCGCCGAGTCGATCTCGGGCGCCGCGGCCTGCAGCTTGGCCACCAGGCTGCCCAGCACGTGGTCGGTGTAGAGCAGCGCGTTGTCGTAGGCGTTGACGATCTCCTGGCGCGTGCACTTCTGCAGGTCATCGAATTCGCAGGCCGGCTTGAAGCGCGCGAAGGCCGGCGGGTAGCGGTGGAAGTAGGAAGGCCCGTGGTTGCCCAGCATGTGCAGCACCAGCAGCTGCGTGCCGGGCTTGCCCTGCAGCGCGGCCAGGCGCTGGCTCAGGCCGTTCAGCAGGCCTTCGTCCAGGCAGCGCCCGTCGTGGCAGACACCGGGCAGCTTGAGCGACATGACTTCGTCCTGCGGCAGGCCTTCGCACACGCCCTTGCAGCCCGACTGGTTGTCGCGCCAGTGCACGGCCACGCCGGCACGCGCCAGCACGTGCAGCAGCGACTCGCTGCCGCGCACCACGGCTTCGTCGTAGTCGCGCCGGCCCACGGGCGCGAACATGCAGGGCAGCGAGACCTCGGTGTTGGTGCCGCAGGACGTCACGTCCGGGAAGTTGATCAGCGGTGCGGCGGTCGACGGGGCCAGCAGGGCCGCCAGTTCGGGCGTGGTCTGGCGTTCGTAGCCCGACAGGCCCCAGTTGGCGGCGCGTGCCGTCTCGCCCACCACCAGCACCAGCAGCAGCGGCTTGCTGCGCGCCGCCCAGGCCGGGCCGGGCCGGGCGTCCAGGCCGATGGGCTGGCGCGGCTTGGCCACGCCCCTGGCCTGCGCGGCCACCACGGCGCCGATGCTCCACAGGTAGTTGGCCGGCGTGGCCAGGTAGCGCATCTCCTTGTGGTTGCGCATCATCGACGCGAAGGGCTGGAAAATCAGCATCAGCGCGCCCACCAGCACCGCCGCCGCGGCCACGCTGCTGGCCACGCGCACGCCCCCGGCACGCCGCCAGGGCTGCGCCACCAGGCGCACGCGCCACAGCAGCGCCAGCGGCAGCGCGGCATACAGCAGCAGGTGCGGCAGCAGGCTCCACGAGAACAGCTCGCGCGCCTCGGCCACGTCGGTGCGCAGCACGTTGCGCATCATCGACGGGTCGAGGTAGACGCCGAAGCTCTGCATGAAGTGGGTGGCGAAGGCCGTGCCGACGATCAGCACCACCAGCAGCGGCTTGATGGTATGACGCGTGCACACCAGCGCCAGCAGCAGGTAGTGCAGCGCCGCCAGCATGACCAGCAGCGCGAAGGCAAAGCCCCAGGTGGCAGGCTGCGAGAACACGCGCTCCTTGAGCGCGGCGGACAGGAACAGGCGGTTGGCCGTGAGCGCCCAGAACACGCTGGCCGCCAGCATCAGCTGCTCCACCGTGGCTGGCAACGTGAAGCGCTCTGCGGCGCGGGCGGGGAAGCTCATCCGCTGATTGGGCCGGGCCACTCTGAAGCCGAACTGAAGCCGCGCGCCGCAGCCGTGGTGGTACCGTGCCGGCGCGCAACAGAGGTTCGGGCATGCGGTTGCTGTTGATCGAGGACGATGAAATCCTGGGCGAGGGTCTGCGCGACTTCCTGCGCGTCGAAGGCCATGTCGTCGATTGGGTACAGCGCCTGGCGCACACCGACGCCTACCGCGGCGAGCCCTTCGACGCCTACCTGGTGGACTGGCAGCTGCCCGACGGCTCGGGCCTGGACTGGCTGCGCGCACGCCGCGGCCAGGGCGACACCACCGCGGCGCTGATGCTCACCGCACGCGACCTGCTGGCCGACCGCCTGCGCGGCCTGGACAGCGGCGCCGACGACTACCTCGTCAAGCCCTTCGCGCCCGAGGAACTGGTGGCGCGGCTGCGCGCCGTGTGCCGGCGCAGCGCCGGCAGCGCCGACGCCCGGGTGTACTTCGGCGCCGTGGCGGTCGACCTGCAGGCACGCCGTGCACTGCTGGGTGGCCAGCCCGTGGACCTGACGGCGCGCGAGTGGACGCTGCTGGAGGCGCTGACGCTGCGCGCCGGGCGCATCGTCGCCAAGGGCGAACTCGAACGCCTGGTGCACGGCTTCGACAGCGAACTGGCCAGCAATGCGCTGGAAGTGCACATGTCCAGCCTGCGCCGCAAGCTCGGCCGCACGCTGGTGGAGACGGTGCGTGGGCTGGGCTACCGCATCGGAGGTTCACCGCCTTGATGGCCCTGCCGAAACGGCCGGCTTCCATGCGCGCGCGGCTGCTGCAGGCGCTGGTGCTGTCGGCGCTGCTGTGGTGCCTGGGGCTGGGCGTGGCGGTGTGGCTGGTCATGCGCGAGGAGGTGGGCGAACTGCTCGACGACACGCTGCAGAGCGCCGCCGAAGGCCTGGTCGATCTGCTCGGGCAGACCGATGCCCTGCCGCCGCCTGACGCAGCGGCATCCTTGCCCGGCAAGGGCAGCCGCCGCTTCGTCTGGCAGCTGGTGGGCCACAGCCAAGGGGCGCGCGTGTTGCGCCATTCGCTGGGGGCGCCGGCTGGCGCGCTGCACGGCACGCCCGCGGCGGGCTTTTCGGACGTCGCGCAGTGGCGCGTCTTTGGCCAGCCCATGGGGCAGGGCGCGCAGATGCTCTACGTGGCGCAAACGCGCGAAGAGCGCGACGAGGCCGAGGCCGAGATCGGCTTCGCCGTGCTGCTGGCCGGCCTGCCCATGGTGCTGCTGGCGCTGCTGTGGCTGAGCGCGCGCGTGCGCCACGAACTGCGGCCGCTGCAGGCGCTGTCGGAGCGTCTGGCCCACTACGACCCGCTGCAGCCGGGTGCCACGCTGGGCCTGTCCGAGCATGAGGAACTGCGCCCGGTGCACGCCGCCATCGACGCACTGGCGGCGCGGCTGGCGCAGCGCATCGCGCACGAACGCGCCTTCACCGCGCATGCCGCACACGCGCTGCGCACGCCGCTGGCCGGCATCGACGCCCAGCTCGCCGTGGCGCTGCGCCATGGCGCGAAGAACGTGATGCTGTCGGCACCCGCGGCCGGCCAGCTGCAGGTGCAGGACGAC
>JANNFE010000103.1:0-3972 GCA_031379415.1 Betaproteobacteria bacterium | reverse complement strand
TGGCCGACGTCAAGGGCGGCGAAGGCACGGCCAGCATCGCCTACAACCTGGCGGCGCTGGAACGGGCGTCGATGGCGCTGCGCGAGCGGCTGTCTTCGGAACACTGGGGGCTCATCCGCACCATGCGCGAGGCCTTTGCCGCTGCGCTGGAGACGGCACCCGGCGCGTTGCCCACGCTGCTGCAGGTGCTGCCGGCGCTGGACCGCCTGGCGCTGCAGCTGGCGGCCGTGACCGGCGCGCAGACCGACCGCATGACACGCGACCACGGCTGGCGCCTGCTCACCGTGGGCCGCCTGCTCGAACGGCTGATCGGCCTGGCCACGCGGCTGCGCATGTTCCTCGACGCCCAGGCACTCGGCAGCGTGGCCGGCATCGACCTGCTGCTGGAGCTTTTCGACAGCGTCATCACCTTCCGCGCCCGCTACCAGCGCCATGAAGACCTGCTGGCGCTGACCGACATGCTGGTGCTCGACAGTGCCAACCCGCGCGCCTTTGCCGGCGTGCTGCGCCGGCTGCGCACCGAGATCGGCAAGCTGCCCGGCCAGCCCGAGACGCTGCAGCCGCTGCTGGACATGCTGCCGGCCGAAGGCGCGGGCATGACGCTGGAGTCGTTGCGCGGTGCCGATGAAGCGGCCATCGCGCAGGCCCTGCGCTCCTTGTCCACCACGCTGGCCAGCCGCGCCTCGGCGGTGGCCGATCGCGTGGGCGAGCGCTTCTTCACGCTGGCGCACGGCGCCGATCAGCGGGTCTGAGCATGCAGGCCATGACGGTGCTGCAAGTCACCCACGAGACGCGCTACGACTATGCGGCGCCGGTCTCGCTTGCGCACCACCTGGCCCATCTGAAGCCGCTGCAGGACGAGCACCAGCAACTGCTGCACTTCGACCTCGACATCGAGCCCTCGCCCAGCCACAGCCGCGACGGGCGCGACGCGCTGGGCAATGCCGAGCGCCTGTTCAGCCTGGCGCAGCCGCACCGCCAGCTGCGTGTGCGCGCCACCAGCCGGGTGCGCCTGTCGCCGCGCTTTACCGAACTGCAACCCGAGCGCTCGCCGCCCTGGGACGAGTTGGCCGCCAGCCTGCGCTACGTGGCGCTGGCGCCCTTCCAGCCCGCGGTCGAATTCGCCTTGCCATCACCCTATGTGCCGCGCCTGGCCCCGCTGCGCCGCTACGCAGCGCTGTCCTTCCGCCCCGGCCGCCCGGTGGCCGAAGCGGCCGTCGAGCTGATGAAGCGCGTGCACGCCGACTTCAGCTACCAGAGCCAGAGCACCGACGTCGACACGCCGCTGCTCGACGTGTGGACCACCAAGCGCGGTGTCTGCCAGGACTTCGCGCACCTGATGGCCGGCGCCATGCGCATGCTGGGCCTGCCGGTGCGCTATGTCAGCGGCTACCTGCTCACGCAGGCGCCCGAGGGCGGCGCGCAGATGCAGGGCGCCGACGCTTCGCACGCCTGGGTGCAGGCCTGGTGCCCGGGCACGCCGGGCGTGCCTGCGGAGGGACCGGGTGCAGGCTGGCTGGACCTGGACCCGACCAACGATGTCGTGCCCGGCAGTGGCCATGTGCGCGTGGCCGTGGGGCGCGACTTCGGCGACGTGACGCCGCTGCGCGGCGTCATCCGCGGCGGCGGCAGCCACACGCTCACCGTGGGGGTCAGCACGCGTGTCCTGGGCGCTGACGAAGCCAGCGACGGGCCCGCCACTCCCGACCAGGGCGGAACGCGAGTTGCTAGTGTGGACATCGAGGAGATCAGAACACCATGAAGTCGGCCTTCGACGAAATGCATACCGCCGAGCGCGAGGTCCGCGAGCAGTACCGCGTCTACGAACGCTGGCTGGAACGCCAGCCGCATCAAGACATGCAGGCCCGCCGCGAGGAGGCGGAGATGATCTTCCGCCGCGTCGGCATCACCTTCGCGGTCTACGGCGCCAAGGACGAGGACGGCGCCGGCACCGAGCGCCTGATTCCCTTCGACCTCATCCCGCGTGTCATTCCGCAGCAGGAGTGGACGATGATGGAAAAGGGCCTGGCGCAGCGCGTCACGGCGCTCAACCGCTTCATCCATGATGTCTACCACGGCCAGGAGATCCTGAAGGCCGGCATCGTGCCGGCCGAACAGGTGCTGAAGAACGCGCAGTTCCGCGCCGAGATGATGGGCGTGAACGTGCCTGGCGACGTGTACTCGCACATCTCGGGCATCGACATCGTGCGTGCCGGCAACCCCGACGGCAGCGGCGAGTACTACGTGCTCGAAGACAACCTGCGCGTGCCCAGCGGCGTGAGCTACATGCTCGAAAACCGCAAGATGATGATGCGGCTCTTTCCGGAGCTGTTTGCCATGCACCGCGTGGCCCCGGTGGCGCACTACCCCGACCTGCTGCTCGAAACCCTGCGCGCCGTGGCGCCGGCCGGCGTCAACGAACCCACCGTGGTGGTGCTCACCCCCGGCATGTACAACAGCGCCTATTTCGAGCACGCCTTCCTGGCGCAGCAGATGGGCGTGGAACTCGTCGAGGGGCAGGACCTCTTCGTGCGCGACGGCTTCGTCTACATGCGCACCACGCAGGGCCCCAAGCGGGTGGACGTGATCTACCGCCGCGTCGACGACGACTTCATGGACCCCGAGGCCTTCCGCCCCGACAGCACGCTGGGCTGCGCCGGGCTGCTGGCCGTCTACCGCGCCGGCAACATCACGCTGTCCAACGCCATCGGCACCGGCATCGCCGACGACAAGAGCATCTATCCCTACGTGCCGAAGATGATCGAGTTCTATCTCGGCGAAAAGCCGATCCTGCACAACGTGCCGACCTACCTGTGCCGTGAGGCTGGCGACCTGCAGCACGTGCTCGACCACATGGCCGAACTGGTGATCAAGGAAGTGCACGGCGCCGGCGGCTACGGCATGCTGGTCGGCCCGGCCGCGACGAAGGCCGAGATCGAGGATTTCCGCGAAGTGCTGAAGGCCAACCCGACCAACTACATCGCCCAGCCGACGCTCAGTTTGTCGACGTGCCCGACCTTCGTGGAGAGCGGCATCGCGCCGCGCCACATCGACCTGCGGCCTTACGTGCTGTCGTCGGGCAAGGGCGTGCAGACGGTGCCTGGCGGCTTGACACGCGTGGCGTTGAAGGAAGGCTCACTGGTCGTCAACTCGTCGCAGGGCGGTGGCACCAAGGACACCTGGGTGCTCGAAGACGGCGACAGCGAAGCGCCGGTTTCGAGCCCGACCCAGAGCCAGTCCCAAACCCAGAACGCATAGGAGCCGCCGACCATGCTGTCACGCACCGCCGACCACCTGTTCTGGATGGCCCGCTACATGGAGCGCGCCGAAAACACCGCGCGCATGCTCGACGTCAACTACCAGACCGCGCTGCTGCCGCAAAGCGCCGATGTCGCCGAACAAGGCTGGCGCGGCCTGCTGTCGATCAGCGAGCTGACGGAGGGCTTCTCGAAGAAGTACGACGACGTCACCGCCGGCAACGTGATGGACTTCATGGTGCGCGACGCCGACAACGGCAGCAGCATCCTGGCCTGCCTGCGCGCGGCGCGCGAGAACGCGCGTGCGGTGCGCGGTGCGCTGACGACCGAGGTGTGGGAAACGCAGAACCAGACCTGGCTCGAATTCAACCGCCTGTTGCGCGAAGGCGCCTTCGACCGCGACCCGGCGGCGTTTTTCGAGTGGGTGAAGTTCCGCTCGCATTTGAGCCGCGGTGTGACGGTGGGCACCATGCTGCAAGACGAGGCCTTGCACTTCCTGCGCATCGGCACTTTTCTCGAACGCGCCGACAACACCGCACGGCTGCTCGACGTGAAGTTTCACGCGCTGGCTGGTGAGTACTTCGGCGCCGACAACGTCAAGGAAAGCCAGGAGGTCGACTTCTATCACTGGAGCGCGATCCTGCGCAGCGTCTCCGGCTTCGAGGTCTACCGCAAGGTTTATCGCAACGTGATCCGGCCCGAGCGCGTGGCCGAG
>JANNFE010000098.1:0-12869 GCA_031379415.1 Betaproteobacteria bacterium | reverse complement strand
AGTGGGGCGGCTTGATGGTTTCGCTGATCGGCTCGGCGGTGATGCTGGCCACCTGCTGGCTCATCACGCTGGCGCTGCCCGACCGCGTCGCCGCAAAGCCAAGCCCCGCAGCCCTGCCGGATGCCAACGCGCTGCACGGGTTGGTGCCCGCAGCAGGTGCAACGCACGAAGCACTGCACTCCGAGAAAGCTTGAAATCATGGACGAAAAACATGCCGTCGCGTCGCTCGCAGCCCTGGCCCAGGGCATGCGCCTGCGCATCTTCCGGGCGCTGGTCGGCGCGGGCCCCCAAGGCCTGACGCCGGGGGCCTTGTCGGCCACGCTCGACGTGCCCGCCTCGACGCTGTCCTTCCATCTGAAGGAATTGACTCACGCCTCCTTGGTAACGCAAGAGCGTGACGGGCGCCACCTGATCTACCGGCCGGCGCTGCAGCAGATGAACGAGCTGCTGGCTTACCTCACCGCCCACTGCTGCCATGCATCAGACACCGGTAGCTGCGCGGTGGGGCCGTCTGCCGGCCTGGCCCGCTGCTGATCAGGAAGTTCTCGCCCCGCCCCACCGTCAATGCCTCAGGAGCCACCATGAGCGACAAGAGTCACGACAGGGTCTATACCGTCCTCTTCATCTGCACCCATAACTCGGCCCGCTCGATCATGGCCGAGGGCCTGTTGAACAGCATGGGCAGAGGGCGCTTCGTCGCCCACTCGGCCGGCAGCCACCCCAGCGGGGCGGTCAACCCCTTCGCGCTGAAAACCCTGGCGAGCATGCACATCCCCAGTGACGCTTACCGAAGCAAGGACTGGGAAGAGTTCGCCAAGCCTGGGGCGCCCGAACTCGACTTCGTGTTCACCGTTTGCGACAACGCAGCAGGCGAGGTCTGCCCGGTCTGGCCGAGCCAGCCCATGACGGCGCACTGGGGCGTGCCTGATCCGTCGGCATTTACCGGCACCGACGAACAGAAGGCCAAGGTGTTCTGGGACACCGCCGTGATCCTGAAGCGCCGGATCGAGTTGATGCTCGCGCTGCCGCTGCATTCTCTCGACAAGATGGCCATCCAGCGGGAGGTCAAGGACATCGGGACGCGCTGAAGGAACAACGACGGGATGTCCGTGAACACTGTGCCCGCCCTGCCCGCCCGACCCGATGGCGCCACCTCCGCGGCGCCCATGAGCGTCTTCGGGCGCTACCTCACGGTCTGGGTCTTCCTCTGCATCATCATCGGCATCGCACTCGGGCAGTGGCTGCCCGGTCCCTTCCAGGCCATCGGCCGCATGGAGGTGGCCCAGGTCAACCTGCCGGTGGGCCTGCTGATTTGGGTGATGATCATTCCGATGCTGCTGAAGGTGGACTTCGGCGCGCTGGCTGAAGTCAAGCAGCACTGGCGCGGCATCGGCGTCACGCTGTTCGTCAACTGGGCGGTCAAGCCCTTTTCGATGGCACTGCTGGGGTGGATCTTCATCCGCCACGTCTTCGCGCCCTGGCTGCCCGCGGACCAGCTCGACAGCTACGTTGCGGGCCTGATCCTGCTGGCTGCGGCGCCGTGCACCGCGATGGTCTTCGTATGGAGCCGGCTGACTGGCGGGCATGCACTGTTCACGCTGTCGCAGGTGGCGCTGAACGACGCGATCATGGTGTTCGCCTTCGCACCGCTGGTGGCTCTGCTGCTGGGCTTGTCGGCCATCACCGTGCCCTGGGACACGCTGATCACGTCGGTGGTGCTCTACATCGTGATGCCGGTGGTCATGGCGCAACTGTGGCGCAAGGCCTTGCTGGGCCGCGGCCCGGGGGCGCTCGATGCCACGCTGGCGCGCATCGGCCCCTGGTCCATCACCGCCCTGCTTGCCACGCTGGTCTTGCTGTTTGCCTTCCAGGGTCAGGCCATCCTGAAGCAGCCGCTGGTCATCGTGATGCTGGCCGTGCCGATCCTGATCCAGGTGTTCTTCAACTCCGGCCTGGCCTACTGGCTGAACCGGCGCCTGGGCGAATCGCACGCCGTGGCTTGCCCGTCGGCGCTGATCGGCGCCAGCAACTTCTTCGAGCTGGCCGTGGCAGCGGCCATCAGCCTGTTCGGCTTCGAGTCGGGTGCGGCGCTGGCCACCGTGGTGGGCGTGCTGATCGAAGTACCCGTGATGCTGCTGGTCGTGCGCTGGGTCAACTCAAGCAAGGGCTGGTATGAGCGTGGCCAGCGCACGCCTTGAACCAGGCCCATGCCCTTGCCGGCGAGTTCCTTCAGCAAGCTGGCATTGGCGCCCGCGATCCGCCTGAACTCATCGAGCAAGCCCAGGACATGCTGCGGCTTGCCGTTCGCACGAAGCGGTGCCAGCCACGGCCGGAACCCGAGCCGTTGCGCCAATTCGACAAGGTCGAGCACGACAGCCGAGTCGTAGATGCCGCTGGCACCATGCGCCACATTGCCATCCTGTGCGACAACAACGGCCGCTCTCTCGACGACGAGATGGAGCGCGGCGCAGATGGCACCAACACGGGATACGCCATGTGCGGAGGCCTGAACTCGGCCGGGGCGGCAAGGCACTCTCCACGTCACCGTGCCGACGCGAGACGGGCACGATCGTCCTCGAGAGCGCGCTCCAGGCGCGCACACAGCGACGGACGCAGTTCGCTGGCGGTCATGAGGGCATCGAGCGATCCCACCTCGAGTGCCCGCGCCACGTTGTGCACGGCGTCGAATTCACGTGCCACTTCGGTCTGCACCTGCGCCACGACGTCGGCCAGCACCCTTTCGTAGTCTTCTTCGACCTGACGGCGATCGGCGAGCCTGGCTTCGGCGAGCGCCTTGCGCGCCCCCCGCACGCGCGCATCAGCCTGCGCCCTTTCGCGGACCAGCCGGGTGAACACGACGGCGGCCGCTGCGCCGCCGCCGATCACGCTCGCATAGCTGCCTTCGAGGGCCACGGCGTCGAGACGGCTCGACAGCCGGCGCGAGAACACGACATAGGCTCCCCCGTGATAGCGAGCGACGACACAGAACAGGATCGGGCCGTCGAACTCGACCACCGCCTTGCCGATCTCGGCGCCGAATTCCAGTTGGCGCTCGCGCATCGATTCCGGCGAGCCGTCGAAGCCTGACAGGTTGGCCAGCACGACCACCGGGCACAGGCCATTGACCGAACGGATGGCCCGCGCCAGCTTGCGCGACGACTGCGGGAACAGGGTGCCACTCATCCAGCTGGCCGGCCCGTCCACCGGGCGCGGCCCACGCCGTGGCAGCGGCTGCGACTCGATGCCGATCAGGCACACCGGATTGCCACCGAGCTGCCCATGCATGACGACCGTGGTTTCACCGCCGGCAAGCCCCTTCCAACGCTCCAGCGGCGGGGCGTCCTGGTCGAGCACCGCGGTCATCACCTCCCGGATCGCGAACGGCTTCTTGCGCCCGGGGTTGCCGCTCTCGGAGAACAGCTCCCCGATGGTGGCAAAGCCGCCGGCGCCGGCGTACGGGTTGCGGGTGACATCGCGCCCGACAGGGTCGGCGCTCGGCCGCCGGCGCGCCCGCGGCTCGCCCGGCGCGACGTAGGTGTACTCATGGTGGCGCAGCAGCAATTCATAGGCGCTCTTCAGGTCGGGCGCGGTGTACTGCGCCTGGCCGTTGCCGGCCATGATCTCCAGGCCGCCGATGCCTTCGTTCGTCTCTGCCGCCACCGAGCCGGAAACCTCGAGCGCGCGCTTGCCGGTCAGCACCATGTAGCCCCGCGGCGTCATCACCAGCGTGCCGCGGCAATGCATCAGCATCGTCGCTTCGGCGTTCCAGTACGACTGCGCGCCGACACAGGGCCCGTCGACCAGGACGTTGATCACGCCGCCGGCTTCAGTGAACTCGACGATGCGACGCAGCACCGCAGCGGTCCAGTCGAGGTTCTCGGTGCCGGAGTCGAAGGCGATGCGGGCACCGCCGGACAGCGCCACCCACTCCACCGGCACGCCCAGCGTCTGGGCATGGTCGAGCGCAGCGATGATGCGCCGGCACTCGCCTTCGCCGAGCGACCCCATGTCCTTGTTGGGGTCGCCGAGCAGCAGCACGCGGCTGAAGCCGTCGGGAAAGCGGTCGGACCAGTTCGTGATCAGCCCGACCACCACGCCGGTCGGGTTGCTGGCGGCGGGGCGGCCCCGCACCGACACCAGCGCACGGCCCTGGGTGTCGAGTTCCAGCTCGTCGAACTGCCCGCGACCGATGCGGCCGATGTCTTCGCTGGACGTCAACCAGCTCACCACCTCGTAGGGGTGGAACAGGCGCCGCCGCCGCGCGGCCAGCACCTGTTGTTCGTAGGCCGACATCACCGGCACCAGGCGCTGCCGCGGCCGCACGACCTCGAGTCGGGGCCCGAGGGCCGTCGCGTCGCGCCATTCGGTCGCCAGATCGCGCGGCGGCTGCGTGTCACCCAGCGTGTAGCGGCCGTGCATGGACACCTTGTGCAGCGCCAGATCGAAGGTGGCCGGGCCGAGCCGGCGCGCCAAGGCGTCGAGTTCGGGGCGCGCCAGTGCAATGGTGGGCCGCACGAAGAGCGAGATGCGGTTCAAGGCGGGCGGGCTTCCCGTGGCGGCGCGCGAGCCTTCACGCAGGGCCTGTACGGCGTTGAGGAAGGTGCGCTCGAAACTCGGAACGCGGACGAAGTCGCCATCGATCACCGGATCGAAGCGCTCGACCTCGGCCATGACGATCAGCCGGTCCTCGCCCGCAGCCACGGCGCGCAGCAGCAGCAGGCCGGCCGGCGCGGCCAGGCGCTCGAGCTGGAAGTGGGCGAAGCGGGCGACTTCCTGCGCCACCGGGCGCGCCGGATGGACATCACGCAGCACCGTCTGCTCGGCCATCACGCTGCCGGCAGGAGCCCAGCTGCGGGCGCGTATCTCGACACCGTCGACCCACATCGCCGTCCAGCGGGAACGCTGAAGGCACGCTGCAGCGTCGAAGGCGTCGGCGGCCGGCACATAGGCCAGCAGCAGGTCGGCCTCGGCGTCGGCTGGCAACAAGGCCAGGATCTCCGCCAGATCGCAGGGCGCTGCGAGCAACACGCCGACCACCTGCACGCCGGCCGCCGATTGCAGGCGCTGGCAGGGGTGGCGCCCCTGCAGCGCGGCGATGTCTTCGATGGCGCCCGTTTCGTAGATGCGCGCCAGCAGTTGCCGCAGCACCATGGCCGCATCGCGCCCGCCGGCCGGCCCTGCGGATGCACCGCCAGCCAGGGCGCCGGCCACGGCGCCCAGCGGCAAGGCCTGCAAGGCCGCCTCGGCTGCGGTGCGTTCCTCGGGCGTGCGGGCGGCCGCCAGGTCATCCCAGCGCCGATCGGCCTCGGTGGCCGCCTGGGCCATGTCGGCTTGCCAGGCAGGCTGGTCCTGCCAGTAATAGATCAGGTTCCAGGCCGCCGTCGCAACTTTGAGATCGCCGCGCTGCACGGCTTCGCTGGCCAGCTTCTCGAACACCACGCGCTGCTCCAGCGCCGAGGGTGCAGCCTCGGCGCCCGCCGGGCGCGAACGGGCCAGCGCGCGCAGCACGGCAAGTGCCAGTGCGCTGGCGTCTTCCTGCACGCGCCGCGCCTGGAACAGGCGCAACAGCGCATGCGCCACCGCCGGGTCGCCCTCGACAAGCTCGCCGATGCCATGCAATGCGAGGAAGCGCTCGAGCCGGCGCTGGTAGCGTTCGGAGATCTTCTTGTCGTCGAAGCGGCGGTGGTGCGCGAACCAGGCGAGCTGATCCATGCTCGACTCGTTGGCTTCGTTCATGGCATCGTCGAACGGGCCGCTCTTGAACAACTGCTCCTGCACCACGGCCGCGCGCAGCATCGTCAGCAGGCGCGCGCGCGGCGGCGATGGCTCGGCTTCCAGCGCCGCCAGCGCCACGCCCAGTTCGTCGGCGGTGACATCGAAGCCCAGCAGCCGCGCCTCGACGAGGCGCAGCGCATCCAGCCCGGGCTCATGGCGGGCGGCAAGCCGGATGCCCGCGCCAGCCCTGGGCTGGCTCTCATCGCCCTCGTCGATTTCGATCATCACCTCACCGGCCGCCACCTGGCTGGACGGCCTGACATGCACGGCCCGCACGGTGCCGCTCATCGGCGAGTCGATGATGGTTTCCATCTTCATCGCCTCCAGCGTGAGGATGCGCGTGCCCACGCGCACCCGTTCGCCCGGCTGGACGTGGATCTGCGCCACCGATGCCGGCAGCTCGGCGCGCACGCGCCCGTCTGACACCCGGCTGAAACGGTGCGCGACCCCTTCGACCTCGACATAGACCTCGGACGAGGTGGAGGCGCGCTGCACGGCGTAACGCCGGCCGCCGAAGTCCAGCAGCAGCGTGCCCCTGCCGGTGGTCTGCGCCTGCACCACGGCTTGCCATGCGCCGCAACGCATGCGCAGCTCCTGCGGGCCGATCGACCCGACCTCGACTTCGAGCGGCTGGGTGCCGAGCACGAAGCGGATCTTCACCGGCCCGGGCTCTGGCACCGTGTGCGGCACGACGCGCTGCGCTTCCTCGATGAAGTTCGCGATGTGCCCGCGGCGCAGCTGCTGGTAGTCGCCCAGAACGGCGGTGGCCAGGGCTGCCTCGAGGTGGCTGCGCGCCTCACTGCCCGGGCGGCAGGCGACATGCCGGTCGAGCCAGCGCGTCGTCACCGGCCCATCGCGAAACGCCGAATCGGACACCAGTTCGAGCAGCAGCGAACGGTTCGTGAGCCCGGAATCGAGCACGATGACGGTGTCGCGCAGCGCGGTTTCCAGCCGCGCCAGCGCCGCGGCTCGCGTCGCGCCGCAGGCGATCACCTTGGCCAGCATCGAGTCGAAGACGGTCGGCACCACGTTGTCCTGCACGTAGCCGGAATCGACGCGCACGCCCGGCCCCAGTGGCGCTTCGAAGTGCACAAGGCGGCCCGCACGCGGCGCGAAGCCCTGATCGGGATCTTCGGCATTCAGCCGCGCCTCGATGGCCGCGCCACGTGGCACCGGCGGGTGTTCGGCCGGCAAGCGGTTGCCGCGGCCGATGTCGATCTGCAGGCCGACCAGGTCGAGACCAAAGATCTCCTCGGTCACCGTGTGCTCGACCTGCAGACGCGTATTCATCTCCAGGAAGTAGAAGGTCTTCAGATCGGGCAGCAGCAGAAACTCGGCCGTGCCGGCGCTGACGTAGCCGGAGATGCGCGCCAGGTTCGCGCCGGCTTCGCACAGGGCGCGTTCGACTTCGGCCGTCAGCCCGGGCGCGGGTGCCTCTTCCAGCACCTTCTGCTGGCGGCGCTGCATCGAACAATCGCGCGTGCCCAGGGCCCACACGCCACCGTGGCTGTCGGCGAGCACCTGCACCTCGACGTGGCGCGCATCAGCGACGAAGGCCTCGACGAAGATCGACGGGTCGCCGAACGCCGCCCCGGCCTCGGCAGCGGCGGAGCGGTAGGCGCCGACCAGTTCGCCCGGGTGGTCCACGCGACGGATGCCGCGCCCGCCGCCGCCGGCTGTGGCCTTGAGCAGCACCGGGTAGCCGATGCGTGCCGCGCAGGCTGCGGCGCCGGCTTCATCAACCGATTCGCGCGACCAGGGGCTGACCGGGACGCCGGCCTTCTCGGCCAGCCGCTTGGCCGCGATCTTGTCGCCCAGGGCGCGCATGGCACTGGCCGGCGGGCCCAGGAAGACGAGGCCGTGCGCCTCACAGGTTTCCTGCAGTTCGGGCCGCTCGGACGCGAAGCCCCAGCCCGGCCACAGCGCGTCGGCACCGGCCTGCTTCGCCAGGGCCACGATGCGCTCGACGTCGAGGTAGGCGCTGCGTTGTTTGCCGTCTTCACCGCGAACCATGGGGTCGCCCAGGCAGACCGCCGCGCTGGCCATGCGCACGAAGGGCGCATCGGCGTCGGCATGCGTGTACAGGGCGATGACCGAGAGCGCGACGCCATGCTCGCGCGACCAGCTGCGCGCGGCGCGCATGAAGCGCACCGCGGCCTCGCCGCGGTTGGCCACCGCGACACACGAGAAGGGGCGGGTCAGCATGCCGTGCCCGGCGTGCGTCGGCGTGCCCCACGGCCTGCGCCCTGCCAGCCCGTGTCTGCCCGCGCTAGAGCGCGATGCTGCCGCTGCCTCATGGAATGTCTCCTTCGTTTCTTGTTTTCAAGGCGACGCGGCGCAGCGCGATTGCGGCCAGGAAGGCCCCGGCGCGCCCGCACCGCCCGATCGACCGCGTATCGAGCGGCCCTAGACGGTGATCGCCATGCCCCGGTAGATGCGCGAGCGATAACGCGAATCCTCGGCGTCGGGCAGCGGCGCGCCTGCCAGCAGCACCGCGCGGCCGAAGCGCTTGACCTCTTCCTGATGCTCGGCGGCGTTGCGCGGCTCCTCGCCGCGGGCGCGGCGCGTCAGGTTGATCTGGTTCACCGGCACATCGTGAACCAGACGTTCGTTCTCGACCGCCAGCGTGGCCGTGAAAGCGTGCATCGTGGTCTTGATGAAGTTGGCCAGCGCGAAGCGCGCGCCGCTCTTGTCGCTGCCGGTGGGCACGTCGGGCGACACCAGCACCAGCTGCGTGCCGTCGATCAGGCTGGCCTTGCGGGCCACGCGGAACTGGTGCGTCAGGTTGTCCTGCACCAGCTGGCGAAACGCTTCCGGGCTGAGGGCCGGGCCATCGGGCACGTCGGCGCTGGGGAACAGGCACTCGGGCAGCGGCACGAAAGGCGTGCTGACGATCGTGGTCGGGTAGCCGTGCCGGCCCAGGGCGGCGTCGATGCCGCCTTCCAGGTCGTCGCCGACCTCGGTGAAGTGCAGCAGGTCGGGCGGCAGGTCGCGCATCGCAGCGCGCATGGCCGCGCAGCCTTCGGCACTGCGGCACAGCACGACGACGCGCCCGACATGGCATTCGGTGACCAGCTGGCGTGCCGCTTCCGCCAGGTACTCCACCAGGTGCTCGCCGATCAGCCACACGGTGCGCCCGCGCATCATGTCCAGGCGCTCGCGCTTGGCGCTGCCGAAGAGTTCGCGCTCGGTGATCGAACGCTCGAGGCTCAGCCCGCCCGAAGGCATGAAGGTCTCGCCGCTGACGGCGCGGTCGGCCAGGAAGTACACCGTGGCCAGTGCCACTTCGGTCTCGGTCGGCATCTTGCCCAGGTGCAGCAGCGACAGCACGCCGTTGCGCACCTTGCCGGCCTCGTCCTGCACGGTGCGCGGCGGCAGGTAGGGCTTGTCGCCGGGCGGCACGCGCGCCAGCCAGCCGGTGCCGCTGCGCGCCTGCCATTCCGGCAACGCGAGGAAGCAGCCACCCAGGCGCATGCGGCCGATGAGCCGTTCGGCGATGTCGCCGTCCATCAGGTAGCTGCCCCAGTGGCAGTCGTCGCTGCGCTCCTTGTGGGCGGCCAGGGCCACGTTGCGCAGCTCGGCAGGCGCTTCGCCCTCCATGGCCAGCGAGGCCACGTCGTTGCCTGCCAGCAGCGACAGCAGGCTGTCCACGGCCAGGCCGCGGCGCATGGCCTTGACGACGGCCGCGTGCACCGCATTCAGGCGCTTGTTCTCCAGGATCAGGCGGCCGCGGCGCTCGAACAGCCCGGGGCGGTTGCCCGTGCCCTTGAGCCGTTCGCCTTCGACCGGGCCCGGCGCGATGGCGTTGATCTGCACCTCGGGGCCGAGAAAGCGCGCCATGCTTTCGACCATGGCGCGCTGGCCCGACTTGCTCACCGCGTAGTCGCTGCGGTTCGGGTAGGCCACGGCGAGGTACTTCTCGCCGCCGAAGTAGCTGGACACGTTCAGCACATAGCCGCTGCCCTGCTTCTTCATCAGCGGCAGCACCTCGTGCATCAGCACGTAGTTGGACACCAGGTTCGCGTCCAGCGTGGCGGTCCATGCGGCCGGGTCCATGTCGACGACCATGTCTTCGGCGCCGGCGACACCGGCGTTGTTGATCAGGTAGTCGATGCGGCCGAAGGCCGCCAGGGTGGCCTGCACCGCGGGCTTGAGCGTGTGCAGCTGGCCCACGTCCACACCGGGCAGGATGCCGACGCGGCGCTCGGCCTGCGAGTAGCCGATGTCTTCCAGCTCGCCGACGATGCGCTCACGCACGGCTTGCAGCTCGCTTTCGCGGCGCGCCGCCAGCATCACCTTCGCGCCGCCCAGGGCCAGCAAGCGCGCCACCGCGCCGCCGATGCCTGCCGAGCCCCCGGTGATCAGCGCCACCTTGCCGATGTGCAGGCCGGCCAGGTTCTCGGTGAAACCCACCGTGGCGCGGCGCGCGCCGCTGGCCTCGACGATGCTCGCGGGCAGGTACAGGTTCACCTGGCGGATGCGCTGTTCCTTGAACAGCAGCCGCGCCGTGTGGCCGGCCGTGAAGGGCAGGTTCTCTGCCTCGGTGTTGTCGTAGCGGATGATCTGGTTGCCCCATTCGGGGAAGCGGCGGCGGCCCAGCCTCACGTCGACCTCGCTCTCGTCGCGCCAGACGCGGATCAGTTCTTCGATCGCCGAGCGCAGCAGGTCGCTCCATGCATTGGCGCCGCCGTCGCTGCCGTTGGTCAGGAAGACGAAGCGCGGTTCCTGCTGCAGGTCGGCGCGTTCTTTCCAATACCGGCTGAGCTTGCGCGCCACGGCGATGGCGCCGCCCAACTCCTCGTCGACGAAGCGTTCCATGTCGTTGTCGCTGGCCTCGCACAGCGCGCCACGGAAGCGGTCGGCACCGTGTGCAGGCATCACGATGGCGCCCGTGATGGGGCCACCGTGGTCTTCGGCCAGAGCGGCGTCCATCGTGGCAGGGTCGGTGCGGTCGACCACGCGCACTTCCACGCGCTGGCCGTGGCGCATTTCACTCAGGCGATCACGGGCGCGCGAGCAGTCGGCTTCGCGCGGCAAGCCCAGCACCACATGGGCACCGACCTCGGCCTGCAGACGCGCGATGGCCAGTGCGTCTTCGACCTGGTCGCCCGCCACCAGCAGCACCGTGTGCCCGATGGCGTCCACCGTGCGCATCGTCGGCCGGCTGACCCAGGTGCTGCGGCTTTCCTTGCGCACCTGCATGCCGTGGGTGACCTCGAAGTCGTGGCCGTTGAAGGCCACCGACTCATCACTGCCCAGGAACACGCAGGTGTGGGCGATGTCGGTGGGCACCGGGAAGTCCTTGGCCGGCGGCTGGCCGTCGAAGGCGCGGTTCAGCGTCATCATGTCGAAGAACTCGTGCGCGGTGCTGCCGGCTTCTGCACCCTTGAGCTGGTCCATGGTGGCAAACACACTTCGGATGCGCTCACTGCGGATCGGCCCCGGGAAGATCATGTTCACGCGGATGCCGCGCTCGCCCAGTTCTTCGGCAGCCTTGCGCGACAGCGCGTTGAGTGCCGCCTTGGGCACCACATAGGCCGTGCGGCCGTAGTACTTGGTGCGCGAGAAGATCGTCGAGACATTGATGACCGACGCCCCTTCCTTCAGGAAAGGCGACGCGGCGCGCAGCATGTTCCACGACACGCCCAGGATGTTGCGCGTGGCCTGGGCCAGCGTCTCGGTGTCGGCCGAACCCGCGGCGCGCAGCTGCTCCAGCTCTTCGGCCGTCAGCGGCACCTTCTCCAGCGGCTGGCGCGGGCCGGCCGAACCGGCGTTGTTGATCAGGATGTCGATGCGGCCATGGCGGGCCACCAGGTCGGCCATGCCGGCGCGCACGCTGGCCGGGTCGGCGCCATCCATCACCACCGTGTCGGCCTGGTCTGCGGGAACGCCGGCGTCCTTGACCGCTGCGTCGCGTGCCGCCGAAAGCCGCGCCGCAGTGCGGCCGGACAGCACCACCAGCGCGCCCTGGCGCAGGTAGTGGCGGACGATCTCGCTGCCGAGGTTGCCGGCTGCCCCGGTGATGAGGGCCACCTTACCGGCCAGGCGGCCCGGATGGGTTAGTGCAGTGCTCATGGTTGTCGTCCCTTGATTGAATTTCGGATGTCTGGGCGAGCCGCTGCGTCAGGCGCGTTCGCCAGAGGCCCAGGCCTCGAAGAGCGCATCGCGGCTGCGCAGGCCCTGGGCCGGCAGCGCGTGGTTGACGACGTAGGTCGCGCCCTGGTGTTTGTTGTCCCACATGGCCTGGTGCGCAGCGGGCAGCTCGCGCCAGGGCACGACGGTGGGCTCGGTCACGTCCAGCAGGCCGGCGGCGACCATGTCGTTCATGCGCGTTACCTCGAAGGCGTTGCACAGGTGCGTGCCCAGGATGGACGCCGATGGCATCAGGATGCGGCGCTGCCGCGTCCACACCTGCGGCGCGTAGAAGGCGTAGCGGCGGCCGGCCATCTCTTCGCAATAGACCACGCGGCCCGTGAAGGGCTTGACCAGCGAGGTGCTGACGCCCAGGGCGTCGTGGCCGGCGCGTTCCAAGATCAGGTCGGGTGCGCCGCGCGGGTTGTCGGGGCTGCGCAGCAGCGCACCCACCGCTGCGCCGAAGGGTTTCAACGTGCGGTCCTGGAAGTCGCGCACGCCGCTGCGGAAGGTCTCGATGTCCTGCTTCGCGTCGGCCAGCCTCGGCATCGTCTTCGGCCAGTCGAAGTTCTCGCCCTGGCGGCGGCGGATGTCTTCCAAACTCACCACGCCGGCCACCGCATCTTCAAAGCCCAGCGACTGCACGAACTCGCGTTGCGCATCGGTGGTGGTGGCCACCACCGTGCGTGCGCCGATAGCGCGCACGGCCTCGATCATCTCCAGCCCGGTGGCGTCGAGCAGCTCGGTGCTGTTCGGCCCGTAGTACAGCAGCACGGCCTCGCCGGCGCGTGCGCCGGCGCGCTGCAGCATCGCTTCGGGCGGCGCGTTGCCCGGCTTGCCGACGAAGGTGAGGTGGTAGCCCGACGACGCACCGTAGAAGGCCAACGTGCCGCCTTCGGCCAGCAGCTGGAAGCTGCGCGGAAACGCGGTCTCGCCGGCATGCGAGACGGCGTAGTCGGCCA
>JANNFE010000057.1:0-1855 GCA_031379415.1 Betaproteobacteria bacterium | reverse complement strand
CCAACGGCATTGCCTGCGATCTGCCGGCCAGTGGCAGCGGGTGGTTTTTCGCGGCCAACGACGGTGCTGCGGGCCTGAGCTTCTCGCTGGCGGGCGCGAGCTACTTCGCCGATGCCACCATCACCTTGCGCGAACCGAGCCCGGTGCCCGAGCCAGCCACCCTGGCCCTGGTGCTGGGCGCGCTGGCCGCGCTGACCGGGACCACGCTCACCCGGCGCCTTCAGTCCGGCGTGCGGTAGCGCCGCAGGCGTTCCAGGTCGAGCACGCGCACGCCGCCGTACTCCACCTGGATCACGCCGCCGGCCTGCAGCGCCGAGAGCGCCTCGTTGACGCGCTGGCGGCTCAGGCCCACCAGGTAGCCCAGCTCCTGCTGCGTGATGCGCAGCAACTGGCCCACGCCCGGATAGAGCACGGGGTTGAAGAGTGCGGCCAGGTTGCGCGCCACGCGTTCGTCGGGGTGCGTCAGGCGGTCGATCTCCCGCGCCGCGATGAACTGGCTCAGGCGCTCGTTGAGCTGGTTCATCACGAAGCGGTTGAAGCCGATGCTGCGGTCGAGCAGCCAATGGATGGTGGCGGCCGGGATGCCGGCCACGACACTGGTGCGCAGGGCCTGGATGTTGTAGCGGTAGGGCTCGCCCTTGAGCACCGTGCCCTCGCCGAACCAGCCGCCGCTGGGCACGCCGGTGAAGGTGATGGAGAAGGCCGCGGTCTCCTCGTTGCTCATCTTCAAAAGGCCGTCGATGACGCCGAACCAGTAGGTCACCGGGCGGCCGACGCGGCACACCAGTTCGCCGGGCTCGACACTCACCACGCGCAGGTCGGCCAGCACGCGCTGGCGCTCGGCCTCGGCCAGGTGCTGCAGCCACGGGATGTGCGGCAGGTCTTCGGCCTGCGCCGTGCGCGAACGCGACGGCTGCACGGGCCTGGCATGCGAAGCTGACGGAAAGGCCTGTGCGGGCAAGGGAAACCGATCAGGGAAACGCCTGACAGCGCGAACCCGAGGATTGTCGTTGCAACGACAACCTGGCGTCAAAGTTGCGCCCAGAATTCGCGACACGACTTGGGCTTACACCCAGCAGGAGACCCGCCTTGCAGACGACGTTTCCCCGTCTGATGCTCGACCATGCAGCCCAGCGGCCGCAGGCCGCGGCCTTGCGCGAGAAGCTCTACGGCATCTGGCAGACCACCACCTGGGGCGAGCTGGCCCTGTTGGTGCGTCGCCTGGCCTGCGGCCTGGCCCACGCCGGCCTGCAGCGCGGCGACCACATCGTGGTGGTGGGCGACAACCGCCCGCGCCTGTACGCCACCCTGCTGGCCGCGCAAAGCCTCGGCGCGATACCGGTGCCGCTGTACCAGGACGCGGCGGCCACCGAGTACAGCTTCCCCATCAACAACGCCGACGTGCGCTACGCCATCGTCGAGGACCAGGAGCAGGTCGACAAGCTGCTGGAGCTGCGGGCCGCGCATCCCAACGGGTGTCCGCAGCTGGCGCACATCTGGTACGACGACCCGCGCGGCCTGCGCAACTATGCCGAGCCGGGCCTGGAGGCGCTGGACGCCCTGGTCGCTGCCGGCCAGGCGCACGACGCCAGCAATGCACGCCTGTTCGACGAAGAGGTGGCACGCTGCCAGCCCGGCGACGTGGCCGCGATGTTCTTCACCAGCGGCACCACCGGCAACCCGAAAGGCGTGGTGCACACGCACCGCACGCTGCTCGACCGTGCCAAGGCCGGGCAGGACTTCGACAAGCTCACCGAGCGCGAGGAAGTGCTGGCCTACATGCCGCTGGCCTGGGTGGGGCAGAACATCTTCAGCTATGCGCAATGGCTGTGCTGCGGCTACGTGGTGAACTGCC
>JANNFE010000050.1:0-31669 GCA_031379415.1 Betaproteobacteria bacterium | reverse complement strand
GCGCGGCTGGCGCATCGTCGTCAGCACGCGGATGCGGTGGCCGTCCTCCAGCACCACTTCGGTGGCGCCAGCCAGCGCGGGCTCGGGCACGCGACTGGGCGGCGGCAGCGTCACCGCGGGGCGCTGGCCCAGTTGATCCAGGCGCTCGCGCAGCGTCTGCTCCATGGCGTCGATGGCCACGTCCTCGTCCCAGCCGCTGGTCTTCATCGCAGCCAGCACGTCCTCGGGCCTGCAGCCGGCCTCGGCCTGGGCCACGATCCAGCGGCGCAGTTCCTCGGTGACGGTCTGCAAGGTCGTCGGCATGCCGCTATTTTGTCGCAGGCCGCCGGAACACCAGGCGCTGTGGCGACGAATCCGCGCGGTCCAGCGCGTAGCCCTCGGCGCTGAAATCGTGCAGCGCCTTCACGCTGCGCGCACGTCGGGCGATGGCATGGCGCATCATCATGCCGCGCGCTTTCTTGGCGAAGAAGCTGATGACCTTGGCCTGCCCGCCTTCGCCTTCCTCGAACACGACGTCGACCACGCGCGCGCGCAGGGCCTTGCGCGGCACGACACGCGAATACTCCACCGAGGCCAGGTTCACCACCACGGGTGAGCTCTCGCCCCGCTGACGCTGGTTGAGGTACTGCGCCACGCTGTCGCCCCACCAGGCATAGAGGTCCTTGCCCCGCGGCGTGGCCAGTGCCGTGCCCATCTCCAGGCGATAGGGCTGCAGGCGGTCGAGCGGCCGCAGCGCGCCGTACAGGCCCGACAGGATCACCAGGTGCTGCTGCGCCCAGGTGAGGTCGGCGGCCTTCAGCGTCCTGGCCTGCAGGCCGTCGTAGACATCACCGTCGAAAGCCAGCACCGCGGGCCGGCTGTTGGCCGGCGTGTGCGCGGGCTGCCAGGCACCGTAGCGCGCCACGTTCAGTGCCGCGAGTGCATCTGACAGGTCCATCAGCCGGGCCACCTGCGCCACGGTCTGCTGCTGCAGCAGCCCGATGAGCGCCGCCGCCTCGTCGGTGAACAGCGGCTCGGTGGCCTTCTTCGCCACCGCGGCGGGCACGCGGGTCTGATAGTCCAGGGTCTTGGCGGGGGACAGCAGGAACAGCATCTTCAGGGGTCGTTCCAGGATGGAGGTGAGGATGGCGGCGCTGCACCAAAGGCACCCGGCCCCGGGTGCGATGCGGGGGCCGCTGATCCGGGGCGTGGCGCACGGCGTCGATTGTCGCCGCGGTGGTGCGACGGTCACATTGGGCCGCATTGGCTCCGACAGAATCCAGGGCGTGAGCCGCCTCCGCCCGTCCGGTGTGTTGCACCCGTCCTGGCATGCTGCCAGCCGCGCCGTGCTGCGCGCGGCGCGCGCGCTGGGCTTGCTGGTGCCGCTGCTGGCCAGTGGTGGCGCACAGGCCGAGACAACGACCGCGGCCGCGCCGCCGCGCTGGGCGGGCTGGGCGGAAACCGGTTTCCAGCACCTCACCACCGAGCGCGGCCTGCCCAACGACATCGCCGTGTCGGTGGCCGAGGACGGCGAAGGGTATCTCTGGGTCGGCACTGCCGGTGGCCTGGCGCGCTGGGACGGCTACGAGTTCCGCAGCCACAAGTTCGACCCCGCGCTGCCCGGCGGCCTGCCCGACAACCTGATCCAGGTGCTGCACCGCGACGCCCGGGGCCGGCTGTGGATAGGCACCAGCGGTGCCGGCCTCGTGCGCCATGAAGCGTCGACGCAGGCCTTCACCACCATCGGCGCCGGCCCCCAGGGGCTGAGCCACGTCAGCGTGCGTGCGCTGGTCGATGACGGCGCCGACGGCCTGTGGGTGGGCACCGACGGCGGGCTGGACCATGTCGACGCCGCCAGCGGACGCGTCACCCGCGTGCCGGTGCTGCAGGCCGATGGTGCCAGGCACAAGGACGAGCGCGTGGTGGCCCTGCTGCTCGACCGCCGCGGCCGCCTGTGGGCCGGCACGCCGGCCGGGCTGCTGCGGCGCGACGCCGTCGGCGCGCCCTTCCAGACCGTGCAGCTGCCGCTGCCACGCGACGGCCGCGGCCGCAGCCTGCCGCTGCGGCCCGAGTCGCTGCTGGAAGACAGCGCCGGCCGCATCTGGGTGGGCACGGCGCGCGCCGGCGTCTTCGTGCTGGAAGGCGACGGCAGCGGCGTGCGCGCGGTGCGGGAAACCGCGATTCCGGCCGGCAGCACGCCGCTGTCGGCGCTGCGCGTGATGGCGCTGCTGGAGGTGCGGCCGGGCGAGGTGTGGCTGGGCACACTGGGCCAGGGCATCGTGGCCGTGGACAGCGCCAGCGGCCGCACGCGCCGCCTGATGCACCAGCTGGCGGTGCCGGCCAGCCTGGTGGACAACGCCGTGCGCGGCCTGTATCGCGACCGTTCGGGCCTGGTCTGGGTGGCCACCCACGGCGGCCTGAGCCGCGTCGACCCGCGGGCCACCGCCGTGCTGACCATCAACGGCACGCGCCCGGGCAGTGCCGTGCGCAACGAGTTCAGCAGCCTGATGACGGCCCGCGACGGCCGCGTCTGGATGGGCACGCACAACGACGGCCTGGAGATCGTCGACCCGCGCAGCGGCCGCATCCAGGCACTGCGCGCGCAGGCCACCCAGCCCGACACCGCCCTGCCCGCTGACGTGGTGGCCGGCATGGTGCAGGTGGCCGACGGCAGCGTCTTCGTCGGCACCTACCGCGGCCTGTACCGCGCCCGCGCCGACGGCCGGCGCGTGACGCGCATCAGCTGGCCGGGCCGCCCGGCCGCCGAAGGCGTGGGGCCGATGCTGGCCGACGGCGCGCGCCTGTGGGTAGGCGGGCTGACCGACGGCCTGTGGTCGCTGGACCTGGCCAGCGGCCAAGCGCGCGCCGCCGTGCGCGACCCCGGCCGGCAGCTCACCGACCGCCGCATCACCGCCATGGCCCGCGGCGCTGCCGGCGAGCTGTGGATCGGCACGCGCAACGGCCTGAACCGCTACCGGCCCGCGACGGGCGAGATCCTGCGCATCGGCACCGGCGTGCCGGCCGCAGGCGGGCTGGCCGCGGGCTTCGTCACCTCGCTGCTGCTGGACCGCACGCAGCGCCTGTGGGTGGGCACCTATGGCGGCGGCGTGCACCTGCTGGACGCGGCAACGGCGGCATCGGCGCGGCCGGTCTTCCGCCGCCTGGCCGGCGCCGAGGGCCTGCCCGACGACAACATCAACGCGCTGCTCGAAGCGCCCGACGGCCAGGTCTGGGCCAGCACCGAAAACGGCCTCGCCGCGATCGACCCGCAGGCCTTGCGGGCGCGTGCGCTGCGGCGTGCCGAAGGCGTGATCTTCCAGTCCTACTGGACGAATGCGGCCACGCGCACCGAGGCCGGCGAGCTGCTGTTCGGCGCCTCGGGCGGCTTGACGCTGGTGCGCCCCGAGGCGCTGCCGACCTGGGCCCACCAGCCGCCGGTGGTGGCCAGCGAGATCCGCGTCGGCGGCAAGGCCGTGCCAGCGCCCGGCGCGGGCATGGCGCTGCAGGTGCCGCCGCAGGCCAACAGCCTGGTGGTGGCCTACGCGGCGCTGGACTACTCGGCGCCAGAACGCAACCGCTATGCGCATCGTCTGGAGGGTTATGACGCCGACTGGGTGGTCACCGACGCGCAGCACCGCCTGGCCACTTATGCCAACCTACCGCCGGGCGACTACCGCTTGCTGGTGAAGGGCTCCAACCGCGAGGGTGCCTTCGGCGACACGCTGCTCGCGCTGCCCGTGCAGGTGCTGCCGGCCTGGCACCAGACGGCGTGGTTCCGCGCCGCGGTCGCGCTGCTGCTGCTGGCCGGCGTGGCCGCGGTGGTGCATGTGCGCACACGCGTGCTGCAGGCGCGGCGGCGCGAGCTGCAGCGCCTGGTGAACGAACGCACGGCCGAGCTGCAGGCGGTGTCGCGCGCGCTGGAGGAAAAGACCCGCGTGCTCGAACACGCCAGCATCTGCGACCCGCTGACCGGCCTGCACAACCGGCGCTTCCTGATCGAGCACATCGAAGCTGCACTCGCCGCCAGCCAGCGCCGCGCGCTGGACGGCGCGGCGCGCGGTGGCACGCCGGTGGACACCGACACGCTCTTCTTCCTGATCGACGTCGACCACTTCAAGCGCGTCAACGACCAGCTCGGCCATGCCGCCGGCGACAGCGTGCTGGTGCAGCTGGCGCAGCGCCTGCGCGCCGCGATGCGCGAGTCCGACGACGTGATCCGCTGGGGCGGCGAGGAGTTCCTGGCCGTGGCGCGCGACACCGACCGCGCGCGCGCCGACGAGCTGGCCGAGCGCATCCGCACCAGCGTGGGCGCCGCGCCTTTCCGCGTGGACGCGGGGCGCGACGTGCACCTCACCTGCTCCATCGGCCACGCCGCCTGGCCCTTCGTGCTGCGGCAGCCGCAGGCGGTGGACTGGCTCTCCGTGGTGAATCTGGCCGACATGGGCCTGCTGGCCGCCAAGCGCCTGGGCCGCGACGCCTGGGTGGGCGTGATGGCCGGCGCCAGCGCACGCGCCGAGGGCCTGGCCGTGCGCGCGCAGGCGGCACCGCTGCAGGCGCTGAAGCATGGCGAACTGCAGTTGAGCAGCAGCGCGGCACCGAGCGCGGCCGAGGCGGCGCTGGCACCGAGCTGAGGGGCAGCGCCGGCTAACGAAAGTTGCGGCTCTTCGTGGCCAGCCCCTGCAGCAGCGCCGAGTGGTCCACCAGCTGCTTGGCCACCAGATGGCGCACCTCGCCTTCACGCTGCCACACGCCGTAAACGGTGAGCAGCGTCGACGCCAGCAGCGCACGGCGCTGCGCTTCCACGACATTCGGCCAGACGATGACGTTGACCGACCCGGTCTCGTCTTCCAGCGTCACAAAGACCACGCCCTTGGCCGTCTCGGGCCGCTGGCGGTGGGTGACGATGCCGCTGGCGCGCGCCAGCCGGCCGGAAGGAAAGTCGCGCAGCACGTCCGCGGGCAGCACCTTGAAGGCGGCGAGCTGGCTGCGCAGCAGGCCCACCGGATGCTGCGTGAGGCTGAGGCCCGTGCTGCGGTAGTCGGCCAGCACGGTGGTGGCGGCGTCGGGCGCCGGCAGCTCGGCTGCGGCCTCGTGCGTGCGCGTGCCGCGCAGCAGCGCCGTGGCGCGCGTGTCGACGCCGGCCACCAGCCAAGCGGCCTGGTGGCGGTGGCCGGACAAGGGCTGCAGCGCGTCGGCCTGCGCCAGCAGCGCCATGTGGTGGGCGTCGAGGCCGGCGCGGCGCGACAGGTCTTCGGGGCCGGTGAACGGGGTTTGCGCACGGGCTTCGACCAGGCGCTGCGCGGCCTCTTCCTGGAAGCCGCTGATGCGGCTGAAGCCCAGGCGCACGTCGCGCAAAGGCTCGGCCCCGCCTTCCAGCACCGTGTCCCATTCACTGCGCAGCACATCCACCGCCAGCACCTGCACGCCGTGCTCGCGGGCATCACGCACCAGCTGGGCCGGCGCGTAGAAGCCCATCGGCTGGCTGTTCAGCAAGGCGGCCAGGAAGGCGTCGGGATGGTGGCACTTGAGCCACGCGCTGGCGTAGACCAGCAGCGCGAAGCTGGCGGCGTGGCTTTCCGGGAAGCCATATTCACCGAAGCCTTCGATCTGCTTGAAGATGCGCTCGGCGTAGTCGAGTTCGTAGCCCTTGGCCACCATGCGGCCGACCAGCTTTTCGTGGAAGGGGCCGAGGCCGCCCTTGCGCTTCCAGGCCGCCATGGCGCGGCGCAGCTGGTCGGCTTCGCCGGGCGTGAAGTCGGCGGCGAAGATGGCCAGCTGCATCACCTGTTCCTGGAAGATGGGCACGCCCAGCGTGCGTTCCAGGGCCTTGCGCACCTCGGGGCTGGGGTAGTCCACCGGCTCCTCGCCCGAACGGCGCTTCAGGTAGGGGTGCACCATGCCGCCCTGGATGGGCCCGGGGCGCACGATGGCGACTTCGATCACCAGGTCGTAGAAGCAACGCGGCTGCAGGCGCGGCAGCATGCTCATCTGGGCCCGGCTTTCGACCTGGAAGGTGCCGATGCTGTCGCCCCGGCACAGCATGTCGTAGCTGGGCTCGTCGTCCTGCGGGATCTGGTGCAGGGCCAGCGGCGCGCCGCGCTTGGCGCCCACCATGTCGAGCGCGCGGCGGATGGCGCTGAGCATGCCCAGGGCCAGGATGTCGACCTTGATGAGGCGCAGCGCATCCAGATCGTCCTTGTCCCACTGGATGACGCTGCGGCCTTCCATCGCGGCGTTCTCCACCGGCACCAGCTGCGCCAGGTCATCCCGCGCGATGACGAAGCCGCCAGGGTGCTGCGACAGGTGGCGCGGAAAGCCGATGAGCGCGGCCGTGAGCTCGACCCACAGCCGGCACAGCGGTGACTCGGGGTCGAAGCCGTTCTCGCGCAGGCGTTCGGGGGCGATGCTGCGGCCGTCGAACCAGTGCTGCGATTTCGACACCGCCTCGATGCGCTCGAGGTCCAGGCCCAGGGCGCGGCCCACGTCGCGCAGCGCCGAGCGCGGCCGGTAGCTGATGACCACGCCAGTGAGCGCGGCACGGTGGCGGCCGTACTTCTTGTAGATGTACTGGATGACCTCTTCGCGGCGCTGGTGCTCGAAGTCGATGTCGATGTCGGGCGGCTCGCCGCGTTCGGCGCTGATGAAGCGTTCGAAGAGCAGCATGGTGTGCTTCTGGGGGTCGACCGCGGTCACGCCCAGGCAGTAGCAGACGGCCGAGTTGGCGGCGCTGCCGCGGCCCTGGCACAGGATGCCCTGCGCACGCGCCCAGTGCACGATGTCGGCCACGGTGAGGAAGTAGGCCTCGTACTGCAGTTGCGTGATGAGCGCGAGTTCGTGTTCGATCATGCCGCGCACGGCCTCGGGCAGGCCGTGCGGGTAGCGCTGGCGCGCGCCTTCTTCCGTCAGCTGGCGCAGCCAGGTGGTGGGTGTATGGCCATCGGGCGTGACCTCGCGCGGGTACTCGTACTTCAGCTCGGCCAGGCTGAAGGCGCAGCTGCCGGCGATGTCGAGTGTGGCGGCCAGCCATTCGGGGCGGTACAGCTGCGCCAGCCGGGCCCGCGTGCGCAGGTGCGCCTCGGCGTTGGCGCCGAGCGCGAAACCGGCCTCGGCCACCGTGCACTTCAACCGTGTGGCGGTGAGCACGTCCAGCAGCGGCTTGCGCGAGCGCAGATGCATGGCCACGCCGCCCACGGCCACCAGGCGCAGGCCGGTGTGGCCGGCCACTTCGGCCAGCAAGGCGACGAAGGCAGCGTCGTGCGGCCCGCGCTTCAGTTCCACCGCGATGGCACAGCGCTCGAGGCCGAACCAGGTCTTCAGCCACAGCGCATGGTCGAAGACCGTCCCCAGGCTCTGGCCGACGGCCGGCACCAGCAGCGCAAAACAACCCGGCAGACCGGCGAGCATGGGCGCCGTGGGCACCTTGCCTTCGACGTCACCGCGATGCGCCAGGTACTGGCCCTTGGGCGCGCGGCGCCGCGCCACCGTCACCCACTGCACGAGGTTGGCATAACCGCGGCGCGACTGCACCAGCAGCACGAGGCGGGGCTCGGCGGGCTCAGAGGGGACGGGCGGCGGGGTGCTGTTGCCCACCCGGGCTGACGGCGCCGACAACTGCATCTCGGTGCCGATGATCAGCCGGAACTGCAGCCGTTCGGCTTCCACGTGCGCGCGCACCACGCCGGCCAGCGAACACTCGTCGGTGAGCGCCAGCGCCGAATACCGCAGCGCCTGCGCGCGCGCGATCAGCTCTTCGGGGTGCGAGGCACCGCTCAGAAAGCTGAAGTTGCTGCGGCAGTGCAGTTCGGCGTGGTCAGGAAGGCGGCCGGGCGGGCCAGGGGTGCGAGACACGGCAGGGCGTAGCAGGGTTCGGGTTCACGGGCCGGGCGCACGGTGACGGGCTTGCCGGTGGCTGGATAGCCCATCGCCGGGGGCAGCGCGCCGACGCTGAGCGGGGTGGGGCTGAGCGCGTCCAGCGGGCTGCGCACTGCCCCGCCGCCCATGCGCAGCACGTGCGTGTAGATCATCGTGGTGCTGACGTCGGCGTGGCCCAGCAGCTCCTGCACGGTACGGATGTCGTAGCCCGACTGCAGCAGTTGCGTGGCGAAGGAATGGCGCAGGGTATGCGGCGAAGCCGGCTTGTGGATGCCGGCGGCAGTCACGGCACGCTTGAAGGCACGCTGGAAGTTGCCTTCCAGGAAGTGGTGCCGGCGCATGCCGGCGCCGCATGGGTCCCACGAGACCTTGCCCTGCGGAAAGACCCAGTGCCAGGCCCAGGACAAGGCGGCACGCGGATGCTTGCGCGCCAGGGCATGCGGCACCTGCACGCCCTGCGCGCCAGCCGCACGGTCGGCCGCCCAGACAGCGTGCGACTCGGCCAGCTGGGCGCGCAAGGGCGCTTCCAGCGCCGCGGGCAGCATCACCACGCGGTCCTTGGCGCCCTTGCCTTCGCGCACGATGATGGCGCGGCGGTCGAAGTCGATGTCCTTCACACGCAGGCGCATGCCCTCCAGCAGGCGCATGCCAGTGCCGTAGAGCAGGCGGCCCAGCAGACCGTGGGGCATGCCCAGCTGCAGCTGCAGGGCGTCGAGGTGGCCCAGCACGGCCATCACTTCGTCGACCGACATCACCACGGGCAGCCGCCGTTCGCCACGCGGGCGGCCGATGTCGCTCATCCACGGCAGGTCCTGGCGCAGCACCTTCTGGTACAGGAAGAGCAGCGCCGACAGCGCCTGCTGGTGCGTGGACGGCGCCACCTGGCGCTCGGTGGCCAGCCAGGCCAGAAAGGCCTGCACCTCGGCCGGCCCGAGCTCGGACGGGTGCCGGCGGTCATGGAAGCGGATGAAGCTGCGGACCCAGTGCACATAGGCGTCTTCGGTGCGCAGGCTGTAGTGCAGGTAGCGGATCTGCTCGCGCAGCGCGTCGAGCAGCTTGGGGCGCAACGCGGGCGGGGTGTCGAAGGTGTCGTGCATGGTTCACCTCTGAACTGATGTGACTGTTTTTATATACAGTATCAGAAAGGCCAAGGCTTGTGCAAGCCACCCCACAAGGCCAGCACCGCAGGCCCACCCAGGTCGCTGCGCACGATGTCGCTCGCGGCCACGCCAGCCCGCACCGGCAGCTTGTCGTTTCGCGCCCTGCTCGCGCACTGTGTCGCAAGGCGCTCGTGCGCGAACCGGCACGGCGCCACCATGCCGCCACTGTCTGACCCACCGCACGAGGCCCAAGCCATGAACCCCTTCACCTTCGTCACCCAGCCCGTCAAGCACATCGCCGACGCGGTGCTCATGCCCTTCAAGGCGCTGTGGGTGGTGGGCCTCACCGGCTTCATCAACTGGATGACCTTCAGCGGCCACTGGTGGTTCAAGTGGGTGGCCTTCGGTATGGCCATCGCCGTGCTCGTGGCCTGGGCACGCGCCGCCAAGACGCTGCTGCTGCTGGGCCTGGTGGCCTTCGTCGGCTGGCAGGTCTACAAGCGCTACGGCGCTCAGGCGCGCGCGCGCTTCGACGACTGGGTGGCGCGCACCCAGCCGCAGGCGGCACAGGTGCTGCAGGCGCTGCGTTCGCCCAGCCCGCCGGCTTCGGCTTGAAGTTCAGGCCGCCAGTGCGGGCGTGGGCGGTGGCGCCGCGGCGCCGCGTTCGACGTGCCAGTCGACCAGGCGCCGCATGTTGCCCAGCGACACCCAGTGCAGGTGCACCAGGCCCAGGATGCCGTTGCGGTGCAGTTCGCCGACCACGGCATCCGGCAGTTCGGTCAGCTTCTGGTCGTCGACGGTCAGGAAGCCGTCTACCGTGTGCTGGCGGCCGTCGGGCAAGGTGGCGTCGAAGCGCATCTCGCGCAGCAGGTCCAGTTCCAGCAGGCGCTTGCCGACCAGGCGCGTGCGCTGGATCTCGCCTTCCAGCGCCTCCAGGTGCTTGGTCATCTCCTTCATCAGCTCGGCCTGTTCACCGGCCTCGGTGAAGAGGGCCTGGCCTTCCAGCACGCTGGTGCCCGACCACGCGGTGTCGACACAGATGGCGAAGCGCGCGTCGTCGATGCGCGCGATGCAGAACGGATAGGCGCGCAGCACCGCCGGCATGTAGTTGGCGCGCCAGCGCGCGCCGCTGACGT
Organism: Betaproteobacteria bacterium; assembly: GCA_031379415.1. Classification (GTDB taxonomy): domain Bacteria; phylum Pseudomonadota; class Gammaproteobacteria; order Burkholderiales; family Burkholderiaceae_C; genus Rubrivivax. The sequence goes on along the minus strand of JANNFE010000050.1, from coordinate 21,582 downwards.
AGAGGTTCTCCTTGTCCGTCAGGCCGAACACGGCGATGGGCGCGATGGCGTCGCTGCCATCGGCTTCCTTGCCGGCGCGCACGAAGACGATGGGGAATTCGCGGCAGACATCGCCGAACTCGGCGGCGGCCACGAACATGGCGTTCAGGTTGCCAGCCAGCGTCCAGTCGGTGATGGGCAGGCGCAGCTTCAGGTTGCGGTGCAGGGCGCTGTCCAGCGCGGTGGGCTGCTTGTGCAGGTTCTGGTTGATCATGAAGTCTCTTCTCCGGGTTTATCGATGCGTGCGACCAGCACCTTGTCGACGCGCTTGCCGTCGAGGTCCACCACCTCGAAGCGCCAGCCTTCCCAGTCCACCGTGTCGGCGGTGTGCGGCAGGCGGCCCAGCAACAGCATGATCATGCCAGCCAGTGTGTTGTAGCGGCCGCGGCCCTCTTCGGGCAGTTCCTTCAGCTCCAGCCGGTCCTTCAGCTCGGGCACCGGGATCAGGCCGTCGAGCAGCCAGCTGTGATCGGCCCGCTGCACGGCCCAGGCATCCTCGTCGCTGGGCGCGCCGAACTCGCCGGTGATGGCTTCCAGCAGGTCGCGTTCGGTGATCACGCCCTGCACGGCGCCGTATTCGTCGACCACGAACACGAGGTCGGTGCGCGAGACGCGGAAATGCTCCAGCAACTCCATACCCGACAGCGTCTCGGGCACGAACACCGGGGCCTGCATGTGCTGGGTGATGTCCACCGGCTTGCCGCGGGCCAGCGGCAGCAGCAGCTTGGCGGCATTCAGCACGCCCTGCACGTCGTCCAGCGAGCCGCGGCACACCGGAAAACGCGTGTGGCCGCTGGTGGCGATGGTCTCCAGCATCGCCGGCGTGGCGTCGGCAACATCCAGCCACACGATTTCGGCGCGCGGGATCATCATCGAGCCGATCTGGCGGTCGTCCAGGCGGAAGACGTTGCGCACCATCTGGTGCTCCTGGGCCTCGATGACACCGGCGTCGACGCCTTCTTCCAGACTGGCCGCGATCTCTTCCGAGGTCACCGGGCGCGCCGGCCCGCCGCGGATGCCGAACAGGCGCAGCACGGCGTTGGTGCTGATGGTCAGGAAGCCGACCAGGGGCCGCGTGGCCGTGGACAGCAGGTTCATCGGCCGCGACACCAGGCTGGCCACCGTTTCCGGGTAGGTCAGCCCCACGCGCTTGGGCACCAGTTCGCCGAAGACGATGGTCAGCATGGTGATGACCACCACGACCAAGCCCGTGGCCGTGATGTCCGCGGCACGCGGTGAAAGCCCGAAGGTCTGCATCAGCCAGTGGCCCACCGGCGCGCTGAAGGCCGCTTCACCGACGATGCCGTTGAGCACGCCGATGCTGGTGATGCCGATCTGCACCGTGGACAGAAACTTGGTCGGGTTGTCGTGCAGGTCCATCGCGGCCTGCGCACCCGGCTCGCCGCTTTCGACCATGACCTGCAGCCGCGCCTTGCGGCTGGCGCTGAGCGCCATCTCCGACATGGCGAACAGGCCGTTGAGCAGGATGAGAAAGACGAGGAGGGTGAAATCCATTCGCGCCGCTGGTTCGCCAGCGGTGGCGGAGAAAACGGGCGCGAGCGTAGCAGAATCGCCGCATGCAATATCTCATCGGCGACGTGCAGGGCTGCGACGATGCCCTGCAGCGCCTGCTGGAAGAGATCAACTTCTCGCCTTCGCGTGACCACATCGTGCTGCTGGGCGACCTGGTCAACCGCGGCCCGGCGTCGCTGGCCGTGCTGCGGCGTCTGGCCGCCTTCGGCAACGCCGCCACCTGCCTGCTGGGCAACCACGACCTGCACCTGCTGGCCGTGGCCCACGGCGTGCGGCCGCTCAAGCGCGGCGACACCGTGGCCGACGTGCTGGACGCGCCCGACCGCGAACAGTGGCTGGATTGGTTGCGCGCGCAGCCGCTGGCCCACCTGCAAGCCGGCTGGCTGTGCGTGCACGCCGGCGTGGTGCCGCAGTGGGACGCCGCACGCACGCTGGCCCTGGCCGCCGAGGTGCAGGAGGTGCTGCGCGGCCCCGACCTGCCGGCCTTCCTGCGCGTCATGTACGGTGACGAACCGAAGCGCTGGCGCGACGACCTGCAAGGCCCCGAGCGCTGGCGCTTCGTCGTCAACACGCTGACCCGCATCCGCTTCTGCAGCGACGACGGCTCGCTCGACTTCAAGACCAAGGAAGGCGTGGGTGCCGCCCTGCCCGGCTACCGCCCCTGGTTCGAGATGCCCGATCGCCGGACGCGCGGCCAGCCCATGGCCTTCGGCCACTGGAGCGCCCTGGGGCTGGTCAATCGCCCCGATCTGCTGGCGCTGGACACTGGCTGCGTGTGGGGCGGTGCGCTCACCGCGGTGCGCGTGGACGAGGGCCGGCGCGAGGTCTGCCAGGTGACGTGCGAACCGTCGCTGCGGCCGGGCACCTAGAATCGTGTCCCTGCGTACCGCCTGCCTGGGCGGTGCGCGACAGGAGAGATGGCAGAGCGGTCGATTGCACTGGTCTTGAAAACCAGCGACGGGCAACCGTCCGTGGGTTCGAATCCCACTCTCTCCGCCACATGGACCCGACGATGCCCGCGCGTGCTCGCCCGTCCACTGGTCCGACGCCGGCTGCCGGCACACCGGGCTCAGGGCCCCGTCAGCCGAACCTCGTCGCCCTGCCCGCCGGCCTGCAGCGCCGGGCTGCTCTCGTCCTTCAACGCCACGCCGGTCAGCTGGCGAGCCCGCGCCTGTTCCAGCAACCACATCAGGCGCGCCGCTGCCGCGGCCAGCGGCAGCCCTTCGGGCCGGACGTTGCTGACGCAATTGCGCTCGGCGTCCACACGCCCCGGCCGCGGCGCCCAGGTGATGTACAGGCCCATGCTGTCGGGTGAACTCAGGCCCGGCCGCTCGCCGATCAGCACCACCACCAGGCGCGCGCCGAGCGCCTGGCCGATGGGGTCGCCGATGGCCACGCGCGCCTGGCGCACCACGCTCACCGGCGCCAGGCGCCAGTGCAGTGGCAGGCACTGCCGCAAGGCGGCGATGAAGGCCACGGCATGACGCTCGATGGCCAGTGACGAAAGGCCGTCGGCGACCACCAGCGCGAGGTCGGGCTGTTCGCCAGGTGGCATGTCCGGCGCGCGCGACGCCAGCAAGCTGGCCGAAGCCTCGTCCAGCCGGCGCCCGAGGTCGGGCCTTTGCAGGTACATCGTGCGGTCGCTGGCGGCGCTGTGCAGGCTCAGCACCGGCAGGCCGAGTGCGCGCACGGCGCCCTCCACCGCGGCGTGATCCAGCGGCCGGTGCACGGCGTCGCGCGCCTGCGCGTGAGCGAGCTGGAAGGCCAGGTGCGGCGCGGTCGGCTGGCTGACGCCGCAGCGGCCCAGACCGATGCGCGCCGGCGTGTGGCGGCGCAGCACGCTCCAGGGGTTGGCGATCACCTGGCCGCTCACGGCAATGACCCCCCAAGCAGCGGCATGAACGCATGCGGCATGGCAACGGCCAGCCGGTCGGGCGCGCCGGGCTGCGTGATCTGCATCAACTCCAGCCAGCGCTCGAACTCCGGCGCCGGCCGCAGGCCCAGCACGCGCCGCGCGTACAGCGCGTCGTGGAACGAGGTGGTCTGGTAGTTCAGCATCACGTCATCGGAGCCGGGTATGCCCATGATGAAGCTGCAGCCGGCCACACCCAGCAGCGTGAGCAGCGTGTCCATGTCGTTCTGGTCGGCTTCGGCGTGGTTGGTGTAGCAGATGTCGCAGCCCATCGGCAGGCCCAGCAGCTTGCCGCAGAAGTGGTCTTCCAGGCCGGCACGGATGATCTGCCGGCCGTCGTAGAGGTACTCCGGCCCGATGAAGCCGACCACCGTGTTGACCAGCAGCGGCTGGAAGTGGCGCGCCACGGCATAGGCCCGCGCCTCGATGGTCTGCTGGTCGCAGCCATGGTGGGCGTTGGCCGACAAGGCACTGCCCTGCCCGGTCTCGAAATACATGACGTGCTGGCCGCGCGTGCCGTCGTCGAACAGGGCGCCGCGCTGCAGCGAGAGCGCGGCAGCACGCGCCTGGCCGAGCAGCGCCAGGTCGATGCCGAAGCTGCGGTTGACGGCCTCGGTGCCACCGATGGACTGGAACACCAGATCCACTGGCGCGCCGCGTTCGATGCACTGCAAGGTGTTGGTGACGTGCGTGAGCACGCAGCTCTGCGTGGGAATGCCGTAACGCTGGATCACGGCGTCCAGCATCTGCAGCAGCGTGTTCACCTGCGCCACGCTGTCGGTGGCCGGGTTGATGCCGATCACGGCGTCGCCGCTGCCGTACATCAGCCCGTCCAGCAGGCTGGCGGCGATGCCGGCCACGTCGTCGGTGGGGTGGTTGGGCTGCAGCCGCGTCGACAGCCTGCCGGGCAGGCCGATGGTGCCGCGAAAGCGCGTCTGCACGCGGCACTTGCGGGCCACGCCGATCAGGTCCTGGTGGCGCATGATCTTGCTCACCGCAGCAGCCATTTCCGGCGTGATGCCGGGCGCCGCGGCGCGCAGCGCATCGGCATCGGCTTCGTCGGACAGCAGCCATTCGCGGAAGTCACCCACGGTGAAGTGACCGATGCGCGCGAAGGCCACGGCATCGTGCGTGTCGATGATCAGCCGCGTGACCTCGTCGTCCTCGTAGGGCACCAGCGCTTCGTGCAGGAAGCTGCGCAGGGGCACGTCGGCCAGCGCCATCTGGGCCGCCACGCGCTCCTGCGCCGACGCGGCAGCCACGCCGGCCAGCCGGTCGCCGGAACGATCGGGCGTGGCCTTGGCCAGCAGTTCGCGCAGGCTGCCGAAGTTGTGCGTGTGCACGCCGATGCGGTGGGTGTAGTGGCTCATGTCGATGGCAAGCGGGTCTTCGGGCTTCGAACGCCGGGGCCAGCGCTGCAGCCAGCCGCGCCACACCGGCATGCGGGTTGGCGGCCACAGGGCGGAACCCGCGCTCGCCGTCCAGCACCGTCCCGGCCATGGAGCCTACAGGCAGTCGCGACACCCCGCGCTCGAAAGTGGCGGCTGAGCGGCGCGCGAAACAGCCCGCAGCCCCGCAGTGCCGCGGGGATGGGCTCGCGTTGGTGAAGGGCGCGGACAGGGCCCGCGCGGTCGGTGGCGTCGCTGCCGGCAATCGGTGGGCAGAGGCGCCGAGGCGGCTGGCCTGGTTCGCGATGCAGCCGCCCGCGTGACGAGGCGGCGCGCGTCAGCCCCAGAAGCGCCGGCTGGCGACAGCCGCACCTTCGGCCATGGCCGCAAACTTGGCGTAGACGATGTCCTCATCGACCGCACCGAAGCCGGCGAAGGTACCGAAGCCGCAGTCGGTGCCGGCCATCACACGGTCGCGCCCGACGATGTCGGCATAACGGCCGATGCGCTGCGCCACCAGCCGCGGGTGCTCGACGAAATTGGTGGTGGAGTCGAGCACACCGGGAATCAGGATCTTGTCGTCGGGGATCAGGTGCTTCAGCTCGGCCACCGTCTCCCATTCGTGGGCATGGCGCGGGTTCGACGCCTCGAACAGCAGGCCCTGCGGCCTGGCCTTCAGCACCACCGGCAGGATGGTGGCCAGCGGTATGTCCTTGTGGTGCGGGCCTTCGTAGTTGCCCCAGCACACATGCATGCGCACGCGCTCGGCCGGGATCGCCACCAGCGCGTGGTTCAGCGCCTCCACGTGCTGCTCGATCCTGCGCAGGTAGGCGTCGTCTTCCAGCGCCTTGTACATCATGTGGCGGCCCAGGCCCAGGTCGGGCGAGTCGAGCTGCAGCATCAGGCCAGCGTCCACGATGGCGTGGTATTCATGGCGCAGCGCCAGCGCCAGGGCCTCGAGGTAGGCGTCGTCGCTGGCGTAGTGCTGGTTGGGCTGAAAGAGCGCCACCACGCCCGGCGAGGCTGCGTTCATGAAAACGCCGCGCGCGCCGTGGCGTGCGGCGGCAGCCTGCACGTTGGCGATGTCCTTGGCCAGTGGCTCCAGGCTCTTGACGCCGATGGGTCCGACGCAGCAAGGGCGCCGGTAGCTGGGCGTGCCACCGCCGGCCGCCAGGCGTTTCATGAAACCGGGATAGTCCAGCAGGTCGGCCGGCGTGCGGCGCGGGCTGTCGCCGGCGAAGCCGGTGTAACGATCCTTGATGTAGGTGGCGTAGGAGATCTTGCTCATCTCGCCGTCGGAGACGATGTCGATGCCGGCTGCGACCTGCCTGCGCACCACCTCGTCCACGGCCTCGGCCATCACGGCGTCGAACCGGTCTGCGGCGAGCGGCTCGCCGCGCTCGCGGGCGAAGATCTGCTCCACCACGGCTGGCGAGCGTGGCAGCGAGCCGACATGCGTGGTCAGGAAACGATGGTCACCATGCGGCACAGGGCCCCCTGTGATGAGCTTGGCCGTCGTCGGCCCGTTCAGAAGCTCGCGTACGAAAGCTTCAGGCCCAGCGTGCGCGGCGGCGCCGCGCTGACCTGCAGCGCGCCACCACCACCCCAGACGAAGCGGTTGATGGTCTGCTTGTCGGTGAAGTTGTCGACATAGGCCTGCAGGGCGAAGGTGTCGTTGATGCGCCAGTTGAGCTTGAAGTCGCCCTTGACGTAGGCGCCCTGCTTCTCGATCTCGGCATTCGTCGGCTGGCCGTAGTAGCCGCTGGAAAACGACGCCACCAGCGTCGGCGTCAAGGTGCTGCCACCCGGCAACTGGATGTCGTAGCGGGCGAAGACCGCGCCCTGGTACTTGGGCGCATAGGGCAGGCGCTTGCCGGACAGGTCGCAGCCGTAGGCCGCGGCCGGCTGACCCGCACCGCCGGTGCCGGGCACCACGCCGCAGTTGTAGCCGGGCGCGAAGATGCGCCTCTGGCCGGCCGGCGCAATGACGACGCCGTTCGCATCGGTCTGCGGGTTGATCTGCGCCGGGTCGGCCACCAGAACCGACGTGCCGAACGGCAAGGCCACGTCCGGGAAACTCTTGTACGTGGCGTCCAGCAAAGACAGGTTGCCGCCCACCGTCAGGCTGCGGCTCTGGCGCCACTCGAGTTCGAGCTCGAGGCCCTTGGACGTGGCCTTGGCCGCGTTGAAGATGGTCGAGATCGTGCTGTTGCCCACCGGCACCTGGCGCTGTTCCTGCAGGTTGGTGTAGTCGTTGCTGAACGCGGCCAGGTTCAGCTGCAAGGTATTGCGCAAGAAGCGGTTCTTCGAGCCGATCTCGAAGGCCGTCACCGTCTCGGGCTTGAAGGTGCGCAGCGACTCGATGGCCTGGCCGGAATTGAAGCCGCCAGAGCGGAAGCCGTTGGACACGCTGGCATAGAGCAGTTGGCTGTCGCTGAGCTTGTAGTCCAGCGCCAGCTTGCCGGTGGCCTTGCTGAAGGTGGCATCGTTGTAGGTGGCGCCGTACAGGATGTTGGTGCCCGGGTCGCAGTTGTAGCCGGGCACGGCGTTCGAGCCCACGCAGTTGGTGACACCCGCGCTGCCATAGGCGCTGTCCGGCGGCAGCGGGCTGTTGGGCGTGATCAGCGTGCCGTCGGGCAGGTTGCTGGCGTTGCGCGGCAGGTAGGAGTTCGCGTTGGCGAACTTGAAGGACTTGGTGTCGCGCGTGTAGCGCAGGCCGGTCGTGGCCGTCAGCGCGTCGGTGGCCTTGAAGCTCAGTTGACCGTAGATGGCCTTGGAGTCGGTCTCGGGCACCTGGTTGTCGTAGAAGCCCGCGCCGTTCTGAGCCAGCGTGAGCGGCGCCGCGAGCGCGGCGGAGCGGATGGTCCGCGGCAGCTGCGCGCTGGCCAGCGTGCCGCGCAGTTCGTCCTTGAAGAAGTAGACGCCGGCGACATAACTCAGCGGCCCGCCGCCTTCGGACAGGACCTGGAATTCCTGCGACGCCGTCTTCGCGGCATTGGTCTGATCGTCGATGGCGACGGTGGACGCCGACATGTCCGAGTCCGCGCTGCGGCGGACACTGAAGTCGGCATAGCTGGTGATCGACTTCAACGTCAGGCTCGGCAGGCGGTAGCTGAGGTCGGCGCTGAAGTTCTTGTCCGACAGCTTGAGGTAGGTGGCGTAGTCGGTGTCCACCTTGTAGGCGTTGGCCGGCTGGTAAATCGGGATGCCGAGGTCCACGCCCGTGCCCACCGCGCCGGTGCCGGTACCGGCGCCCGCACCCTGCGTGCGCGTGCAGTCGTTGACGCCGTCACGGTTGCCCGGGCGCACGTTCATCACCGTCAGCGTGGCGTTGAAGAGCTGCTGGCACGAGGGCGTGTGGACGTAGGTGCCCGCCTGCTTGTAGCCGAAGGCCGAGCCACCGTTGCCGCGCTGCTCGGTGACGTCGGCCCGGAACACCGCTTCGAACTCTGCCGTGGGCTTGGCCTTGAGCGACACCCGCAGGTACTTCAGGTCCTGGTCGAAGAGGCCCGCACGGCTGTTGTAGTCGTTGCGCACATACGGGTCGGCCTTCTCCAGCACGCCGGCCAAGCGGATGGCCACCGTGTCGCCCAGTGGCAGGTTCAGCGAGCCGTCGACGCGGCGCTTGCCGAAGCTGCCGATGCCCAGCGTGGCGGCCGATTCGAAGCTGCGCAACTCCGGCGCGTTGGTGGTCAGCGCGATCGTGCCGCCGAAGGTGTTGCGTCCGAACAGCGTGCCTTGCGGGCCGCGCATGATCTCGACCCGGCTCACGTCGACGAAACCCAGCATGGCCTGCTGCGCGCGCGACTTGTAGATGCCGTCGACGAAGTAGCCGATGGTGGTGTCGGCGTTGACGGCGACGTTCTCGGTGCGCACGCCACGAATGGCCGGCCGCGCATCGGCGCCGGAACGGCCGAAGGTGAAGCCCGCCGACAGGCTTTCTATCTGCGAGAGGTCGGTGACGTTGCGCTCGGCCAGCGTTGCGCTGTTGACGGCCGTGACAGACACGCTGACCTACTGCTGGTCTTCGGCGCGCCGGTTCGCAGTGACGGTGACGCTCTGGATCTCACCGCTGTCGGGCTTGGCAGCCGGCGCCGTCTGCGCGATTGCGCCGCCGACGCCTGACATCGCCCATGCGCCGAGGGCAAATGCCACCTGGGTGGCCAGTCGGGTGCGAGTGAAGCGGGTCATCGACGTTTCTCCAAAGTGGAAGGAGCCAGGGGTTCGGTGGTCACGCGTGCCCCACCGGCGCGTCAGCGTGGAGTCTGGCGACCGGACACCCGCAATGCAAGCGTATGCAACATCTATGCAATGCCTCTCGGTAAAACCCTGAGAGCGAACGCATCCGTGGCCCATGGCGACGCACGCCCCGCGCGGCTTGCAGCCAAATCGGCCTGCGTATGCACGCCTGCGCTCCGCAGCAGTCAGTAGCCGACGCCTTGCCGGCCGCCCTGCGCGGCCTGCCGGAAGGCCTGCGTGATGAGGCCCGTGGTAACGCTGGCGAAGTAGCGCCCGCCCCAGGCCGCATAACGAGCTTCCTCGTCGGCGTCGAGGGCCAGGATGCCAGGGCACTTGCCGGCAGCCGCCGCGCCGCGCAGGACCGACTCGATGGCCTGCTGCACCGGCGCTTCGTGCCATCGGTTCTCGCAGCCCATGCTGTGCGCCAGATCATTGGGGCCGACAAAGACGCCGTCCACGCCGTGCACTGCAGCGATGGCCGCGGCGTTGGCCACGCCTTCGGGCGTCTCGATCATCACGACCAAGGCGATGCCCTCGTTGCTCAGCCGGGTGTGGCTGGGCCCGCCGAAGGCGCCATAGCCGGCGGCCCGCGAACTGAAGGCGCTGCCGCGCTGCCCGCCACGCCCTGACGGTTGCGGGTAACGCACGCGCTGGACCAGCTGTGCCGCCTGCGCGGCCGTTTTGACCATCGGTATCTGCAGGCCGCCTGCGCCCATGTCCAGCGTGCGGGCGATGTCGTGTTCCAGACAGCGCACCAGCGCCGGGATGCCGCTGGCCCGCGCGGCCCGCAGCATGTGCTCGGTGGTCTGCAGATCGGCGCTGCCGTGTTCGTTGTCGATGACGACGGAGTCGAAGCCCGCATATGCGCACATCTCGACGATGGCGGGTGACGGGATGCCGTTGAACACCCCGCGCAGCCGCCGGCCGCTGCGCAGCATCTCGGGCAGGCGGGTGTCGATGGGGTGGCGCGCTTCCATGGGGCAGGTGCTCAGCGCTGCGCGCGGTCGACGAAGCGCTTGTCGCCGACATAGCCGTTGGCGTCGATGGCCAGGCCCAGCGCGGCGGCAGCTTGAACGGTGGCCTCGCCCCAGACGATGGGCTTGCGGTGATCACCGGCCGTCAGCAGCAGCGCCATCGCTTCTTCGGGGCCGGCGTTGACCAGCGTGCGCCAACAACCAGTGGGCAGCGAGAACGTGTCCCACGAGGTCGCCGTGCCGGCCAGCGTGTGCACCACCTCGCCCTGCGTCGTTTCCACCGCCACCGCGATATGGCCGGCCTTGGCGATCAGCACCTGCTTGTCGTGCAGCAGGTGGCGAGACACGCGGCCCCCCGGCGGGATCTTCAGCCACTCGATCGAGACGCCGTGGGCGTTGCTCACCGGCGCCTGCAAGTCGCGGTCCTGGGCCATGCCCAGGCCCACCGCGGCGGCCAGTTGCGCACCACAGCCCGGCAGTGCGGAGTCCAGCAGCCCGGTGCTCGACCAGTGCAGGTCCTTGAAGCGCACGATGCGCTGCGCCATGGCCTGCACGGGCCAGACACGCAGCGACGCAATCTCTGCTGGCGTCATCGGCTCCAGCCGCCGCGCACCGGGTTGCAGCGCCTCGCCGCGGTTGGTGTCGACGATCTGGTAGGCCTCGGTCATGAACACGCCGTTCCGGGCTGCGGCCTGCAGGGTGCTGGGGCCCCAGAGCACACCACCGGTGTTGTCGCCGCCCAGTGCCGTGAAGAGGAAGCCGTCGTCGACACCGATGTTGGTGAAACCCCGGTACAGCCAGGTCGGCACCGAGACGATGTCGCCTTCGCCGATGCTGGCGGACGAGGCTTCGGGATTGAAGCCCCACTGGATGGCCCAGTCGCCGCGCGTGCAGATGAACACTTCGCAGGTGAAGTGCATGTGCGCCGGGTTGATCTTGCCGTGGGGCATGGACACACCGCCCACCTGGAAGCCATGCGGTTCGCGCAGGCTCACCGGCTGGCTGGCGTTCTGCGAGACACCGGGCCCGATCAGCGCGTAGTTGTACTTGGGCTTGCATTCGGGGATGCAGTAGTCGATGAAGGCCTCGGTGCTGTAGCGCAGGCTGGCGAACGGGATGAAGCGTTCCTTCAAGGCCTCGGGGGTGATCATTCGGTGTCTCCGTGTTGGGGCGTGGCCGAGGCTGCGTCAGTGCTGCGGCAGGAGCACTTGCATCCAGAGGGCGACCTCATCGATCAGCACCCACTCGCGCACCACGCGCCCGTGCTCGACCTCGGCGTGGCAGATGCCCAGGATCTCGACCGCCTTGCCGCTCGGGGCGCCGAAACGGCCCGGCCCGGCGTGAACGGCCTGCACGCGCCAGCGCATGGCAATGGCCGTGGCACGCCCTTCACGGGCGTTCGCGACGAGGTGCTCCAGGTTGAAGCGGGCCTCCCGCAGCGCGGCCAGCCAGTCCGCCCAGAAGCGGCTGCGCGAAGAGTCGTCGACGGCTGCCTCAGCGCCCGGCAGCGCGCAGATCGCGTGGGCCGCGTGGATGGCGTGCAGCGCCGACGTCAAACCCTCGGTCCACAAGCGCCCGTAGGCTTGCGCGTAGGCCTGTGCAGCCGCATCGGTGTCGATGAACGACCGGTAGGGCGCAGGCGCCGGCGGCATCGCGGCCTTGTGAAAGCCGCCACGTTCGTTCAGCCAGCGCTGCGCCAGGTCGCGCGGGCTCAGCCCGATCTGGCGCGCAATGGCCGCCTGGTCGCGCACCAGCCATTCGTGCACGATGCGGTTGTCGATGCAGACGCAATCGGCGATGGTGCGGGCGAAAACCGGGCGCCCGGTCGGCGGGCCGAAGCTGCCCAGGCCGGCATGCGTCATCGGGCTCAGGATGCGGTGCGACGACAGGAAGCCGCCGTGTTCGTCGCCCGAGACGATGATGTCTTCTGCGAGCAGCCGCCGGTCGGGAAACGCGATCAACGTGGCCCGCGTGCCATCGATGACGGGCTCGACGCCGATGGTCACCGCGGCGGGTGTTTCCACCGCGCAGTCTGCCGAGTAGTAGCGCCGAATGTCGTCCAGGCGGCGCCCTTCCCAGATGCGGTCGGTGATGACGCGGATGTAGCGGTCCAGATCCCGAAACTCGGCGTCGAAGCCCTTCATCCGCTGGCCCCTTTTCACGCCTTGCGTTGTCGCGGTGCGGCGCCGGCCGCCTGGCGGACCGAACTGCGCACGATCAGTTGACCCGGTACGACGACGTTCTCGCTGTGCGAGGTGCTGCCGTCGCGCAGGAACTTCTGCAGCAGTTCCACCGTGGCCTCGACCATCGGCGCCACGGGCTGCTCCACCGTTGTCAGGCGGTAGCTGCCCCAGTCGGCCTGCGGCACGTTGTCGAAGCCGACCACCGACACGTCCTCGGGCACGCGCAGGCCCAACTCACCGCGCAGCGTGTCCATCACCGCAAAGGCCATGTGGTCGCTGGCCACGAACACCGCATCGGGCCGCTCGTTGCCGGCACGAAAGAGTTCGCGCGTTGCGGCACGCGCCTGCTCGAAGTCGTAGTTGCCCACGCCACGCGCCCAGATGCGCAACCCGCGTTCGGCCAGCCCGTCGCGAAAGCCGCGCTCGCGCTCGAGGTTGGTGGACGTCTCTTCGTTGCCTGCGATGTAGGCAATGCGCTGGTGGCCGGTTTCGGCGAGATGGCGGGCCACCGCGCGACCACCCGCCACGTTGTCGGAACGCACCGAGCTCACCGCCCCGGCGCTGCCCGAGGCCATCACGCGGTTGAACAGCACCACGGGAATGGCGGCGTCAGAACACTGCTGGGCCAGCGCCGAAGACAGGGTGGTCGCGGCCAGCACGATGCCGTCGACGTGGTACTGCAGGATCTGGTTGACCAGTTCGTCGGAGTTCTGCGTGTCGGTGACGAACAGCAGCACGTGGTAGCCGTCGCGCTGCAGCCGTTTGGCCAGTTGCTCGAGTGCCACCGGGTAGAACAGATTCTCCAGGTAGGACAGCACCACGCCGATGATGCGCGAGCGCTTGGTGATGAGGCTGCGCGCGTGCGCATTGGGGCGGTAGCCCAGCTTGCGCGCCGCCTCCATCACCTTGCGACGCGTGTCTTCGGAAACGCTGGCGCCGGGCGTGAAGGTGCGGCTGACGGCCGACTGCGAGACCTCGGCCAACCGGGCGACATCGATGGAAGTGACGTTGGTGTTCATGCCGGCCATCATGCCGTCGCCAAGCCGCCGTCGACCATCAGCGCGCGGCCCGGCACCAGGGCCGCAGCGTCGCGGGTGACGCGCTGGTAGATGCAAGTCTCAGGTATCTGCCAACCCACGACCCGCCCGTATAGCGGCCGCTCGTGTGGGTGGAGGATCTGCCGCTGCACGAAGTGGATGTCTTCCAGCTCGCGCGCAGTCCGCTTGCCGACAGCCGCAGCGATGTTGGCAGCGGCCGGTCTGAAGTCTTCCGCATCCCACTGGTCGAACTGCCGTGAGCAGGCGCGCACGGCCTCGTCGCCGCGTCTCAGATACCGGATCACAGCCACCGCCATGAGCAGTGGGCGGCCGCGCGGGCAAGTGCGCAATTTTGCATACCTATGCACTCTAGGCATCCAGTTCGCAGTCGGCATCGGTGTCAACCCTCAAACCGCAACGCACTGTTGATTCTGTGCGCCGAGTTCCTTAGTATCGCAATGCTGCATACCTATGCAGAGTGGTGGAGCAAACCCCATGTCTACCGACGCCCACGCCGACTCCGCGCAAGCGCTCTCAGCCGCCAAGCGCGCGGTCTGGGCTGCCCTGCAGCGCCTGCCCGGCCCAGGCTTCGGAGCGGCCACGCAGGAACTGCTGACGGCCGACTCGCAATGGGTGATGTCGCACCCCATCAACGAACTGACGGGCCCCGAGGCCGTGGCGGCCGGGTTCTTCGAGCCGCTGCTGAGCGCACTGCCCGACGTCGAGCGCCGCATCGACCTCTTCTTCGGCGGCCACTGGGACGGCCACATCTGCGGCGGCCAAGGCCTGTGGGTCACCTGCATCGGGCACTACCTGGGCACCTTCACGCGCGAGCTGTTCGGCATCCCGGCCACGGGCGAGCCGGTGTGGTTGCGCTTCGGCGAGTTCTATCGCGTCGTGGACGGTCGCATCTCCGAGGCGCGCATCCTGCTCGACATCGTGGACCTGGCTCGTCAGGCCGGCCGGCCGGTGCTGCCGCCCAGCCCGGGGCTGGAACTGCTGGTGCCAGGCCCGCGCACGCAGGACGGCCTGCTGCTGGGCGATGTCGATCCGGCGCAGGGCCGCTCTTGCCTGAACCTCGTGATGGAGATGATCGCCGGCCTGGGCCGCTACGACCGCCATGACCTGAAGAGCATGGGCATGACGCGTTTCTGGCATCCGCAGATGATGTGGTACGGGCCCTGCGGCGTCGGCAGCACGCGCGCCATCGCGGGTTTCGAGCGCCACCACCAGAAGCCGTTCCTGACGGCCCTGCCCGACCGCAAGGGCGGGCACCACCGCGCGCGCTTCGGTGAGGGTTCGTATGCCGCCTCGACCGGCTGGCCCAGCATCCACGCCACCCATCTGGGCCCTTACCTCGGTGTGCCGGCCACCGGGCGGCCGGTGCAGATGCGCGTGATGGACTGGTGGCGTGCACAGGACGGCCTGCTGGTGGAAAACTGGGTGCTGCTCGACCTGCCGCACTTCTTCCTGCAGCTCGACGTCGACCTGCTGGCACGCGTGCGCGCCTGAATGCAGGCCCTGCCCGCCACAGCCCCGCGCGCCGAGCTGCCAGCCGGCTGGCTGGATGCCCGCGAGCTGTCGACCACGCGCAAATCCATCGCCCTGCTGTTCCTGCTGGTCGCTTACTTCTTCTATGCCTGGTCGTGGAACACGATCGATGTGCTCAGGCCCTATATCAGAGAGAGCCTCAAGCTGACCCTGATGCAGTCGGGCTCGGCCTACACGCTGCAGTCCATTGGCGCCATCGTCGGCGCGGTGGTCATGGGTCAGGTGGCCGACAAGATCGGCCGCCGCAACGCGCTGGTGATCTCGATGTTCGGTTACGGCTCGGGCCTGCTGGGCGCGCTGTGGGTCACCGACTACTCCGGCCTCGTGCTGCAGCGCATCTACCTCGGCTTCTTCATGGGCTCGATGTTCCCCATCGCGGTGGGCATCTACTCGGGCCTGTTCGCACGCGAGATCCGCGGCCGCATCGCCGGTGTCGTGCTGGGCACCTACAACCTGGCCGTGTCGGCGCTGGGCTTCGTGTCGTCGGCCGTGTTCAAGGCGGGGCTGGACTGGACGGTGATGCTCTATGCCGGCGCAGTGCCGGTGGTGCTGGCAGGCCTGGCGGTGTTCCTGATTCCCGACGATCGCAAGCTGGTGCCGATGGACGGCCTGACGCAGGGCAAGTCCACCGCCACCACGGCGCTGCCGATCACCGAGTTGTTCGCTCCCAGCGTGCGGCGGCAAACCCTGCTGCTGGCGCTGATGAGCGGGCTCAACTTCTTCGCCTACCAGGCCTTCACGGGGTGGAACACCACCTTCTTGCGCACCGAGAAAGGCATACCCGACGCGGCCATCGGCGACATCCTCGGCTGGCAGTTCATCGGCAGCGCCGTGGGCTCGTTGGCTTGGGGCTGGGTCAGCGACCGGTTCGGGCGCCGCGCGGCGGCGGTGGGCTTCGTGGCATGTGCGGTGCTGATCCCGTTCTATCTGTTTGCCGACGTCTCGGTGTCCACCTTGCGCGCCATCGGTCTGGTCTATGGCGCCGCCTTGTCGTGCAGTGCGATCTGGGGGCCCTGGATGTCCGAGCTGTACCCGGCGCACCTGCGCTCCACCGCCGCTTCCATCTTCAATTGGGGCCGCATCATCAGCATGATGGCGCCGCTGGTGACGGCGCCGCTGGCCGAGGTGTTCGGCCTGGCACCGGTGATGTGCCTGGCCTCGGTGAGCTTCCTGATGGCAACCGCCGTGTGGCTGAGCCTCCCGGAGACCGTCAATCGGCATCGGCCGGAGCCCTGAGCGCTTCACGGGGGCGGGCCTGACACATCAAGTCAGGCCGGGTCAGAACGAGCGGCTGGCGGTGACCCCGAAGCTCCGCGGCATCAGGAAGCTCGGTGAATGGCGCGTCAGCCGCCGTGCCGCGCCAGCGCGCGTACACGTTGACCAGCCACCAGCACTCGAAACCGGTCCATCAGCGCGCTGCGGCTTCCCGCGCCCGCGCGTGCCGTTCCCGACGGGCCCGGAAAGCAAAACGCCGACAGCAGCTATGTACTTGTCGGCGTCGCGTTCTTGGTGGGGTGGCTGATGGGACTCGAACCCACGACGACCAGAATCACAATCTGGGACTCTACCAACTGAGCTACAGCCACCGCTGCGGCAGAGAGTATAGCGGGCCCGCTTCAGCGGGCCGCTGCCGAGGCGGCCTCCGCGGCCGTGCTGGCCGCGGGTTTGATCTCGGCCTTGTAGCGCTTCTTCAACGCCGCCACGTAGGCATCGGCCTCGGCATTGGCCCAGGCCTGCGCGTACTGCGCGCGCAGCGGTTCTTCACCGCCGGGCGGCACTTCGCGCGGCAGCACCTGCATCACGCGCATCAGCACGTAGCCCTGGGCGCCGAGGTCCACGCCTTCCACCGCCGGCAGCTTGGCAGGGTCGGCGCGCAGCGCGGCGTCGAGCAGTGGCTTGGGCATGCCCTGCGACTGCGCACGCGAAATCGTCACCACCACCGGCAGTGGCTCGGCGGCAGGCCCCGCACGCAGCGCGGCCAGCCGCGCCTCGCCGTCCTTGCGCGCCAGCGCGGCCGCCTGCTGTTCGACCAGGGCCGCACGCACGCGGTCCTTCACCTCGGCCAGCGCCAGCGTGCGCGCCGGCTGGTGCTGCAGCACGCGCGCGGCCACCAACTGGTTGGGCGCGACTTCCACGGCGTCGGTGTTGCGCTTGTTCTTCACCGCGTCGGTGCTGAACACGGCGTCCAGCAGCTTGGCCGAAGCCAGCGGGCCTGCTGCGCCTGGCGCGGCGGTGCGCGTGACGGTGGCGGTCTTCTTCACGAGCTTGAGCTTGTCCACCAGCGGCTGCAGGCTGTCGCTCTGCTCGTAGGCGGTGTTGGTGAAGGTCTCGGCCGACACCGCCCAGGCCTTCTGCGCTGCCGCCTTGCGCGCCTCGGCCTCGACCTCGGCACGCGCCTCTTCGAACGGCTTGGCAGTGCCGCCACGCACCGCGGTCAGCGTGATGATGTGGTAGCCGAAGTCGGTCTCGATGACGTTGCTGATCTCGCCGGGCTTCATCGAGAACGCGGCATCCTCAAAGGGCTTGACCATGGCGCCGCGGCCGAAGAAGTCGAGGTCGCCGCCCTGCGCGGCCGAGCCCGGGTCGCTGGAGTTCTTGCGCGCCAGTTCGGCGAAGGCGGCCGGGTTCTTGCGCACCTGGGCGAGCAGCTCTTCGGCGCGCGCCTTGGCCTGCGCGCGCTCGGCTGCCGGCTTGTCCTTGTCGGCGCCGATGAGGATGTGGCTGGCGCGCCTTTCCTCGGGCACGGTGTAGCGCGCCGCCGCGTCGGTGTAGGCCTTGCGCAGATCGGCTTCGCTCACGCTCACGCCCTGCGACAGCGTCGCCAGGTCGAGCATCACGTATTCGATGCTGGCCTGTTCGGGCGCCTTGAACTGCGCCTCGTTGGTCTTGAAGTAGGCCTCGACATCGGCGTCGGTGGGCTGCACCTTGTCGCGGTAGGTGGCGGGGTCGAAGCGCTGCATCTGCACGGCACGGCGCTGCAGGAAGGCGTCGAGCGCCGCTGAGGCCGGCAGCGCCGCGGCCGGCACCGTCTGCGTGATGCCGCCCAGCACCTGCCGCGCACCCAGGTCCTGGCGCAGGCGCTGGTCGAACAAGGCGGGGCTCATGCCCTGGGCCACCAGCAGTTCGCGGCTGATGCGGCCGTCGGGGCCGCGCAGGCCGGCGAATTGCGGGTCGCTGTCGAACAGGCGCGCCATGCGCGCATCCGTCGGCAACAGGTGCAAGCGGTTGGCAGCGGCCAACAACAGGCGTTCGCGGATCATGCCGTCGAGCGTGTCCTTGCGCAGCGCCGGTGTGTCCAGGGTGGCCGGGTCGAGCGTCGGTGCCTGGCGGCGCACCTGGTCGAGGTAGCGCTTGTGCGCGTCGTCCCACTCGGCGCGCGTGATGCCCTGGCCGTCGACCTTGGCCACGGTGTCGTTGCCGGCCTCGTTGAACTGCGAGTAGCCCTGCACCCCGAAGAAGACGAAGGACGGGATGATCAGCAGCAGCATGAAGCCGAGCGCCAACCGGGTGTGGGTGCGGACGAAATCGAACATCGGACAGGACCTCGGGGCCGGCGCGCGGAGCGCGGCCGATTCAAGAAGAGCGAGGCGGGCTCGCCGGGTTCCACCGCCAGCACGGCGGGGGCTGCAAGGGGCGCGCCGTGGCGCCTGCAACTCCCGACGACGGGGCGGCGGATTCTAGCCGAGGTGGTGGGTGCTGACGGGCTCGAACCGCCGACCTACGCCTTGTAAGGGCGCCGCTCTACCAACTGAGCTAAGCACCCGCTCGCAAGCAAAGCCTCAAAGCGCGTCGCGCAGGCCCTTGCCGGGGCGGAACTTCGGAACCTTGGCGGCCTTGATCTTGATGGCGGCGCCAGTGCGCGGGTTGCGCCCGGTGCGGGCCGCGCGCTTGGGGGCGGTGAACGTGCCGAAGCCGGTGATGGTGACGTTGCCACCCTTCTTGAGCGTGGTCTTCACAGCGCCGATCAGCGCTTCGAGCGAGCGGGAGGCGGCCGCTTTGGAGATGTCGGCCTGCTTGGCGATGTGCTCGATCAGTTCACTCTTGTTCACGTCGCGGTTCCCCTCAATGGATGTCTCGAATGGATGTCGGGCGGTGGCGGTGTTCTGGCCTGACGCGCCCCGCGACCATGGCCGTAGCGGGCCTCAAACCATTACATCCCGCTGGCTTCGGCAGTGTCAAGCGAAGGCGGGATTCTAGGCGCAACTATCCCGCGTTCGAGGGCAGGCATGCGTCGCCGCGGCAGCGTGCTTTCACGCTTGACAAGGGCGCCGGGTACGGGTGCGGATGCAGGTCATTTGGCGGGCTCGCGCAGCACGAGCGCCACACCGGCGGCGGTGAGCGCCAGGCCGGCCACGCCGAGCACGGTGATGACCTCGTCGAACAAGCACCAGGCCAGCAGCGCGGTGCAGGGCGGCACCAGGTACATCAGGCTGCTCACCGCGGTGGCCGCGCCGCGCTGGATCATCATGTACAGCAGCGAGCTGCCGCCGAGCGTGAGCACGATCACCGACCAGGCCATGGCGCCGATGAATTCGGGATGCAGCTCGAAGTGCTGCGGCTCCAGCAACGCCAGCGGCGCCGTCACCACGAAGGCGGCCAGCAGCTGCACGGTGCTGGCGGTGCGCACGTCGCAGGGCGCGACCCAGCGCTTCTGGTACAGCGTGCCGGCGGTGATGCTGGCCAGCGCTCCGATGGCCAGGGCCAGGCTGGTGGCGTGCGCCTCGCCCAGGTGCAGCTTGTGCCAGACCACCAGCACCAGCCCTGCAAGGCCGAGCGCCAGGCCCAGCCACTGGCGCGCGCTGATGCGATGCGGGTCGCTGCGTGCACTGCCGCGTGCACTGAGCCACAAGGCGGTGAGCACCGGCTGCAGGCCGACGATCAGCGCCACCAGCCCCGCGCCCAGCCCCAGCTTCACGGCCGCCCACACGCCGCCCAGGTAGCCGGCGTGCATGAGCAGGCCCGTCACCGCCTGGTGCTGCCACTGCGCGCGGCCACGCGGCCAGGCCGCGCGCGCGAGCGTGGTCCAGACCATGAAGGCGGCGGCCGACAAGGCGAAGCGCAAGGCCAGGAAGGACATCGGCCCGGCATGCGGCATGCCGTAGCGCGCGACCACGAAGCCGGTGCTCCAGATGAGCACGAAGACCAGCGGCATGGCGGCGGGCAGGGCCGCCGGCCTGGCCGTCATTTCGTCTTGGCCCGGATCTCCGGGATGGCCTTGCGCAGGTAGTAGACCATCGACCAGATCGTCAGCACCGCGGCCACCACCATCAGCCAGGTGCCCCACAGGCGCGTGTCGATGAAGCCGAAGAGATGGCCGTCGTAGAGCAGGAAGGGTATGGCCACCATCTGCGACACCGTCTTCAGCTTGCCCAGCATGTGCACGGCCACGCTGCGCGAGGCGCCGATCTGGGCCATCCACTCACGCAGCGCCGAGATCGCGATTTCGCGGCCGATGATGATCAGCGCCACCAGCGGGTCGACGCGCCCGTGGCCCAGCAGCACCAGCAGCGACGCACAGATGAGGAACTTGTCGGCCACCGGGTCGAGGAAGGCGCCGAAGGCCGAGGCCTGGTTCAGCTTGCGCGCCAGCCAGCCGTCGAGCCAGTCGGTGGCCGCAAAGGTCACGAAGAGCACGGTGGCCACGAGGTTCTTCGTGGCCATGTCCCAGCCCAGGTAGTACACGCCGATGATCAGAGGAATGGCGGCGATGCGCGCCCAGGTCAGCAGCGTGGGGATGGTGAAGAACATCGGCTGATTGTGCCCAAGCGCGCTGTGCCGTCCGCGGGCGCAGCGCGACCCCCCTACTTCTGGTCCAGGGTGCGCGGCTTGAACTTCAGGTTGTCGTCGAAGAGGAAGGTCTCGACCACCTTCCAGGGCTTGGGCAGGCGCGACACGTCGCCATAGGGTGCGGCGCGCTTGATGGCGTCGATGGCCAGCACCGTGGCTTCGTTGCCGGTGCTGGGCTTGCGCAGCACGTCGATGTGGCGCACGCTGCCGTCGGCGTTGAGCTCGACCTCGATCACCGGGATGGCCAGCAGACGCTCGGGCACCCGGCCCAGGTAGGTGCTGTCGGGATGGGCTTCGACGAGCCGGCGCGCGAACTGCGCGCGCAGGTCGGCGGCACTGCGCGGTGTCGCCGGTGGCGGCAGCTTGATGTAACGCGGCGCGCGTGCGCCGGGCGTGGCTGCCGCCGCAGGCGCCGCGGTCACTGGCACCGGGGCCGCGACAGGCGCCGGCGCCGAGGGTGCAGGCGCCACAGCAGCCGGTCGTGGCGCCGCGGCAGCTGCCGGGGGCGGCGGTGTCGGGGCCTTGGTGGCGCAGCCGGCGATCAAGGCCAGGGCCGCGGTCAGGGCGAGCAGGCGCGCCCGCGGGTCAATGCAATGCACGGTAGATCTCCTCTGCAAGTTCTCTTGAGATGCCTTCGACGCTGGCCAGGTCTTCCACGCCCGCGCTGGCCACGCCGCGCAGGCCGCCGAAGCGCTGCAGCAGGCGCGCGCGCTTGCGCGGGCCGACGCCGGCGATGTCTTCGAGTTTGCTGCCGCCGGTGCGCACGCTGGCGCGACGGGCGCGCATGCCGGTGATGGCGAAGCGGTGCGCCTCGTCGCGGATCTGCGCCACCAGCATCAGCGCCGCCGAGTCGTGGCCCAGGTAGACCTTGTCGCGGCCGTCGGCGAAGACGAGTTCTTCCAGGCCGACCTTGCGCCCCTCGCCCTTCTCGACGCCGAC